>JANMVQ010000579.1:0-5505 GCA_031392845.1 Chloroflexota bacterium
ATCCTGCGGTTCAAGCTATGAGTCGAGAGTCGCTGATTTATGCTGGAAAAACCGCATTCTGAGGCTGACTCACATGCAGAACTATAGCCAACTAATTTTGTTATGTCAATTTTGGCTCACTATTTGAGATCTGCACCCATCTAGCATCAACCTTACTAAAAAAGGGGGTGTATAGACTGAGCTATGCGTATCCGTAACGAACAGTTGATATATGTGACTTATGAACTCAATAGGTAAATCCTTGAATGAGTAACGTCTCCATAATGTTCGTTGACCACCAAGTTCTTGTTCACCTTCGATCAATTGGGCAAAACGAACTAGCTGATTGCTACCTACCAACGCTTCGCGATCTGCATTATCTAGACGAAAAACATCGCCATTAAATTGGCGTTCTAGGTCCGCCAATAGATTAATCAGAGAATCCTTGTTAGCCAATACCTCAAAGAATCGCGAGGCACCAACTAGAAATCGTCCAAAGTAGCTCGGCAGAAGCACCTGACGATCTTCCAAATAAGCGATGAGAAGCGAGAGAATAAGAAGTCTTCTTCGAAGCTGCTTATTCAAAATACGCTTTTTCTTAAGTTCATCACTTAGTCTTTCTACCTCATCAAGTAGGCACTTATGCGCAGCCTTGTCAGCTGATAACAGTTTTTCGCAAACCTGAGGATCATCCCACAAAGTTCCATTCCTGAGTCGTGAGGCATCCCACCATGGATCATTACGATTATCAATTGCTGCTGCAATCTCTAATATTTCTTTTGGATTGCAAATGGGTGCGCCCGTGGTGGATTGAAAATCTGGTTCGTGGGCACATCGAAAAAGCTGTATCAGTCCCTTTGTAACACGATAAATTGTGCTTTCGTTCATTCCAAGCCTGAATCGCACTCGTGATTGCTTTCGCATCCGTTGAATCAACATTATCTTGTTTGATGACCCAATGGACGCTGGCGAGTAGCTCCATGCCATAAGGTGACTCGAAACCTTCGATAAGTTTTTCCACTCGGCGCAGACGCGCCATCGTCGGTGTTCTTTCAGCGCCAACTCTGGATCAATGACCGATCTGAGTAACTACGATATTCAGCAATTCCTTGACAGCGTTACGCATGTAACTACAATATAAAAGTGAAGTTTGAATGGGATGAAGTCAAACGTGAGTCAAATCTCAGAAAGCATGAAATTGACTTCGTGGACGCGCCCCGAATTTTTGCTGGTCCAACGGCAACAATTATTGATCAACGCAAGAATTATGGCGAGGAACGGCTTATTACACTCGGCTTGTTGGATGGCATCGTGATTTATGTCGCGCACGCCGAGCGGGGTGATCGAATTCGCATCATTTCGATGCGCAAAGCGACAAAACATGAAACGAACTACTACCTTGAACAAGTCGGCGATCAAATCGGCGACTAATATAAAGCGGCTAAAGAAGATGACTGACGCCGAAATCGATCTGTCTGATGATCCGGAGCTAACCCCGGACATGTTCGCAAAGGTGATCGTGCGACGCGGGTTAAAGCCTGTTGTCCCCAACAAAGTGCAACTGACGGTTCGGCTGGATAGTGATGTTTTGGTCTGGCTGAAATCGCAAGGGCGCGGTTATCAAACCAAAATTAACGAAGTGATGCGTGCGTACATGGTGGAAAGCAAAACCCATTCAGCACGCACCCGCTAGCGGCCTGTCGGAGAAAGAAACATTGGACGCGGATTTGAAGCAGACATTTATAAAGGAATCCGCGAAAATCAGCGCGCAAAGCGTCCGCGTCCCATTTGACTTTCAGTGGCTTCTCCGACAGGCTGCTAGAGAGAAAAATTGGCCTACTTGGTTCCCCGCAAATAATCCAGCGTCTTCTTCAACCCTTCCTCCAACGTCACCTGCGGCTCCCAGCCCAGGATCGTGCGGGCCCGGGTGATATCCGGTTGCCGACGTTGTGGATCGTCCGCAATACGCTCGGCTTTGGGCTGCACCATCTCGATTTTGCTCGCGCACTCCGGGCCGGCGGCTTTTAAGACCGCTTCGGCGAACTCATACACCGTCATCTCGCGCGGGTTGCCGACATTCACCGGCATCGGCTCGTCGCTCCATAGCAGGCGCACCATGCCGTGCACCAGATCGCTGACATAGGTAAACGAGCGAGTGGCCTTGCCATCGCCATACACGGTCAGCGCTTCGTTGTTCACCGCCTGTTTAACGAAGTTCGGGACGACCCGGCCATCGTTCAGTGCCATGCGTGGGCCATAGGTGTTAAATATTCTAATAATACGGGTTTGTAAGCCAAACTTGCGGTGATAGGCCATCGTCAGCGCCTCGGCAAAACGCTTGCTCTCGTCATATACCGAGCGCACCCCGATGCTGTTGACATGCCCCCAATAACTTTCTTTCTGCGGGTGCTCTTGTGGATCGCCGTACACCTCGCTGGTGCTGGCCTGTAGAAAGCGCGCCTTGTTCTTGCGCGCCAGTTCCAACGCATTGCGGGTGCCGTGACTGCCTACCAGCATGGTCTCGATGGGATTGTCGAGATAACCGACTGGGCTGGCCGGGGAGGCCAAATTCATCACCGCATCGACCTTGCCAGCGTAGTCAATGCCTTGAATCACATCGCCTTCGATGAACTCAAACTGCGGGGTGCCGATCAAATGCTCAATATTGTGCTTTGATCCGGTGATGAAGTTGTCCATGGCCACGACCGAATGCCCGTCGGCAATCTGTCGCTCGCACAAGTGTGATCCGATGAATCCGGCGCCGCCAGTAATGAAG
Source organism: Chloroflexota bacterium (assembly GCA_031392845.1). Lineage (GTDB taxonomy): Bacteria > Chloroflexota > Anaerolineae > J036 > Brachytrichaceae > JANMVQ01. The sequence continues at coordinate 2,756 of JANMVQ010000579.1, forward strand.
ATGCGCATTGTGTATTAAACCTTTTCCTTTGTTGAGAGAGATGTGTGAAAATTGAGAATGCAGAAGTAAGAATGAAGAAATAAGAATAAAACAGGACCAACGAATAACGCTAAGTTTTCTTCATTCTTACTTCTCAATTCTTAGTTCTTCTTAGCCTGCTACTTTCGAAATGAGAACAATAGCAATGTAGACCGCCCCGATAATCAGCAGCAGCGTGCCGCGACGGTCGGTCTCGCGGCCCAGACGGTTGCGTCTGCTGGTACGGGTGATTTGGCCGACTCCAGCCACGATCAGGCCAAACGAGACGATGAGGATCAGGACGCTTTGTAAATCCATTCTAGAGAATTAAGAATTAAGAAGGCAGAATAAAGAAAAGGGGCCACGTCGTCAACACACTTTCTTCATTTTCAATCCTCAATTCTCAAATTCAGCCTTAGGCCTTCGGCTTCTTGCTCCCAATCTTCACCAACTGCACCTGCACCTGGTAGCCTTTCTCGGCGTCGTCGCCCAGCATGACTTTGCCCTGGGCGTAATAGCCGCTGCTGCCAGTGCTGAAATCCTTGGACACGAGAAACATGGTATTGACTTCCTGGCCATCGACCAGAAACTTGACGGAAATCTTGGGTTGTAGGTTTTCGCTCATGGATAGAATATTACCAAACGAAATTTTGCAGAACAGCAGGAGTAAATCGATTTACATGAAAGTAGGAATATTGACCGGTGGTGGTGATGTGCCGGGTCTCAACCCGGCCATCAAAGCAGCGACATTGCGTTTGATTGATGCCGGTCACACGATGTTGGGTATTCGCAGAGGCTGGGGAGGCCTGCTCAACTTCAATCTGGATGACCCCATGTGTGTTGAAAAATACACGTTGCCACTCAACACATTGGCTGTCCGCAAAATTGACCGGACTGGCGGCACCTTTTTGCACAGCAGCCGCACCAATCCCAGCAATGTCAAAGCCAAAGACACGCCTGATTTCTTGAAGACGAGCACAACATATGGGGATGGTAGCAAAGAGAAGTACGACTACACCCCGCATGTGCTGAGTGTGCTCAAGTCACTGGGGCTGGATGCGCTTATCGCCATTGGTGGTGACGACACTCTGAGCTATGCCTTGCGCTTGCACCAAGAGGGTTTCCCAATCGTTGCTATCCCCAAGACCATGGACAACGATGTGCGCGGCACTGACTATTGCATTGGCTTTAGTACTGCCATGACCCGCTCGGTGGAGTTCATCAATAACATGCGCACCGCAGTCGGCAGCCATGAGCGCATCGCGGTCATCGAGCTGTTTGGGCGCAACTCTGGCGAAACCTCATTGATAGCATCTTATCTGGCGCAGACAGATCGCTGTGTCATTAGTGAGGTGCCCTTTCACGGCGAAACGTTGGCCAAGCTGCTGCGCGACGATAAGAAGAACAACCCCAGCAACTACGCGATGGTCACCATTTCCGAAGGCGCCACTCCCGAAGGCGGTGTAATCATTGAAAGCGGCGAGGCCGATGCCTATGGTCACCGGAAACTTGGCGGCGTAGGGGAATATTTGGCTGAGGAGATCAAGAAGCACACGGGCGAAGGCATCATGTACCAGAACCTGGCCTATCTCATGCGTTCAGGTGAGCCGGATGCGCTGGACAAGATGGTCGGGCTGAACTACGGCACACTGGCTGCCGATCTATTGATGAAGAACAAGACTGGATATATGGTTGGTCTGCAACGCGGGGCCTACCTCAGCGTGCCGTTGGAAGAGTTGGGTGGCGGCGCACGCCCACTCGACGTAGACGCACTCTACGACCGCACCCAGTATCGTCCCAGAGTACGCGATGTGATGAATAAGCCGATGTTCCTCTATTAGGAATTAATAGGAATTAAGAATGCAGAATTATGAATGAAGAAAGGGCATACCGTGATCGGTACGCCCTTTCTTCATTCTGCCCGCTTTGCGTTAATTCTCAATTTCCTACTCCACTTCTTCCCAATTCTTGCCCGAAGCCACATCCACTCTAAGGGGAACGCTGAGCGTATAAGCGTTTTCCATCTCGAACCGCACTAAATCGGAGACGGCTTTTAGCTCGGTTGGCGGGCAATCAAACACCAGTTCGTCGTGCACTTGCAAGGTCATTTTGGCTTGGTAGCCGCCGTCGTGTAGCGCCTTGTGGATGTGGATCATGGCGATCTTCATGATATCGGCGGCGCTGCCCTGCACCGGGTGATTGATCGCCTCGCGCTCGGCCCGCCGTACCATCTGGTCGGGGCTGCCCGGGGTTTTTAGCTCGGGAAAGTAGCGTCGGCGGCCCAACACCGTCTCGACGTAACCTTTCTCGCGTGCGATTAATTTGGTATGGTTAAGCCAATTTTGCACTTTCGGGAAGCGGGCAAAATAGCGATTGATAAATTCTTGGGCTTCGCCCACTGTCATGCCGGTATTGCCCGCCAGCGCAAACGCACCCATCCCATACGCAATACCAAAGTTAATGCGCTTGGCGTTGCTGCGCTGCATCGGGCTCACCTCGTTGATCGGCACGTTATAAATCGCGGCGGCAGTGCTGGCGTGAATATCCTCGCCGCGTTCGAACGCGCCGCGCAAAATCTCATCGTCGGCCAGATGCGCCAGAATGCGCAACTCGACTTGCGAGTAATCGGCGCTGATGATGCGCCAACCGCTGCGTGGCACAAACGCCCGGCGCACCCGGCGCCCCAGTTCAGTCTTGATTGGGATATTCTGCAAGTTTGGGTTCGATGAAGA
>JANMVQ010000047.1:0-3806 GCA_031392845.1 Chloroflexota bacterium
TCGCTACACAACTTTTGGCATTGAAGCATTTACCGCATCATGTAATGAACTAAGCGATGATTCAAGATAACCCACCGCACTACTAACTTCATCTTCAGCAAGCTCCTGTTCAGCCTGTTCCAGATATGTTCCGGCAGTTGAGTAAGCCAACTGAACCTTTTTGAATCCCAAATCTGCCAATTGCTTCACGCAAGTTGTCATCGACTTGTACGCGCGTTGAAATCTGTGAAGTGAGCGCACAACGATGGTCTTAGTGGTCGGATCAGGCCGCATATCCGGACTGCGATACTTCTCAGCGCATAAATCGTTGTAATTTATAAGCAGACGCATCCAAGCATCCCAATGATTAGGGTCTACATCATCTGAAACACGCACGAGCTTATTGCACTTGATGTAGTTAGCAGAGGAGTTCCATGTGAAATAACCAATGAGCAGAATTCCAATTGGCAAAACAGCGTTCTCGCGTGGCAATGCGAAGATGCCTTGATGCATTCGGATTTTTCGAGCAAGCAAGTCGATTACTTCTTCTTGCGGTAATCCCAGTCGATCTAGCGAGTCCTCAATATTGCTTAGGTCAATAAGGAATCCATCTGGAATGCCAGCAATTTCAGCCTCGATCACTAGTCTCCCTTCCGAACTTCGACGCGCACGACTTATCAGGACTGCCTTTACCAAGTCTCCCTTTTGCCTAACTGCAAGCTCAAGCTTTGCCTCTTCAAATGCTTTCTGAACAGATCGGTGGTTGAAATAAGCCCAGTAAAATGTTTTAAGAAAGTTGATCGCTTCTTTGTCGTCGGCTGGCCCTTCAACAGTAATGATATATGGAGCGCAAGCAGTGAGGTGATCAACCATGCCTGCGGAGTAGCACGACATGAAGATCAAAATCCTCAAATTTTGCGTACTGCTACCACGAAGAATCTGTTCAATAAGCCTTGCACTTAAATGTGTGCCAAATTCCCTATCAGGGTCTTCGAGAAAAATTCCTTTGGTATCACCGTGACCTGAGAATTGAATAATCTCAAAATCTTCCTTGCTGATCAGGCGGACTAAGTCAATAGTAGATGTGGCGTGCCTTCTTATGGAACGAATTTCTCTGACGCTTTGCAGTTCGCGCACAATATCATCCATTGCGCGATCATCTTTGTCGAGGCGCAGTTTGCTTGTGTCGCTCGGATTTGAATAGAGTATCAATGTGCTAATTGGCTTATTGTCAACTTTCATGGCTCTCCCAACTCTACTAACGGGTAATCCATCCAGTTTAGACGAGTCGCTGGAATCGTCGGGGCGTATTTGTCTACCCATAAGTTAAATATTTAAGGAACTAGGCAGAGTGCATTGTGGACATAAGTTAATGAGAATATTACCAGCTAAGCAATGCATCAGGTCTGACAGTTTTGATGGCAGAAACCATTTGTGAAATACATTGCAAATATGACATTGTGCGCCACACTACGCGCATTTGGTGGAGGCGCTTCGCACTTTGCGGAAGGCGTGCACACTTTGGCGGACACGTTTTACATTTTGCGGAGTGCATTTGCACTTTGGCGGACACGTTCTACATTTTGCGGGAGACATTTCGCGTTTTGGTGAATGGGCTCAACGCTTTGCGGAACATGCTCGCACTTTGGCGGAAGCGCTCCGCATTTTGCGGAAGGCGTTCCACATTTTGGTGAAGGAGCTCAACATTTTGCAGAACGCGTTAGCACTTTGGAGAGGGCGTTCGACTCGCCCCTACCCTCGCGTCAGCTCCGTCAACCGATCCACACTCGTCTGCAGCGCCGGGAACACCCCGCGATACACCTCAAACAGATCGTCGTAAATCTTCTTCACTTTGTTGTTGGGTGTAAATCGTTCGGCGGTGCCGGTCATGGCTTGGGCGGCCTGCATCGCGTCGGGGTACCAGCCAGCGGCAGTGGCGGCTAAGATGCCCGCGCCCAAACAAGTCGCCTCAATCGAGGTTGAACGGACGATATCGACACCGGTAATATCGGCGAAGATTTGGCACCACAGCGCGCTACGGCTGCCCCCACCCATCGTCACATATTCGTCGATGCGGTAGCCCAAGTTATCCATCGTGCCCTCGCCCATCAAGCGTTGCTCAAAGGCAATCCCTTCTAAAATGGCGCGGTAAAAATGTTCGCGCCCATGCGCGCCGGTCCAACCAATGGTGATGCCGGTCGCGGCCGGGTCCCAATACGGCGTCATCACGTTGCTCCAATACGGCACCAGCATCAGCCCTAACGCACCCGGCGGCACTTTGGCGGCCGCCGCTTCCATTTGGTCTTCCACGCTGAGATTCAACGGGTGGCCCTTTAGGTCGCTGGCAAACTTATCAACAAACCAGCCGATCGTAAACACACCGCCTTTCAAGCAGTTTTCCAGGAAATAACCTTGTGGCACAGGCGCGCCCATCGTGCGATACCACTTACCGGTTAGATAGGTCGGCGTATAGAAGCCGCCGATCAAGGCCGTACCAAGATTCAAATAGGCGCGCTTTTCACCGAGGGCATTTGCACCCAAGCCAGCGCACTGCCCATCTCCTGCGGCGGCAACCACGCGCAAGCCAACGGGCAAACCCGTGGCCTGAGCGGCGTTCGATGTCACCTCGCCCATCACCTCGCCGGGGCGAAACAGTTTGGCAAACTGCGCCTCATTAATGCCCAAGTCACCCATCACTTCACTGGCCCAAGTGCCACGCTCCATATCGATCAAACCCATTGGGTCAGCGCAAGCCAGGCTGGTGCAAAATTGGCCAATCAGGCGGTACACCAAAAACGCGTGTACATCTACTATTTTGTGAGCACGCTTGATGATTTCGGGCTCATGCTCCATCAACCACACTATCTTGCTGATCGATGGTGTGATCGAGAGCGGTTTACCAGTCACTTGCTGAATGCGCTCTGCACCCACTTTCTCGCGCAGCGGCTGTAATTGCGCTCGACTGCGCTCGTCTAACCAAGTAATGGCGTTGCGCAGGGCCCTGCCATTCACATCCACCGGCACAAACGTCTCGCGCTGGTGGGTTATGCTGATGGCTTGGGCCTGGGCCAAATCAATTTTGTTGCCCAAGTCTTTCAGCGCCGCGCACAAACCCTGCCACCATGGCTCGGCGTGTTGCTCATAGAAATTCGGCTCCGGCTGCAACATGGCGAACGGCCCGCCCCGCCCCTCCGCCAGTGCCTTGCCCTGCGCGTCCCACGCAATTGCTTTACAGCTGGTCGTACTGCTGTCCACGCCGATTACAAACTTTTGCATAATTGAAGTTTAGTCGTGGGCAGAAGACACAAAGCAGAAGGCAGAAAGCAGTGGGCAGAGCGCTCTGCTCACTGCTTTCTACCTTCTGCTTTCAGCTCACTGCCGACCCTCCCTCAGCCAACGCATGAAAATGCGGTTTCAAGGCCGGGTAAATCGCGCGGAACTGTGCATAGGTGTTGTCGTAGGCCCGCCGCACCGCTGGGTCGCTCGTGGGGGCAGTGCGCGAGGTCACTCGTAGGGTTGCGGCGCAGGCCTCTTTGGTGTCCTTCCAAATGCCGGTGCCGACACCCGCCAGCAATGCCACGCCGAATGCACCCCCTTCACTAGAATTGATTAACGTAATCTCAGCATCGAAGATATCCGCCAGCCACTGCCGCCAAATCGGGCTTTTGGCCCCGCCACCGGCCGCGCGCACTTCATTCACCTGAATACCGGATTGTCGTATCAGTTCAAGTGAGTCGCGCAAGCCATATGTGATCGCCTCAACCACAGCGCGGGTCATATGGGCTTGGGTGTGCCGCACCGTCAGCCCCACAAACGCCCCACGCGCC
>JANMVQ010000069.1:0-23978 GCA_031392845.1 Chloroflexota bacterium
GCAACAGCCAGCTCTGGTACGCCCGGATGGTGCAATATACTGGCCCGCGTTTGCCCGATTTGACCTGTGATAGCACATATTGCAACATCGGCAATGCATCATCCTCGGCTTTCGGTCGGAATAGAATTTGCAAACCATAGCCGCGGCGGCCTTCACGCAAGACGGCATGCGCGACAATTTCGCTGCCGTGCATTAACACCCAGCCATGACCGCTATTCTGATTTGATCTCAACAAGTCCGAGGTGATTTCCGCCTGTACGGTCAATTTGGGCGCGGTTTTCATATGCAACATTCTGACCAGCGGCTCGTCCGACTTTTCGTAATTGCGCAGACCAGTCGGCAGATTGGGCATGGCGCCATGCTCAGCCACATGAGCCAACTTGAGCACATCTTGATGAATAAGCGGTGCAAACCCAGCTGCCTGTAACGCCTCAGCCTCGCCGCCATATTCTGTCGGCTCGGCAATAATGTGGTTCACGCCTTGGGAGGCCGCATGTGAAGCAAACTCTTGGGCCAGATACATCCATGATTCGACGATTGCGTCGGACTCGGGGTTGGGTCCCATCAGTACTAGTGCTGCCCTTCGATTCATGATGTCGTTGCCGTCGCCATTATTGGCATCTGGCAGAATATGCATCAGGCCGAAGGAATCTGTACCGAGCTGGGCATCGCGGTCTACAAGCAAGAGGGCATTATCGCGGCGCACGGTCAGGTAAGTGGTCATGGCTTCCCAGAGTAGGTTAATGCCATTCACTGCCACCAGCTCGTAAGCAAGCGCCCTCGCCAACGGTCGAAGCCGTTGGATCATGTTAACGTCGCGGATGTCGAAAGGACGGATCATTCAGGAGAGTTGTACCGACACTTGACTCTTATTTTGGATTGTACGTTATTTTGTTAGAGGAACATAAAATTTCAGTTTGCGACCCTATGACTATTTTGCCTGCTGGTTAGCTTGGCGCAGAAAAATTCACCCCAGAGGCGGGACGCAAGGATTTCTTTCGGAATCTTTGCGTCCGCTGCGCTTCTGAGGCGAATTTCGCCAAAGCTGTGATGCCCCGATTTTAATTAGCGCGAGCGCGCCAGCCGCCGATGGGTAAACATCGGGCGGGTACGTTTATTGCGAGCTATTTTCGGACGTTCCCCAGCTTACAGCGCTGGCTAAACATGACCAAACGCGAAGCTGCTCGCATCGGTTATGTCGAAACGATTTTGGGCCGCCGCCGCTATCTGCCGCGATTATTGCCAAATTCCGGGGTGAACGCGGAACGACGCAGCCGCGCCGAGCGTGAGGCCATCAACACACCCGTGCAAGGCAGCGCTGCTGACATAATGAAACTAGCTATGTTGAAATTGCACGCCCGGCTGCTGCATGATGGTTATGCAGCCCGCATGACCTTGCAGGTGCACGATGAAGTGGTACTGGATTGTCCGCTCGAGGAAGCTGAAGTAGGGATAGGCCCTAACTGGGATGAGGCATGATATTTTGCAAGAAATATTGATGAAATGCAACTAGATTCAGTCTATTGACTGATGAGACTAAGCCTTTCTGGAATTAAACTGATCAGACCAAATACGCAACTAAATCAGTTTTTGGACGGAGCAGATAAAACAGATTTCACGAATCTGTTCTGTCCTTTTAGTCTGATTCACAACGAGGCACATCATGTTTTCATCCGAACTTATGGCGGTTATCCTAGGCCTGCTTTGTGGCAGCTTGTGGGGCATTGGAGATTTCAGTGGCGGCATCGCGTCGCGCAAAGCATCCCCATTGGCCGTGGTGTTGTTCGCCCAACTGATGGGCCTGGGTATCTTGATTGTGCCGGCTCTGATGCATGCTGAAGCATTGCCTTCAGGGCATGATGTGGCGATCGGTGCCGTAGCGAGCGCATTGGGCATTGTGGCGTTGGCGGCTCTATATAAAGCTATGGCCATTGGGCAGATTGGGATTGCCTCGCCCATCACATCTATTTTGACAACGTGTATTCCGGTGGCCTATGGCGCATTGACCCACGGTTTACCAGGTCCAACCCAGCTCATCGGTTTCATGCTGGCCATCATGGGTGTAGTGCTGTTGTCACGGCGGGCTGGAAACAAAGGCACGGCGACCGGGGTAGGTTTGGCCTTGATCGCGGGTTTTGGCATTGCGGCGTTTTTCATTCTGATTGCGCAAACCAACCCGGGTGCAGTGTTCTGGCCGTTGGTCATGGCGCGCGCGACCGCAATTCTGATCGTGCTGTTGTATAGCTTGACTCGCAAGCAATCGATTATTCCGCCAATAAGCAGCCTGCCATTTATCGCCCTATGTGGCGGGATGAATGCATTGGGCAATGTGTTTTTCGTGTTAGCGGGCCATCTAGGACGGCTCGATATCACTGCCGTTTTAGGATCGCTATCACCTGTGAGCACGGTGATTTTGGCGTTGATCTTCTTGCGTGAGCGATTCACGCGTACACAAAGTGTGGGTGCTGTGTTAGCGCTGGTGGCTGTGCCGCTGATCGCAATGTAGCAGGCTTCGGCTAACAGATTTACAAAGGCACGACAATGGCTGTGTTGAACACCGGTATGTTGGAAGGCACTTCAATTTTGACACGCACCGAAGTGCCTTGCCCCGGTGCGCTCTCCAATTCAAATTGGCCGCCATACTGCAAAGCCCTCTCACGCATTGTATGTAGGCCATAGTGTCCGTCATGTGGACGGTTAGGATCAAAACCCGTTCCATTGTCTTTTATCTCTAGCGAGACAGAACTAGGTGAAACATTTAGACGCAAATTCACTCGGGTGGCATGGGCGTGCTTAATTGTATTTTGAATCGCTTCCAAGGCTATGCGATACAGTGCCTCTTTGGCCTCAAGCGATAGCGGCGGCTCATCGCTGCCCAGTTCGGCCACTACTTCTATTTTGTGACGCGCGCACAAGGCGGCAGTCTGCTTTTGGTAGGCCACAATTAACCCTTCTTTGTGTAGTGATTCTGGGCGCAACTCAAAAATCAGCGACCGAATCTCGCCTAAAGCTGCTTCCGATAATGAGAGCACATACGATATGGCGTCTTTCAGCTGATCGGGTTGCTTGTATATATCCAACTGCATAATGGTGCGCGTGCCCAACACAATCCCAAACAGCGCCTGCGAGACAGAATCATGCAACTCACGGGCCAGTCGGGTGCGCTCTGCCAATGCCGCTGCTTGCACTCTTTGTTTGTGTAATTGTGCATTTTCAATGGCAATCGCGGCTTGGTTAGCAAAGGCCATTACCAGTTTGGCATGTTGTTCGGTATAGTTACCGCGCTGGTGTGATTCAAGCAACAAACTGCCGATGACTTTGTCATGCACCACCAGTGGCACTTCAATCAATGAGGCGGTTAGGCTTTGTTCGATTGGTCCTATATTGGTGGACATAATCTGCTGTCGGCCGGTTGCGTATGGATTGGTGGGGTGGTGAATGTCTGGAATAATGATGGGCAGACGTCCTTCCAGTAAATCGCGCTCGTAATTGCCTTGCTCGCTTTGATAAGTCCAGACCAGAGGCAGGTGCATATCCGAAATCCCAACGTGTGCCAGTAGGTTCATTTTCCAGGTGTCCTGTCGCCCAAAGATCGATGCTGCATCATATTTCAGCACACCCCGCAATTGTTGCAGCACCACACGTAGCAATGATTCCAGATCCAACGTAGAGCCAATCACCTGCGAGACATCCAACAACTGTTGCAGCTCATGGGTTCGTTCTTTGACCCGGATTTCCAGCAAATTACGCTCGCGTTTCAGCGTTTCTGCTGCATCGCGTCGATCCAGTGCGTTGATCAGAATCTGGGTGATTACGCCCAGCAAACGTATGTTTTCTTCGGACCAGTCTTTGCGGGCATGCATGGCATCTAGGCCGAGTTCACCAATATATTCGTCCCCACGCAGTAGTGGCACGCTCAGTGCAGATTTCACCCCGCGCTGGATAAACTCATCGAATAAACCATTCGTTTCCAGATTGGCTTCTTCAATATTGGCGACATAGACCATTTTACGAGTGGCCATTTCTTGGGTCCACCATTGTGCCAGACGCCAGTTTGCCACGTTCATGAGCTCGCTGCGTTGTGACGATATGCCAGGTGCGCACCATTCGTGGGTATTGCTCCAAATTGGGGGATTACCTGTGCGCAGAAAAAGCCGGCTAGCATCGACTTTGGAAAATTCCCCAATGGCACGTAGCGCATAATTGAGTGCCTCATCCAATGCATCCGGCTCCACCACCACAAACTTGGCTGAGATTTCTGCTACCAACCGCTCAAAATCGATGCGATGGCGAAGTGCCTCGTCAGCTTGTTTGCGCTCAATGGCTAGACCAATCAACTCTGCAATGACTTTGACCGTAGCAATGTCTTCTTCTACCCACTCGGCCTGGCGTTTCAGCGTATCCATGCCTAGAGTGCCAATCAGCGTTTCGCTCAGAAAGATAGGCACGGTGAGGAGTGTTTGCACGTTGCGCGATTGCAAATCTTGTTTGAAAGACTCTACCTCCACAGGTAGGTGATCCAGCGACCGCAGATAAATATATTCCCGGCTGCGTAGCTTTTCCTGATACCAGCCATTGCGCCAACTTGTGGACTCTAGCAGCATGGATTTCTGCGGTGGAATATTGGGTGCACACCATTCATGCGTGTTGGTCAATGTTCTTCCATCGGACGAGACCATGAAGACACGGCCAATATCGGCACGCAAAAATTGGCCGATGATGCGCAATGCCCAGTTAATACCATCATCGATCTGGTCTGGGCGTAGGCGCATAAAATGGCTCGACACAGTCACAATCATCTTGTCGGCAAAAATGCGGTGTTGGATGTTGCGTTCAATGCGAGTGGTGTTAAGGGGGCGTATGCCGACAACGCCAATCGTTTGTCGCTGTTTAGCTCGATGTGCTTTTCGAATGGGTTTGATGTGATTGTGAAGTCGGTTCATGTTTAGCGACATCAGATGACGATATAAAAGTGCATTAAGAACGCAGCGAAATCCTGATGGATTATATGGAGTTATATCTATCCACCCCTCATTCCAAAGATGTAGAGTGCCAAACGGCAAACGACATAAATCGCAATAAAATTGCAGTTTATGCCAGTGTGAGCAGAACAAACGTAGATAAAGCACTACTATAAAAATTCAAATCATTCAGAAATAAAAAGAGGCGAACTGGACAGGTTGCAAAGACCTGTCCAGTTCGCCTCTTTGTTAACTTATGCTTACTAGATACGTGACTGAACTTGTGCTATTTCAGCGTCGAGAGATAAGTAACCAGTGCCTTCAGCTCAGCTGGCGTAAGGATATCTTTGAAGTTTTGCGGCATTATGCCGGAGGCACATGGCCCTTGTGGGCACTTCGGGTAGATATACAAATTCGGCGCAACAATGGACTCGTGGATGTAATCCTCGGGTGTGGTTGCTTTGCCAGTGGCCTTATAGTCAGCTTGGGTAATGACCGTTTGAGCATCAGCGTAAATTTTGTTCAAACCTGGCCCGACGGCGCCGACGGCCACCCCCTTGATGGCATGGCAAGCATTGCAGCCTTTGGTTGAGATCAACTGCTTGCCGGCTTCTTGCTCGGCGGTCAGCGGCACCGCAGTGGGTTTGGGCGACCCGCCTTCGCCGGGGACAAATGCCTTGATGGCATCTTCGCCGGTGTAAGGTTCTTGCGCCCAGTTGTAGACGTAGTTCGACACGTCGTTAACCTGGTCTTCGCGTAAGTTACCACCATAAGCTTGGGCGAAAGTCGGGTGTTGTTCGGCCCAGTTGCTGTTGCTCTTGAGTGGGACGCCGGCAGCGGTGACACCCTTGATGTAGTTCAACACAGTTCCTGTCCAGCCAATTTCCTTCATGCGGGCACTGTCCTTAACTGGGACCAGTTCCAACACATTGGTCTCGTTAATCTTGTGTTCCACTTTGCCCAGGAAATACTCTGTGTTTAACGCCGGTGCAATGCCATCCTGCCCTTTCCCGTCCAGACCGTGACAACGCGAGCATTGTTCGGCATACAGCTTGGCACCGGCTTCGATCGATCGTCCTCTAAAGTTCTGATCGCGCGCTCCCAGTTGGGTGATATCCAGAATACCAGTGATGGCACACACGCTCAACATGATCAGAAAGCTGATCAAGCCGGTCAAAATGCGCAGCGTAAACCCCGGTTTGAAGGTGATAATTTTGTAAAACAGATTCATGCTTGTTACTCGCCAGCGTGTCCGCTTCCTTCATGAACCCAGGCGGTCTTTACGAGCTGCCGGGGTAGACCGTCTTTGTCCGTATATTTGACCGTGATCGTGGCCGATTTGACGCCTTTCTGCAATTGCACGATGTTCAATTTTGCCGATGCATCGACAGCCAGTTTACGATCCGGATCTGGATGTCCTTGTAACAGGCGCATGGTTTCATTGATCTCTTTGATCACCTGGTTCAGCTTAGGCGCACTTGCAACCTGTGGGTTTTCAGAAATAACATGATCGCCTTCGATCAATTGTTCATATGGAATATCTTTGATCTTGCTTTCGCCTTCATCTGGGATGAATTCCTGTGCGACCTCGGTGGCCGCATCGCCGCGCACATCGCCGAATCCGCTCAGCCAGGTCGGCACACCCTGTGGGCGACCCCCCAGCGACAGAAACAGAATCAATGCTTCGAACGCTAAGCCTAGCGTCAGCGCGACTTTGCGATCTTTGTAACGACGGCTGGGGTTCGGGTCTATATACGGGACCACAAACAGCAGCACGATAATAATCGGCGGAATTACGATGCCCCAGAAGGTTTTGGGTGTGACACCCAGACCGTTCGCGAACAAGCCATCCAGCAAACTGATCCCTGGAATGATGTGTGGGATCTTGATCATGCCCTGCAGCCAATAGAAGTACCACGGGGCCACTGTATGGAGCGGGGTCACCTGCGGGTTGCTGTGGTTTTCTAGCGGTGCACCGGGGAAGATCGGGTTGCTGAACGCAGATAACACGGCCAAGACCGCAAATGCCACACCCACATACATGATCTCGTTGGTCAGGATGTCGGGCATAAAGTTCACGCGCTTGGTCGGATCGACTTTGCGCGCTGTATCCTCGCCCACAGCTTCCATATCGGGTGGCAAGCTAATGCCCCAGCGCACGACTTTATAGTAGTGCACTGCGATGAAGATCGCGCCAATCAAGGGGAAGAGCAATACGTGCATCAGGTAGAAACGCAGCAGACCGCCCGCACCGATTTCAGGAGCACCACGCAGCAGCACATTGACCGTCGGGCCAACCACGGGTGCAGCATCCGCCATAGAGGTGCCGATGGTCACCGCCCAGAAGGCCAACTGATCCCACGGCAGCAGATAGCCCGAGAATGATAGAAACATCGTGATGATCAGTAGAAGCACACCAGTAAACCAGGTGAATTGTCTGGGCTTTTTATAACTGGCCGTGATGTATGTCCGCCACATGTGTAGCGTCACGACAATGACCATCGCTTCCGCCCCAACCCGATGTAGATCACGCATAAACTTGCCGTAGGGCACATTTGTCATGATGTCGATCATGTTGGAATACGCCGCACCCGGTGCTGGCGTGTAGAAGATCATTAGGTAAATACCAGTGATCGTCTCCAAAATAAACAGCCAGGCCGACAAAAATCCCAAGCGGAAAGTTGGGTAAAGTGTCGTTGTTGCCTCATGATAGAACGTCGGGCGGATGTGAAACCAAAATCCCTCGGTGTGTGGTTTCACACGGGGGTTGGGTTTGGCTGGCGGATCGCCGCGCAATACACCGCGCACATCGTTCCAAGTCAGACCAGAGGTGAAGCGTGTAAAGCCATCGTCCAAGCGTTGGGCAACGGTTGCCTTCACACCGGTCGTTTTTAGTTGCTGAACCAGTTTCTGTCCAATAATCGCCATATACAACTCTTTAAATGCTAGAAGTGACCCTTGCCTTGTGTCTTTTTACCAGTGTCGACCTTAATGGATGCGGCATTGTCAGGCAAGGGGATAGGGTCGCCATTTTCCGATTTGCTGAGCGAAGCACCACTGGCATCAAAGATCTCGAACATGAAACGATCTAAGTTGCGCGGGGCCGGACCAGCGATGTAAGTGCCATCCATATGGAATTGTGAGCCGTGGCACGGACATTGGAAGCGATTCGCGGACGCACTCCACGGATAAATGCAACCCAGATGCGTGCAAACTTTGTAAAGCGCCACGATGCCTTTTTCGGTATTGCTGATCCAGAATTTGCCCACATTATTGGCGATGGGCGCGGCATCGGTTGCTGATTTGCGAAATTCGTCGGCGCTGACTGGGATCACGCCGCCGAACTCGCCAAGGCGTGGGCGGGGCAGGGCGAAGTAGAAGCTGATCCCACCTGTGCCGGCCAAGAGCAATGCCATCGAACCAGCCCAGACATAGTTCAAAAACTCACGGCGAGTGACGACTGAAAGCTCCGTGGCGTAGGATGCGGAATCTCCTTTCGTAGCAGCAGGTGGGCTGGTCGGCTTTACCGCCGCTGGGGCGGCTGATCCGGGTGGAACCGCTGCTCTGGGTGGGCCGCCTGCGCCAGGAGGTGCCGCTGCTTTGGGCGGACCACCTGCGCCAGGAGGAGGTGCTGCTTTGGGTATGGGTTTAGGATCAGGTGTGGTCGGCGTTTCTTCTGCCATTATGTCCTCACACAGTCGTATAAGGTCATTCAGCGTAATAAAATGACCGCGTCCTTCGACTTTGCGCATAAGAATGCGCTCCGCTCAGGATGCTTGGCCGTTAATTATTTCGGCGGAATGACCTAAGACTTCGAGATGTTTAATATGCAAACTAATAAATACACGGTCCGAAGAACCAGCTTTACCTAATTTATCGGATGTTGCAATATAACATGTGCGGTTTATTCGGGTCAATGAGGTTCAGTAGCGACGCTGTATGACGTTTGTCATTTGTCTAATGATTAATGATTATAGGTTCTACCGGCTTTGCCGGGAAAGATGTCATTCCGACCATAGGGAGCCGAAGGTCCCAGCGGCGTTAATCGTAAGCGTTTCACCATTGGGACCTTCGGTTCGCTTTGCTCAGCATGACAGCGT
This sequence comes from Chloroflexota bacterium, assembly GCA_031392845.1. Classification (GTDB taxonomy): domain Bacteria; phylum Chloroflexota; class Anaerolineae; order J036; family Brachytrichaceae; genus JANMVQ01. Next base: position 9,062 of record JANMVQ010000069.1, read on the forward strand.
TTAATCCCGCCAAAGTCGGGAGAGCCTGATTATAGAAACTAGCGAAACCAGAGTAGGACGATGACGCCAACGATGATGCGATACCACGCAAATGGAATAAGCGTGCGTCGACTAACATAACTCAAGAAAAGTCGTATTACAACCAATGCAACGACAAAAGAAACCACCAGACCCACTCCAAATATCGGAACATCACTGCTAATAAGTCCGGCGCGGCTTTTGTAGAGATCATAAAGAGTGGCGATGCCCAGGGTCGGGATGGCTAGATAAAAAGAGAATCGAAGTGCGGTAGCCCGATCTAGCCCCATCAATAAGCCGCCAACAAGCGTGGCCGCTGAGCGCGAGAAACCCGACCATAGTGATGCGATCTGGGCAATGCCAATGCCGAAGGCCTGGGTTTGCCTGATGGTTTCGAGTGTGGTTACTTTGGAGGGACGTGGTCGCATTTCGACAAACAGCATGATGATTCCACCCACGATCAGTGCTAGGGCCACTGTGATCGGGCCAAACAAATACTCCTTGATCAGGCTACGGAACAGCACGCCTACTACGGCCGCTGGTATAAAGGCGATGCCAATATTGATCAACAGCATACGTGCCGAGGGTTCTTTGACGGCGCGTTGCAGTAATTGCAATAAATCTTTGGAGAAATAGACGACTACGGCCAGCACCGCGCCAAGCTGGATAAAAATCTCAAATGTATCGGCGATCCGTTCAGGAAACTGCAACAGCCTGCCCGCGATGATCAGATGTCCGGTTGACGAGATGGGCAAAAATTCAGTCAGCCCTTCGACGATTCCCATAAAAACTGCTTTGAGCAGATTCGAGATGAGGGTGTTATCCATAATGTAGTGTGATGCTACCGCACTTGGAATTGCGAATTTGATACAGTTGCCTAATATGATGAAACATAAGCTCATGGTTGGAATCGACTATGGTTTAAGCAATACTGACATTGTCGTGCGTCAACACGATGGTAAATTGGCCTATTTCACGCGTTCGTGCGCTCCAAATGTCAGCGTCATGCAGATTGGCGCGACGCTGAACTTGATTGATCTTTCCATTCAACAGGTGGGTGGCCTAGCAGTGACGGGTGGGCAACATCAATTGCTGCCTGACCGGGTCGAAAATATCGACATTGTGAAAGTACCGGAAGTGCAAGCTGTCGGGATAGGCGGGTTGCATCTATCTGGGCTGACTGATGCGTTGGTGGTGAGCGCTGGATCGGGCACGGCCATGATGTCGGCGCACTTGCGCGGCAGGAAAGTGCAGCATGTGACTGGCACTGCTGTAGGGGGTGGCACTTTGTTAGGCTTGGCGCGACTGTTATTAAATACGACAGATCATACGTTGATTGATGCGCTGGCGTTGGCGGGCAATCCCAACCAAGTCGATTTGACATTACTTGAAGCGACAGGTGGACACCTCGGCAAATTGCCTGCCGATGCCAACGCGGTGAACTTTGGCAAACTGGCACGCTTACCGTTGCAGGCAGCGTTGCCGAGCCGCGAGGATATCGCGGCCGGGCTGGTCCGACTTGTGGGCCAAGTTATTGCGGTCATTGCAATTAATGCAGCCCGCGCTGAAAAGCTCGACCAAATTGTGGTGATTGGTCATTTGGTCGATCTGCCCAGCGTACGCAGCGTGTTACAGACGGTCGCAGGATATTATGGAGCCAAAATCACTATGCCCGATCACTCTGGCTATGGCACGGCGCTAGGTGCGTTGCGCTGGATGATGTCCGATTCTTAATGTCTAATACTTCCTCACCACACTTCGATAACTCAGTGGCTGACGGGTTTGGAAGATTTGGGTTTCTTCTTTGACGCGGCGGGTTTCATCTAGATTGAGCTTGGCAATGATGTAGCCTTCGGTTTTGTCATCTAGATCAACAATGACTTGGCCGCGCGGGCCGACGATCATGCTCTCGCCATTGAATACAGTAGCAGGCTCTTCCCCAATCCGGTTGGCGGCGCAGATAAACACAGCGTTCTCGGCGGCGCGTGCGCATAGCAAGGTGCGCCATTCGTCACTGCGGGTGTTATCCCAAGCGGCACTCACCAAAATCAGCTCGGCCCCATCCAGACACAGGCTGCGCACGCCTTCAGGGAACATCATATCCCAGCCGACTTGTAGGCCGATGATGCCGACAGGAGTCTCGACTGGCTCCAGTTTGAAGCCTGGGCGAAATAGCATTTGTTCCTCGCCACGCAGGTGAATCTTGCGGTAATTCAGCATAATGTCGCCCTCAGGTCCGGCCAATACAGCCGAATTAAACAAAATGCTTTCGACTCGTTCTTTGCTGGCGATGCCAAACGCGATATGGGTGCCAGTTTCATTGGCGCGTTGGGCCAATACATTGGCCGATGGGCCGGGCACCCGCTGGGTTAACTGGGTGAACTTTATGCCACATTCGTAGCCGGTGGTCGCCAGTTCGGGGAAGACAATGACATCTACCTTCTGGGCGCTAGTAATTTTGCGCACAAATTCAGACATTTTTGCCAGGTTGGGGTCGGTTTCGCCAAGTGTGGTGTCCATCTGGACCACTGCTACGGTCACTTCTCGCATATTGTCACTTATATCATGAGACGCGCACGCTTAGTGTGCATCTCAATAGAAATTCGGGCTTCGGATAGGCACACTATAGCATAGTATTAGAACGAATGTTCTGAGCGCTGCATTCGCCAAAAGGGGGGCGCGGCTGGCGACCAAGGTCGCGCCTAAAGGCCTACGGCTGAGCGTCCGCCTGCGCGGACGGATGATCTGTGTCCGCGTAGGCGGACATTCGGCCCGAAGGCGCCCATAGGCGCGACTTCAGTCGCCAGCCCCCTTTTGGCGAATGCACCCGTTCTGAGTGGTTTTATTAAGCCGTGGTTGTCACTTGCCGATTCGCGTATATTCTGGATGACATTTATAAGGTGTCTGGGCGCGCTATAAACTGATAAAATAGAGTTAAGATAAATTAAATTATGAGTGACATGACTCAATTGACCCTTGAAAATCAGAAACGACAGAATCCTGAGGTGGGTCTGTCGCAAGGCAACCTATTTCGCAAGTTTGGAATGTGGTTGTTTCTTAGCTCCGAATTATTGATTTTCGGCGGCTTGATCTTTGCCTTTGCAATTACCCGTGATGCGATTGTCTTGAAGGGCGAGAAGTGGCCGCACTTTGAAATTGTCCCCAGCTTGTTGTTGGTCAGCTTCAACACATTTGTCTTGTTGGCCAGCAGTTGGTTTGTGGTAGAAGGCATCGAGGCCGTCCGCGCCAATAACAGTGCAGGTTTGCGCAAATGGTTGATTGCGACCATCGTTGCTGGCGCGGCATTCCTGTTGGGTCAGGCAGCGGAATACACCATGCTGATCCGAGTCGAGGGACACACTTTGGCCGAGCCATTTGGCGGCTCTTTCTTCATTTTGACGGGGTTGCACGGTTTGCATGTGCTGATGGGCGTGATTTGGTGCATTTTGTTGCTGCCGCGGATCAAGGCAAACGCGTTTTCTGCCAAGAATTACACGACAATTGAAATCTTCGGCCTGTATTGGCACTTTGTCGATGTAGTCTGGATTCTGATCTTTACCGTTATTTATTTGTTGAACGGATAAATTGCAATAGCCGTCCTGGTCTAAAGTCTTAAAGATCAGGCAGGTTTACTGGATATATGGAACACTCAACCGATACCCAAGTCGCCCATGCGACTGAGCACAAACACGCCAGCCCGCGGGTAGTGTTTGCCGCCTTGCTGGTGATGACGATGATCGAAATCGCCACCGCCTTCATCCCTGGACTGCCACGTGGATTTACCTTTCCGTTCTTGTTGTCACTGTCGCTGGTCAAGTTCGCTTTGGTCGCCTTATATTACATGCATCTGCGCTATGAGAAGCCAATGTATGGCTTTATTTTTGTTGTGCCCACGCTGCTAGGTCTGCTGTTGATAACCATTTTGATGAGGTAGGGCTGCACTTTTTGAGCTTTGACCTGGGTTGAAGAGGCGCGCTCAACGCGCCTTTTTGCTTTTTCAGACATTAATTGCCGTGTAAACGGACATGTAATGTCTTTGTTATCAACTTTTCAGATGCCTATTACCAAAATAGGATTATGCTTAGTGAGTGCGCCATGATGCGCGCTAATTTCATCGTGTAACAACAACTGAATCGGAGAATCGTATGACTATCCAAAACCCGGTGCTGATGTCCAGGACGACATCCAAGCATGAGCATGTGCCTGAAACAGACATGTCTACGCTTGCCTCAACCGAGAGTGCCTATACCACTGCGCTGACTCAATTCGACCGAGCCGCCGAAATTCTTCACCTCGAACCCGGCATTGCAGACACCCTGCGAGCGCCGCGCCGGGAATTCACGGTTAATTTCCCCGTCAAGATGGACAACGGCGAAGTGCGCCGTTTCACCGGCTATCGCATCCATCACAATACTGCCCGTGGGCCGACGAAAGGCGGCATCCGCTACAGCCCACATGTTTCGCTGGACGAAGTGCGCGCGCTGGCCATGTGGATGACCTGGAAATGTGCGGTGGTCAATATCCCATTTGGCGGTGCGAAGGGCGGAGTGATTGTGGACCCCAAGCTACTATCGATCCACGAGCTGGAACGTCTGACCCGTCGTTATACGACCGAACTCACACCCATGATCAGCCCGGAAGGCGACATACCCGCGCCAGATATGGGCACCAATCCGCAGATCATGGCATGGATGATGGATACCTATTCCATGCACAAGGGCTATTCGGTGCCAGCCATTGTGACCGGCAAGCCGATCAATATTGATGGCTCGGTTGGGCGTTTGGAGGCAACCGGACGCGGGGTTATTCTGTCGATACGCGAAGCATTGAAGCTGCAAGAACGAGCGCTGGCTGGCACCTCTGTTGCGGTGCAAGGTTTTGGAAATGTAGGATCGAACGCGGCATTGGTCGCGCACACGATGGGCTGCAAAGTGGTGGCCGTCTCAGAAGTTGATGGAGGTATCTACAACCCAAATGGCATCGATGTGGTGCGGCTGCGCAGCTACATGAAAGAACAAGCCAGAATGCAAGGCTTTGATGGTGCGGACAGCATCAGCAATGGCGAGTTGCTGGCCATTCCATGCGATGTATTGATCCCCGCAGCTTTGGAGAACCAGATCAATAAACACAGCGCGCTCACGGTACGTGCGCACATGGTTGCCGAGGGTGCCAATGGCCCGACGACCCCCGAAGGCGACGCGATCTTGCAAGACAAGGGTATTCCGGTGATTCCGGATATATTGTGTAACGCAGGCGGAGTGGTTGTATCGTATTTTGAATGGGTGCAGAGTCTGCAGCAACTTTTCTGGGACGAAGCTGAAGTGAATATGCGTATGGAGGGTATCTTGGTGCGTAGTTACCGCGATGTCCATGCTAAGGCCCAGGAGCTAAAGCTGGATATGCGTACCGCCGCGCAAGTGCTGGGCATTGGTCGGGTGGCCGAAGCGACGTTGACACGCGGGGTGTATCCGTAGGAGTTGATTGACACAACTGTATGGGTCTCTATAATGCGCGTGGTGGAAATAAACAAGAGCGTGCGTTTTGAGAACCGTCGTCCGCGTTCACACAAACTAGTGTGCGACGCTTACTGATTTTGCTTTAACGCAATTTCTCGAAATGCATTTTAAGCGTGTGAGTTTAAAGGCTCCTGCACACAATATTGTGGCAGGGGCTTTTTTTGTGCGGGTTGTAGTCGATAAGATGAACCACAAAAAAGAAAACGGAGATCAAGAAAGAATCAGGTTGCAGAATGCTGAAACACCCGAGCATTACGCGCAGTTTCTAGCGTTGCTACGCGAGTATGTGGACACCTCCAGCAATACCGACAGCTTAATGACGGGCACAATCGGCAGAGACTTATCAGGTGCGCTGGAGCGGTATCAGCTACCGGTGGGAGCTGTGGTGCTGGCGCATGCAGGCAATCAAGTGGTTGCGTGTGGGGCGCTCTCGCCGGTTACGGATCATCCCGGCGATGGTGAACTCAAGCGCATGTATGTGCGTCCTAGTCACCGGGGCAAGGGTCTGGGCCGCAGGATTGCAGCGCGCCTCATCGAACGCGCTTATGAGCTGGGTTATCAGCGCGTAATATTAAGTACATATGTTTCCAGCTTGGACGCACGCAATCTCTATCAATCTTTAGGCTTTCGAGCCATTGCGCCGTTTAAGAAAACGCCACTCCAGGACTTGATGTTTATGGGAATGGAATTGAACAAGCTATCGCCTGTCGTCTTCAAGGTCAGCGGCAGTGATCTCGACGACCCAGCTTTTAGCCAGCGTCTAGCGGAGTTAATTGCGGCTCAGGCTAAAGCAGGGGCACGGCCCATTCTTGTGCATGGTGGCGGCAAAGAGATCACTGAACTGCTGGGCGCACTCAAAATAGAATCACGTTTTATTGAAGGCTTGCGCGTGACTGATGGCCCGACTCGCGATGTCGCGCTAATGGTGCTGAGTGGGCTGGCCAACAAACGGTTGGTGGCGCATCTGTTGACGGCAGGCGCGAATGCCATTGGCCTGAGTGGGGTGGATGGCGCGCTGGTGCGGGTGGAGCGCATCAATGCCGAGTTGCAGTATGTGGGCAAGCCGACGCAGGTGAACGCCGCACTGTTGCATCATTTGCTTGATCAGGGCATGGTGCCAGTGATCAATCCGATGTCGATCGATGACCACAACGAGATATGCAATGTCAACGCCGACCACGTTGCCGGGGCGATTGCCGCTGCGCTGGATGCGTCCATGCTCACCTTTATTACCAATGTCCCCGGCGTCCTCGACCCGCAAAAATCGCTTATCCCGAGTCTCCAATCTCAGCAAACCCAAGCCCTCATTGCCGACGGCACCATCAGCGGTGGCATGATTCCCAAAGTGCGCACCTGTCTGGAGGCACTGGGCGCCGGGGTGAAGCAGGTGCGCATCACTAATCTGGATGGCGTGGCGGATAATGCAGGCACGGTGTTTGGAGTATGACTTTCACCTTGTCACTTTCGTCTTCTAATTTCTAAAAAATGTCCCGAATTCTTCAATCACTTCCGATAAACGAAAAAGTCGGTATCGCCTTTTCTGGCGGCCTTGACACCAGTTGTGCTGTTGCATGGATGCGCGAAAAGGGTGCGATCCCGTATTGCTATACAGCAAACCTTGGCCAGTATGACGAGGACAACTACGACGACATCCCCAAGCGGGCCTATGAATACAAAGCTGAGCAAGCGCGTTTGATCGACTGCCGTGGCCCGCTGGTCGATGAGGGCTTGATTGCGTTGCAGTGTGGTGCGTTTCACATCAGCAGCGCTGGCAAGACGTATTTCAACACCACTCCGCTGGGCCGCGCCGTGACGGGCACGATGTTGGTCAATGCCATGAAAGAGGATGGCGTGAACATCTGGGGTGATGGCAGTACTCACAAGGGCAACGACATCGAGCGCTTCTACCGGTATGGTCTGCTTGCCAACCCCGACCTAAAAATATATAAGCCGTGGCTCGACATGCAATTTGTGACTGAGCTGGGTGGGCGCAAAGAGATGAGCGAGTGGTTGCAGTCGCGTGGCTATGGCTACCGCACCAGCGTGGAGAAGGCCTACTCGACTGACGCCAATATCTGGGGCGCCACACACGAGGCCAAAGACTTGGAATTCCTCGACAAAGGCATGCATATCGTCAACCCAATCATGGGAGTGAAGCACTGGGATACCGGTGTGAAGATCGAACCCGAAGTGATCAAGGTGCGCTTTGAGAATGGCTGGCCGGTGGCGTTGAATGATCGAGATTATGCGGATCGGGTGGCCCTGGTAATGGAAGCCAACACGATTGGTGGCCGTCACGGCCTAGGCATGAGCGACCAAGTTGAGAATCGCATCATCGAGGCCAAGAGCCGTGGGATCTACGAGGCCCCAGGTATGGCGCTGTTATTTAGCGCTTACGAACGCCTCGCCAATGCCATTCATAATGAAGGCACCCTCGACAATTACCGAACCATGGGCCGCAAGTTGGGCCGTTTGCTGTATGAGGGTCGCTGGTTCGATCCGCAGAGTCTGATGTTGCGTGAGAGCCTGCAGCGTTGGATCGGGAGCGCCATCACAGGTGAAGTGACACTTGAATTGCGCCGCGGTGATGACTACTCGATCTTGAACACCAGTGGCCCGCACCTCACCTATCACCCCGAACGTCTCAGTATGGAGAGTGGCCAAGGCGAATTCGATCCCACCGACCGCATCGGTCAGCTCACGATGCGCAATCTGGATATTAAGGATAGCCGCGAGAAACTTCAGGTTTACCGCCAGAGTGGCACATTGGTGATGGGACCCGGGAGCGAGTTTGGTTTGTTGGGAAGTGGAGGGGAGCGAAAAGGATGAAGGGGATGAAGTGTTGATGAGATCAGGCCCGTCACCTCTTCATTGTAAGACGAAATGAACATTCTTCTGATCGCCTTTGGCACGCGCGGAGACGTGCAGCCGGTGATTGCGTTTGGCAAGGGTCTGCGTGCGGCGGGGCACATGGTGCAGGTGATGGCGGGTGCGAACTTTCGTGACTGGATCATTTCGCATGGGTTGGATGTGGCTGCGACTGAGATCGATGTGCAGGCGATGATGCAAAGCGAGCTGGGCGTGGCGTGGTCACAGGCGCGCAATCCACTGGATGAGCTACGCCAGATGCGTGAACTGTATGCTGATGCTGGGCTGCAAATGGCGCGAGATATGCTGCACGCCGCCGGATGGGCTGATCTGATCGTGGGCGGGTTCACTTCCGACAACTCGGCCCAAGTCATCGCGCACAAACTGGGAAAGCGCTACATCACGCATGCGCTGCAACCACTACATCCAACCAAACTAGGTGAGGCAACAACGCAGCCAGTAAAGGCCCACGGCGAAAGCATTCTGAATTATTGGTCAACCCAGGTTGCTGAACGTGTGCTGTTTACTGTCTACGACAAGCCGATGAATGCCTTTCGCGCCGAGATGGGTATGCCGCCCCATACCCGCAAGAGTTATTACGATGTGCTGCATGATGTGCCCGCGCTATTCGCATTCAGCCCGCAAATTGTGCCACAACCGCACGATTGGCCTGCGCATAAGCACATCACTGGTTATTGGTTTTTAGATGAGGCAACCCACTGGCAACCCCCCGCTGAACTACAGACATTTTTGCACACTGGATCACCCCCGTTCTATGTTGGTTTTGGGAGTATGTCGGATAGCAATGGTCGAGCGACGGGCGCGATGATCGTGCAGGCATTGCGCCAGAACAAGCAACGTGCTGTGTTGGCCCAAGGTTGGGCTGGATTGAGTATGGATGGCGTTGGCGATGACATCTTTGTGCTGACCTCCGCGCCGCATGATTGGTTATTTCCACGTACGGCTGCAGTCATTCATCATGGCGGCGCAGGCACGACTGCTGCTGCATTTCGGGCCGGGGTGCCGCAATTTGTCGTCTCCCACTTTGGTGATCAGCACTATTGGGGGCGTAGGGTTTTCGAACTTGGGGTTGGGCCAAAGGCCGTGCCGCGCCGCAAACTAACCGCCGCGAACCTGACTGATGGACTGCGGGCATTGTCACAAAAAACTGCATTTTGCAAAAACGCAACGCAACTGGGCGAAAAAATTCGGGCTGAAGAAGGTGTGGCAAACGCTGTCGCACTGTTGCAAGCGTGGTGTTCGTGAAGCAGACACTCAAACTGTGGAAGTCACATGTGAGGCTGTGGAGTGTGCTTGGGGTGCTGATGTGTGGCACTGCTGCATATGGCTACGTGCTGCGCCTGCCTATGTTTTGGGACGATGTGCTGAACTTCGATTGGTTGACTGCGCATACGCTTGGGGACGCTCTGACTCAGCGTGGCAGCGAGGTGGCCTCTTTTCGACCCATTCAGTTTGCGGCCTGGAAACTGATATATATGCTGCTGGGTCGCTATGACGCTGGTGTGTTGCATGGCTTAAACCTAGGGCTGCATCTCTTGAATGGCGTGCTGTTATTGGCGCTGGTTCGGCGTATCAGCGCTTCATGGCTGTGCGCGTGGGCTGCATCGGTCTTGTTCTTACTCTTCCCGTTTGGCTTTCAAGTTGTAGCGCCAATCAATGCCCTTTCATACTTGCTGGTGACAAGCTGTCTGCTAATTGGCCTGTATGCCTGGCTGCGTCAATGGACAGGGTTGGCTGTGGCTGCCTGTCTGGTCGCTCCTCTGTGTCATGAGACTGGATTGCTCGCGGCACCGATGTTGGCTGCGCTGTCAATCAGCGGCTTAGCCTCAAACAAGAATCGTTGGCGAAGATTACTTGGCCCGATGCTGGCGACGTTGCTGGGTGCATTTCTCTGGTCTCGTGTGGCCCATGGGGGTGGTCGCTTCATAGACACGCTGCTGGGGATGGCAGGGCGTTCAAGCTGGAACACTGCCTATTTTCTGCAAGCGCTGAGCTTCCCTTTCTCCCATTTCGCCAGCGATTTTTCACGCATACTGGGTCAAGGGGACGATGTGGGAAGGGTCATGCTTTTTAGTCTGATTGCGGTGGTGCTATGGCTAGTCGTTTTGGTGTGGTTGCAGTTGCGTGACGCACGCAGCCCGGCGTTGCGCATTGGGCTATTCGGGCTGGCGTTGTTTGGTTTGTGCTCAGGCCCGGCTTGGTTTGCTTTAGATGCCAGCTACTTGGCTGAATCGCCACGAGTGTTGTATCCGGGTGCGCTGGGAGCCGCCCTGTATTGGGCCGCGCCGCTGGTAGCTGCCCGCATGTCCTTTGCCCAGTGGCGCGCGCCTGCTTGGCGGGACCGTGTCGCCTTCAGTATTTTGGCAATCGGGGTGGTGAGTGGTGCGATTGGGTGGAGTTGGGTCTACCTCGCACGGCGGGCTGAGCTATTTGACCGAATGAAGCAGGCGATCAATAGCCTGCTACTCAGCGCCAAAGTGAGTGATATTCGTGGTGAAGGTGATCTACCTATGTTGGTTGTCAATTTCCCTGAATGGTTTTACGTTGCAAATCCGGAATACTTGCTCGGCCATGATGGCCTCACAACCATTGGGGAAGGTCGCCAACTCGATGATATCTACGCACTCAACACAAACCAAACCAATCTGCAGCGCCAGCGTTTTAGCGCTGTGGCTTTGCCGGATTTGCAAAAACCTGAGGCGCAACTGCATGCCTTTGGGCCGGTCCACACGCTGGATAGCCTGCAAGAATTGCTGCGTCAAACAGGCAATCCACTTGTGACCCAATTTACCCAAGATGAGCGCGGCACAGTTCTGGTTCTACGGCGGGCAGGTCGATTTATAGGCGCTCCTTATGGGCGCACGAACGAAGATGATTTGGCCCACTTTGTTAACGGTGTCGCGGTGATCACTGCGACAGCCGAGTTGGCCTACGATCAGATTCTGGTGCAAATCGATTTACAAGCCAGCCGACCTGTGACCACGGATGTGACGATGTTCGTGCAGGTGCTGAATGAATCGGGCCAGTTGATTGGTCAACAGGATGGCTACCCGCTTATGGGCACATCGCCCATTCGCCTGTGGCGTCCTGGGGATCGCTGGCGCGACTTGCGTTTGATTCGATTGGATCGAACCGCATTGGGCAACCCTTCCAAAATCCACGTGCTGATCGGTCTGTACGAGGTCGCCAATGGTCAACGAGTTCCTGCGCTGAGTAATACAGGCCAGCGCTTTCCAGATGATGCCGTCGTGGTTGGTAGTGCCCCATAAGTGGGCTGCAGCAATTGCTTGAATACACGTGAAGCCATGATAAATATTCGCCCAGCTGTCTTACAAGATATTCCAGAAATTTACGCCCTCATCTCCGCCGATGCCCGGCGGGGCGGGCTCTTGCCGCGTTCGATTGAAAGTATCACCCAAGTCATTGACGATTTTGCGGTAGCAGAAAGTCAACCCGAAGATGGAGAACAGATTATGGGAAATGATTCTTCGTTGTCTATGTCCCGCCCTCCATCCATCGTAGGCTGCGGCGCGCTCGCCCCCATGTCGCCCAACTTGGTCGAGCTACGTTCGCTGGCAGTGGATAAATCCACGCGTGGCAAAGGAGTGGGGCAGCAGCTTGTGGTGTACCTAGTTGATCAGGCGCGGCTGCGTAATTTTGGCACGATCTATGCGCTGACTCGTGCAGTCGATTTCTTTGTCAAATGCGGCTTTGAGATCGAACCTAAGGAAAATTTCCCCGAAAAAGTCTGGCACGACTGTGTGAATTGCCCCTTGATCGCCAATTGCGATGAAGTGGCAGTCGCGCTGGATCTATTGGACAACCGGCTAGTGCTGACCGACCACCGTACTGATCCGTCATCGATTGTCGGCCGTAGGTCGGCGTTTGTCGACCTGAAAGACATTGACGTTATCGGTGATGTGAAGAAGGTCGTGTTGGCATTCAGTGGCGGTTTGGATACAAGCTGTGCAGTGCCATGGCTGCGCGAGACGTTTGGGTGTGAGGTAATTTGCTATGTGGCCAATGTCGGCCAACAGGACGATTTGCAAGAAGTGGAGGCGCGTGCGCTGGCAGGTGGCGCTAGCAAAGTCATCATTGAGGATCTACGCAATGAGTTCGCCAATGAGTATCTCTTTCCTATGATTCAGAGCGGGGCGATCTATGAAAACAAATATATGCTGGGAGCCAGCATTGTGCGACCTTTAATTGCTAAACATCAAGTGAATGTCGCTGAACGTGAAGGCGCTGATGCTTTAGCCCATGGTGCAACCGGCAAAGGCAACGATCAGGTGCGCTTTGAGTTGACCTATATGGCACTTAACCCCCATCTTAAAGTGATCGCGCCGTGGCGCGAATGGCAGATCAAAGGCCGCGAGGATGCGTTGGCATATGCACGGGCGCGCAACATCCCGATTTCTGAGTCGTTCGACGATATCTATTCCGACGACGACAATCTATGGCATGTCAGCCACGAAGGCGGACGGCTCGAAGATCCGTGGCAAGAGCCGGATGAGCGCATGTATCAGTTTGTGGTGTCGGCAGAACAGGCCCCAGACACGCCCGAATATGTCGAGATCGAATTCATCAGCGGCATGCCCAAGAAGATCAATGGACATGAGCTGCGCGGCGCAGATTTGATTCGCACGCTCAACTTGCTGGGGGCTCGGCATGGGGTAGGGCGGGCTGATTTGGTTGAAAACAGACTCGTCGGCATGAAGAGCCACGGGGCATATGAAACCCCAGGTGGGACGATCCTGCGCGCTGCTCACCAAGGTCTGGAGGAGCTCACGTTGGATCGTGAGGCGCTGCACTTTAAGCAAATGGTGGCGCTCAAGTATGCCGATCTGGTTTACAACGGGCAGTGGTTTACCCCGCTGCGTGATGCGTTGCAAGCATTTGTTGCGGTGACACAACGTGATGTGACCGGAATCGCTCGTGTCAAGTTGTATAAGGGCAATGCGACGCTGGTTGGGCGCAAGGCGCTCTACTCGCTTTATCGTGAAGACCTGGCCACGTTCATGAGTGACGATGTATATGACCAAACTGACGCGGATGGCTTCATCACCTTGTATGGGTTGCCGAACCGGGTGAAAGCGCAGGTCGATTTCAATCGCGCCAATGCTCACCGCAACCCTTCTGTCGATATGGCCAAGGCGCGCGGCAGAGACTGACAAACTCTACTAAAATTTAATTCAAATGTTTGACCTAATTAAAGAACTCACCGAACTCGTCGGCCCGGTTGGTCAAGAAGCCATCGTGCTGGATTACGTCGAAAATCTATGGAAATCCACCGGCCTCAAAACAGAGCGCACCCGAGTGGGCAACCTGCTGGCGCGCTTATCATCCAAGAACAAAGCCATTAAAAAGCCTCGCAAATTATTACTGGCTGCGCATGGCGATGAATTGTGTTATCTCGTGCGGGCGATTGATGAGCGCGGTTTTCTGATGCTGGCCAATGGACAAACCTGGACCCGTAGCACCGACCTGCGCAATGCTTTCACCATTGGGTCGCGTGTGAAAGTGCTGGCGCGCACAGGTGTGATCCCTGGTGTGATTGCGGCTGTCACTGGCCATATGGCCTCTTTGGCATTGAGTGATTTGAATGAACTCACTTGGAACGATCTATGGGTTGATACTGGCTTATCGCACGACGAATTGATTCAGCGCGGCGTCACACCTGGCACGCGCATTATCTGGGATGCGCAGACCGTGCAGTGGGGTGATCACATCGTGGGCAAAGCGTTGGACGACCGTGTGCCCATCGCGGTGATGACCGAGCTGGCCAAGCGGGTCTCGCGCAAAGACCTCACTTGGGACATCACGTTGGCCTGCACTGTCCAAGAGGAAATTGGCACGCATGGTGCGTTTGCGTTGGGTGCACGCGAGCAGTTTGATGCCGCGATTATTTTGGAGATTGGTTTGGCGGGCGATGTGCCTGGCTTACCAGCAAACGCTCTGCCGGTGAAATTGGGCGGTGGCCCGACCTTAGTGCACAAAGATGCGGGCATTCATTACGATCATGCGCTGACCCAATCCCTTGAGCGCTGTGCAGCGGCCGCAGGTATTCCGATTCAGCACGCCGTGTTTGGTTCATTTGCTAGCGACGGCCGCGCTTTGTTTCAGCATGATATTCCGCCCGCAATGATTTGTTTCCCAGCCCGCTACACGCACACCCCGTTCGAGACCGCGCACATCGGCGATATTGCGCAAATGGTCGACTGGTTGTATGCCTTTGTGACGACGTGATGGCATGATGGGAACTCTGTTTGTCACCCTGAGCGTATAGCCAAGGTTCTCGTTCTGTCTGAGTAAGTCTCGGTTTGCAGTGAATAACGTGGACTCTTGAGTAGCCAGCCTAGCAGCCTGTCGGAGAAGCCACTGAAAAGCCAAATGGGACGCGGACGCTTTGCGCGCTGATTTTCGCGGATTTCTTTATAAATGTCTGCTTCAAATCCGCGTTTATCCTGAAAATCCGCGTCCTATGTTCCTTTCTC
>JANMVQ010000071.1:0-8778 GCA_031392845.1 Chloroflexota bacterium
ATTGGGATGAGGCTGTTCTGGCGCTTGTAACGCTCGCGATATCCTCACATGACCACTTGTCCATGAAGTGTCAACTGCATCGGTATGAGTAGTAACTGCCACGGCTTGACTATCGGTCATGCTGTCGCACAAATATAGCGATAGAAGAGACGTTGCAAGTAAGCAAGAATGCCTATTCCCACCACGACCACTCCGCGACATGATCTTGCATTACAAAATCTGAGGGAGAAATATGAGCAGAGTTACAACGTTATTTGCAAGCACAAGTTTGATGATGCTATTGACTGCGTGCAGTATGAATGATTCATCCAGTTCGATGCCAGGCATGAATCACTCCGCTACCAGCGGCAGCCAAGCAACTGCCATTGCCACATCGGCACCGGTCATTGATCCTACTGTTGCTTGACCACCTCCGACAGCTCGACCGGGGTGTTGGCCCGTTCGGCCTCCAGCCGCCGGTGCGACCACAACTCTTTTAGCAGGGCGTGTTTGTCCGATGGCGCGTCGTCGGCCTTGTTTAGCGGCTCGTCGTCATCGTCGGCCCGCAGCAAATCCGCCAACATGCGCTTGTCCACATCGTTCGAGCGGTCGCTGATCGCCTGTAAGGTGATGAAGATATCGTTCAGCTTCAGCCGCACCTCGCGCTCGGTCTGCAACGTCCCGCGCAAATCAATATACAAGTGCTGATCGATCAGCCAATTGAGGTAGTTGGCTTCTGTTTTTGCAGTGGCGGCATTTGCTCCGTAGTGGCTCGCGATCTTATTTATGTTTTGCGTCTGCTGATGTTGCATCCGCATCTGCACCAGCTCACGCAATTCCGGCTGATTGCTGATGGCGCTGTCGAGCGTGTGCAAAAAAGCTTCGATGGCGGGCCGTATCTTGCCCACATCTTCGGCCTGCTCGGCGCGTCGTCGCCCAATCGAGCGTGCCCAAGCTTCGGCCAGCACATCGGCATCCGGGTTGCCATCCACCAGCAAAAATTGCGCCAACATCGGCGCCCCTTCAATTTGCAGAAATCCAGCATCAAAACCCTCGCGCACCCACACTTGGTGATCGCGCTCAAAGTCGTCATATGCCTTTGATAGCGCAACTTTGAAGCCGTTGCGAATCGGGCTTCCCTTAATTTTCTCCCACAGTTGGGGGGCGGTCTTTTCGGCGATGAAGCCAAACACGGCTTCGACGATGGGGGTAAGAATGGTGTCAAGCATAGTAGTTAGGTCGTTCTAGGAAATTTAGCGATATTTTTGCAACGGTGGGACACCTCTCCCCAGCGGGGAGAGGTCGCGCGCAGCGCGGGTGAGGGGAGAATCACGAAGCTAATTGCTTTGATCGAAGCCACAAAGCGGTAGCACATTCTCCCCTCACCCCAACCCTCTCCCCGCTGGGGAGAGGGTGTAGCAGTCATTCGTGTAAGTTCTATTTTGTCTTGGAAGGGCAAAAGTCCTAAGCCATGCTAGCCATAAAGGCTGAGATTTGCTTCAAACACGTCGTGCAGGAACGCCGCAGCGCGATGTTGTGTCACCGCAACGCGATGTTGTGTCACCGCAGTGCTATGTTGTGCCACCGCAACGCTATGTTGTGTCACCGCAACGCGATGTTGTGTCACCGCAGTGCAATGTTGTGCCACCGCAACGCGATGTTGTGGCACCGCAGCGCAATGTTGTGCCACTGCAATGCGCTGTTGTGCCACTGCAATGCGCTGTTGTGTCACCGCAGCGCGATGTTGGAACGCATCTGCAACTTTAGGCCCACCGATATCGCACTCCGGAAGACTTAATTCAGTGGGTAAATCGGCCGCCGCACATGCTTGAACGGCAAACTGCGCAGATCGGCGGTACACGGGCCGACTGTATTCAGCACATAACTGACTTTGGCGATGGGGTCGTAGGCTTGGCGATGGGCGACGGCGGCCTTCACGACAGTTACGGCAAAGCGCTCCGGGTCGATGCCCTGGCTACGCCATTGGGCTAGGTCAAAGGGCGGAGTTTTGTGGGTGGTGAGCAGAATCGTCACGCCCGCGCTGCGCACGACCGCGCATGGGCCCATATTGGCATGGATACCGGCCACCGCCATGTGGCTATGCGGGTCTTCTAAGGTGAAGTGGCCATCACTGGTTGAAATCAGCTCGACCTCGAGCGTGATCGGTTCGGCCCCGATGGCTCCACTTTTGCCGCCGATGGGCAAGCGCATCGTGCTACCCGGTGCGAGCTTGGTCAATATCTGCACCGCCTCCGGGTCATTGATTGCCACACCTGCGTTCTGTATGTTGTGCGCCAACAAAGCGCGCAACGGTGTGGTTAAGTCGCCGGGCGCGCCACCGCCGATGTTGTCGGATTGTTCAATCAGGACAACTAGTTTTTTCCCCGCATAAACCGAGTCGGTCTCAGAGACCGACTCGGTTTGGCGTACCATTTCAATCGCTTCTTCCATCGACAAACCCTCCGGCAGCGCATAGTGTTTGTTCGCCATGATCATGGCGCTGAGTTTGCGCAGCTCGGCCTGCGCCATGGCCGGGTCGCCGACAGTGCAGGCAGTAAAGCTCACCCCGACATCGGGCATATCAGCATACGAGAAGCCGAGGAACACGTTGACCGCCAGAATCTCGGGGTGCTGCCGCTCGATCTCGCGGGCGGCGGCCTCAATCGAGACAAACGGTTCGACGGCCGTGCCGGTCGCGGTGGGCGGCACCATGATCGGTGGGCGCTCCCAGACTGTGACGGCGCGTTCGCCATTGCGCATCAGTCGGTCGAGGATACGCGCGCTGTTCATAGCCGCTTCTTTGCCGTCGGTGTGCGGGTTCTTGCGATAGGCCACCATGCCATCGCTGTGCTGCGCCATCGCCGCGGTGCAGTTGCCATGTGGGTCGAGCACGCCACAGATTGGCAATGCTTCGTAACCCGGCAGCGCTCGAATGCGCCGCAACATCTCACCTTCTACATCCAGTAGTGATTGGCTAACCATCGCACCATGCATGTTGAGCCATACGCCGTCAATCGCACCCGCCTCACGCCGCGCCACCGGCTCGAACTCGCGCCAGAATAAATCAACGACATCGTCGCTGACCGTGCCGCTGGCCAACCCAATGACATTGATAGCCGACACCACCTCCCAGCCACGCTCTTTGGCGATGGCCAACCCGCCCGCAATGGTCGAGGTGTCGCCGTCGTGCTGCCAGACCTCATGGCCGCGCAGCACTTCAAATTGATCGATCGAGGTGACTTCGTTCACGAAAGTGTGCGTTTCGTGAACAAGACCCGCGAAAAGAACACGAGGAATAGAAGAAAGCTTAGGCATACCCCATTGTGTATCGTGCTTCCTAAATTAGCAATTGCACGCATCGTAAAACCGATCATCGGATGAGGCTCTTTATTCTTTGATCAGTTGTCTATTGCTTGAGTTGTAATCCGCTACACTTGCCACATGTCCACACCCCTCACCCTTCACCCAGATCGCACGTTTAGCGCTGACCCAGCGCAACGTGCACTTGCGCGTGAGCTTTACGATGGCATTGCATCGCTGCCACTGATTTGCCCGCACGGCCACGTTGACCCGCGTACGCTGGCCGACCCGAATTACAGCTTTGGCTCGCCGACCGAGTTATTTATCACTCCGGATCACTATGTCTTTCGCATGCTGTATTCGCAGGGTGTGCCGATGGAGTCGTTGGGTGTGCCAATGCGTGCGGGCAATGTTCAACGAGTAGAGCGGGATCATCGCCGGATTTGGCAGACCTTTGCGGATCATTTTTACCTCTTTCGCGGCACACCCACCGGCTATTGGATCAACCAAGAGCTGCACGAGGTGTTTGGGGTGAGCGAAAAGTTAAATAGCGAGTCAGCGCTCAGCATTTACGAGCACATCGAAGATTGTCTGCGCCGGCCAGCATTTCGCCCACGGGCGTTGTTCGAGCGATTCAACATCGAGGTATTGGCCACCACCGACGCCGCGACAGACACCTTGGAGCACCATATTGCCTTGCGGGCATCGGGTTGGAACGGTCGGGTGATCCCGACATTTCGACCAGACGCGGTGGTGAATTTGGACACCGAAGGCTGGCGTGATCACATCAGGGCCCTCGGTGCGGTCAGTGGCACCGAGATTCACAATTACAGCAGCTACATTACCGCATTGGAACAACGCCGCGCTTTCTTCAAACAGCTGGGCGCGCTGGCCACTGATCATGCCGCCACCACCCCGTACACAATTGAGCTAAGCGACGGCGAAGCGGAGGCCATCTTCCAACGCGCCTTGCGTGGCGGTACCAGTGAAGCCGACATAGCCCGCTTTACTGCGCACATGCTGGTGCAGATGGCGCGCATGAGTGTGGACGATGGCCTGGTCATGCAATTGCATGTTGGCTCATTGCGCAATCACAATCCACAGATCTATGAGCATTTTGGGCGCGACAAAGGGGCTGATATCCCGCTAGCAACCGAGTACACCCGCAACCTGCGTCCATTGCTCAGCAAATTTGGCAACGACTCGCGATTGCATCTAATTCTGTTCACGCTCGATGAAACGACGTATAGCCGCGAGCTTGCGCCACTGGCGGGGCATTACCCGACGGTCAAATTGGGCCCACCATGGTGGTTTTACGACAGTTTAGGCGGCATGAATCGCTTCTTTGATCTGGTGATGGAAACAACGGGGATATATAACACCGCTGGCTTCAACGACGACACGCGCGCCTATTGTTCGATTGGCGCACGCCACGATCTATGGCGGCGTGCTGCGGCAAACTGGCTGGCAGGCTTGGTCGTGCGGCATCTGGTGGATGGAGCCGAGGCCGTCGATATGGCGTGTGAGATAGCGTATGGGTTGGCCAAGCGGGCTTATTGTGACACCGCGTTCTCGTAGAGACGCGCAGTAAGCGCGTCTGCATTTGCCAAATATTAAATCATCGCCGACGGAGACGCGCTTACTGCGCGTCTCTACGATCGTCTACGAATGTGCGTAACACCGCATCCAAGAATGCGGTCATCGTTATTATTCCTTTCGCTGCGCCCTCTGCACTCGGCACCAACGCAAACGCGCCCAGGCTGGGCAATAGCGCGGATGTGGCAAACATCAGGTTGGGTCGCCCGACAGATTGCGCGGCCAAATCGGCAGCGCTGCCTGGGTAAATCACATATGCGCCTTGGGTGTGTCTGATCGCGTCGCGATAGGCGTGCATTTTGATCAGGTCTTCACGGTGTGTGCCACCGACAGCAATACTTTCACCTAACGCATCGCTTAGGGTGGCCACCCGATATTTGGCGTCAAAATGTAAATGCACCAAGCGCTTATCTGTTGCCGCCTGACCGAAAGTCATCGTGCCCGGCCAGAAGCTCAGGGTAATGTCGGGCCGCATGGTGCGCGTCCAACTGCCGTCGATCGTCGCAGCTGCGACGAACGTCTGGTTGTAGCGCAGTTGCGCATTGATCGCTATTGTCCCGGCCATGACCGCGACGCTGAAGCCATGGCGCAGGTTCAACATCAGACCGTCTTTGCTCGGTTGTAGCAACTGGTGCGCTGCATCCAACCGACAATCGAAACGCCCACAAAACCAATCCAGCAGCTGAAAGAACACCCAATACTCATACAGCGAAGCGACATTGCGCTGACCGGCACGAAAGAGGTCGTCGCTGGCGACCCAATTGAGTTGTGCGCTGGCTTGAAAATTGAGCCAAGTTTGCAGCAATGTGCGATAGCCCAACCGCCGTTGTAGCACTGGGCTTCTGGTGGGCAGATGTTGCATGGGTGCAATCCGGTCGAACATGGCATGGTTGAGCCAGCGCTTCAGCATGAGTGCCGTATGCTCTGCCCGCTGCGCCACCACGGCCCAATCCGCACCGGCCTGCCGCAAACGCCGCACCGCTTTCTCCAGAAACCGCACCCACGCTAGCAGCGCGTGTTTTACAAAACGATTCTCGACCGTATCCAGATCATCTACCACGCTATGCGCCACAACCGATGTTGGCAAGCTGGGACAAGTGTGACCGCGTGCGCGCAAGCGTTGAGCCAATGGGTGCAGCTCGGGCAATGCCACCCGCTCGACCCCACGCACCAACTGTTGCGCCAAGGCTCGGGTCAATTTCATGGGCTGCTGGATGGATTGCCGTCGCACCTGGGGCAAAAGCTGCCGCTGCGGCTGGGCCAACACCTGTTGCAGCGCTGCAACAAAATCGATCGACTCCAGGCGCTCGCACAAAAACGCGATTTGCTGTTGCAACTGGGCCAGGGACTCATCATGCGCGGGCATCAGAGGTGCTTGGGTGGGCGCGCGCAAATCAAAGATCAGCCCAGCTAGGCGCGTGTTGACATCGCGCAGCATCACCCGAAAATCCTCGCGATAACTCAGCTTGACCGAGCGCACCTCGACTCTGGCTACAGCGACAACTTGCTCATTTGCCGAGTCGATAATCTCCAATCGCAGCTCTCCACAATAAGTGCTCGTGTCAAGTTGGCCGCGATCCTCGTCATCACGACAGTTAAGACTGCGTCGGGCCAACGGACAGCGCAGCCGCAGCGATCCCGCCAGGCCATGGGTGCTTTCGAGGGTGTATTCGTAGTGAGCACTCTCGCGCAACTGCACCGCCGGTTCACCCCGACGCACCGCTTCAATCTCATCCAGCGTCGTCAACGGCGTAGGGGAGATCGTGCCGTCGGCCATTAGATGCAGCACAGCGATGCGCATGCCGGATGGGGCAAGGCAGTCGATCCAAGTCTGAGTTAATTTCTCGTGCATTGGTTAAATCGGCTACGCTTCAGAATCAACCACGAATCACACGAATCTTCACGAATAATTCGTGAAGATTCGTGTGATTCGTGGTTCACAACTAAGCCTCCATAAACGAGACAAAACCGTTCGCCTCAAGCTGCCGCCACATACGGACTAGCTTGGCAGCGGCTTGCGGGTAATGCGCGTTGCCATAGGAGGCGCGTAGCTCGCGTAAGGTGCGGCCAGATGGGGGCGATGCGTTGGTTTGGCCGGTTTCACAAACCTCGGCCAGTGCGGCCAGCACCTCGGCCAATTGGCTACGACTGCCACTCAAGCGGGGCAACACTTTTTGCAGCAGTTGGGCATCCAGCGCCGTAGCCAGCCAGCCCTTTTCTAGCGCGTTGCCACCCTGCGGATGCAAATCGCGATACAGCGCTACAAACCGAGTGATCTCTTTGGCGGCTCGGAAGCCGAAGGCCATGCCGTGCGGGGCTAACGCCTCAAACACTTGCAGCAGTTGCTCACTCAGGGCGTGTTGCTCGGCTTCCGGCAACGCCACCTCGCTGCTGGCCGCCTCCACAAACGCGCGCCCATAGACCGCGCCTTCTCCATTTAATACCTCTAGCGAGACATTGCCTGCCCCGCGCCGTAAATAGGCACTCATGCTGCTGGCACTTAGTTGAAACTCGATCACGTTGGCGCGATCCAAAACTTTGGGTGAGAACAGGTAAGTCGTCTCATCGATATTGACCGTGCCAACGATAAATACATTCGCAGCCAGCGGCAATTGGGCGGGCACACCATCGATCGTGCTGGATTGGTCATGCAGCCGAATGAATTCACCGCTTTCCAGCACGGACAACACATCTGCAAAATAACGTTCGACGTGCGAGAGGTTCATCTCGTCCAGAATCAGGAAGTGCGGCGTATCAGGGTCGTCCACGGCATGCAGCAATAGATCCAGCGCCGCCGTGCGCACATAGCGGCTATTCAATTGATCGACATAGCCCAGAATCGGATCGCGGTTGACCCAATCAGCGCCCACCGCAACGACGCAGTAACACGCCTCGGAAGGCACCAGCCAACGCGCAAACGCCTGAGCCAGCCGGGTTTTGCCGCTGCCGGTCGGCCCGGTCAAAATGACAAAACGCTTGGCCAGTAATGAGGCGGCATAGCGCACGAGCAACGGATCATCCAACGCAAAGTTACTGCCGTTGAGGGCACTAGAAAAAGCTGGCAGCAATTGTGGCAAATCGGTCTGGCGCAGGTTGAAGCTGGCCCGTAGCGGCTCCAGCTTGGCGGCCAGACCGGGCGGCAAGCCAGCGGCATTAAGTTGGGCCGCGATGACCGTCAGCGCCGGTGTGGGCAACTCAAACAAATAGCCTGGGTTGACCGCGCCTGCGCGGTTGACCGGCCCATGTT
This sequence comes from Chloroflexota bacterium, assembly GCA_031392845.1. Taxonomy (GTDB): domain Bacteria; phylum Chloroflexota; class Anaerolineae; order J036; family Brachytrichaceae; genus JANMVQ01. The sequence continues at coordinate 8,123 of JANMVQ010000071.1, forward strand.
CCAATTCCAGTGCTGCCAGCCGCCGCCCAATCTTGACGATGGGCAAGGCCGTTTTGAGCGCGTGCAGGTCGACATTGGCCTGCCAACCCACATCCGGAACATCGCCATCGCCCGCCATACGCGGGGCCTCGTGCCCGTTGGAGAGCGCCAGCGATACCGCCCGAATCGCGCCATCCGCGTAGTGCAAAATGACATCGCCTGCCCGCACCCGTGACACGTTCTCCCAATGAAACAGCGCCCGTCCACTTTTGCTGCGTTGTGGAGCCCACAGCATTCCACGTTCACGACCTTCGTCAAAGGTGCTGCCTTGGTTCACCCACCAGAAGTGCGGAGTGGGGCGGTCGGTTGTTTCCATAAATCACGTGAATGCTAACTCAAATTCATCTTCCTTACATGACTTGAGAGTGCCTGATCTGAATAGAAATCCATCATTCCCACAAATGCGAGAACGGTGACTACCTGGTTTTCGACATTGCCAAAAACTGATGCATATAGTTAAAGAGGGTAGATGCGCCGCCTAGCAGCCTGTCGGAGAAGCCACTGAAAAGCCAAATGGGACGCGGACGCTTTGCGCGCTGATTTTCGCGGATTTCTTTATAAATGTCTGCTTCAAATCCGCGTTTATCCTGAAAATCCGCGTCCTATGTTCCTTTCTC
>JANMVQ010000081.1:0-3418 GCA_031392845.1 Chloroflexota bacterium
TGTGCAGACAGAATCAGCGATGGCGTTGACGCACATTCGGCAAGCAAACGACTCTGTATCCCGCCGAGTGGGATCTTGGCACGCCGCCGCCACGGTGAAGAGGCTTGGTCGGCCAATTCTCCCGAATTGATGTAGACAAATCGGCCACCGCGTGGTCCTTGAACAAATGACCCGCGAAAGTCGGGCTGATCATCAGCAAGCACATAGTTCACGACGAAAGAAAAAGCAAGGTCAGCGCCCGACGAAAGGGTTTTGTCAACAAGCTCATCTTTGCCGCGCTGCAGGGCGAACATGACGTTGGGAATCGGCGAGACAAGAGTGATCTGAAGCCGGATCTCATGATTTTGCTTGGGCATGTATCACGAAGTGTACAGCAGCGGCAAAATATTGGCATCTGATTGCGCGCAAAGAAAAGCCAGATAGACTCCGCAATATGTCTACCTCAATTGCAGTCCCCCATAGCACGCCTGAGGCGCAGGGCGTTTCTTCTACGGCGATTCAGTCTTTTGTCGATGCCGTTAACGCGAATATCCGTAACCTGCACAGCTTTATGTTGATGCGGCACGGCCAAGTCATTGCCGAAGGCTGGTGGGCACCATACGGCCCGCAGTATCCGCACATGCTCTTCTCGCTCAGCAAAAGTTTTACCTCCACTGCCATTGGCATGCTGGTCAACGAAGGCCGTCTATCGGTGGACGCCAAAGTGACCTCGTTCTTCCCCGACGATTTATCCGCCGAAATTAGCCCAAACTTGACCGCTATGAGCGTGCATGATCTGCTGTCGATGTCCACTGGTCACGACACCGAGCCATCGCGGATGGATGATGACAACTGGGCCCGTGTCTTCCTGGCCCATCCGGTCAAGTATGTGCCCGGCACCCACTTTCTCTATAACAGCGTGGCCACTTATATGTGCTCGGCCATCTTGCAAAAGGTCACCGGCATGACCTTGCTGGATTATTTGCAGCCACGCCTGTTTGAACCGTTGGGCATCGAAAATCCGACTTGGGAAACTTGCCCACGTGGGATCAACACCGGCGGCTGGGGGCTGAGCATCAAGACTGAGGATATTGCCAAGTTTGGTCAGCTCTATCTGCAAAAGGGTTTGTGGCAGGGCCAACAGCTGATTGCCGAAAGCTGGGTCGAAGCCGCCACCCGAACACAAGTCTCGAACGACCCAAATCAAAATGTCGATTGGGAGCAGGGTTACGGTTATCAATTCTGGCGCTGTCGACACAACAGCTATCGTGGTGATGGCGCGTTTGGCCAGTATTGCGTGGTCATGCCCGACCAGGATGCGGTCTTGGCGATCACCAGTGGCGTGCCCGATATGCAGGCCGTGCTGAACATCGTGTGGGACAAACTGTTGCCAGCATTTGGCTCGGCAGCAGTGCCCGAAGCCCGTGCAGCTCACACTATCTTGGAACAGAAACTCGCTACCTTGTCCATCCCGACGGTGGCTGGGAAGCCCACGACCGCGTTAGCAGCACGCGTGTCTGGCAAGACCTTTGCGTTCGAGGCGAATGAGCGCAAGATGCAGTCCATCAAAGTGACTTTTGGCGCGGATCAGGATGAGATCACCCTGTATGACGAAACCGGTGAACGGCCTTTGCTGTGCGGCCACGGTCGTTGGGTAACTGGATCAGCCTTGGTGCAAAGTGGCACGTTTTTGGGTGGACCCCCATCAGTCGTGGCAGGCAGCGGCGCTTGGACCGACGACATTACCTATGAATTCAAGGTGTTTTTTCAGGCAACCCCCTATTGCTTAATCGGCACACTCAAGTTTGATGGCGGCACCTTGATTGCTCACTTGTCCATGAACGTAAGTTTTGGACCGGTTCTAATCGCCATACTGACAGGGCACATCGTTTGACACAGAATGCCCTTTTGCGCTACAACATAGATATGGCTGATCACTATCTTCCCTTTATCGAATCCGATCCGAATGCCGATGCCGAATCTTTACGGGCGCGTATGGATGAGGTCGGCTATTTATTCTTTCGTCATTTGGTGCCGTCCGATGTGGTGAACAGGGTGCGGCGAGATGTGCTGGCCGTGTGCCAAGCACAGGGCTGGCTGGACGAAACGCGCGACATGATGGATGCTTGTATGCGTCCGGGTATGGAACCGTTGACCGAGGGCAAGCCAGACTACATGGTGGCGTATCGAAAGATACTGCACACGCCGAGCTTTTTCGCGTTTCCCACACATCCCGCGTTGATGGGGGTGATGTCAAAAGTATTGGACCACCCGGAGCCGTTTGTACATCCGCGTCGGATTGGTCGCGTGACTTGGCCCAATTACGAGTCGGCTACTACGCCTCCTCACCAAGATCACTTCTACATCCGTGGCGCAGTGGCAACGTATTCATGCTGGTGTCCGTTGGGCGAATTGCCGCTCAAGATGGGTGTGTTGGCAGTGCTGCCCGGCTCGCACAAGCAGGGCTTCATCGAGCACGATGTGCATACCCCCGGCGCAGTCGGTGGGCGCGGCGTGCCGGTTGATGAATCGCAGGCGACTTGGCACACCGGCGATTTTCATCTCGGCGATGCACTGTTTTTCCACTCGTTTATGATCCATAAAGCGCTGCCCAATCTTTCTGGCAATCGCCTGCGCTTGTCTACCGACAATCGCTATCAACGTCCGAAAGAAGCGATTGAACCGGGTGCATTGTTGCCACACTACAACTTGCAGCCGGAAGCCTCCGCCTAAAGGGTTAAGAACCTGTCTTCAACGGTAGTCTAATAGATTCTCCAAGTAAACATGGCGAATAAACCCTCGCGGTCTCCAAGACCGCGAGGGTTGAATGAGCCAACTTTATATGGGAAATCAATAAGCACCCTTCGACTTCGCTCAGGATGCTTACTTATCGACTTTGACGACAGGCCTTTGCAGTTATATCGGCAAACCTCCAGCGAGCAAACCATACAGCAGCGCGATCTTGAGGCCGTTATTAATAATGTGGATGATGACACCCGGCCACAGTGATTGGGTTTTCTCGTTGGCGTAGGCAATCGCCAGACCCATCACAAACGCAAACGCGATGATGGCGGGGAAGCCATGACTGGCCCCAAAGATGGCCGAGCTGAGCAGACTGCCGATTCCCGCCCCCCATTTGTCGCTGGCCCAGCGGTGCAGCACGCCCCGGAAGAAAAGCTCTTCGCCAATCGGTACGGCCACGCCACCCAGAAAGGTCATGCCGATAGCGGCGGGCCAGCTAAAACCGGCCGGGGCGATGGCTTGGGTTTGCGGATTTTCAGCCGTTGCATTGCCCGTTAACAAAAATTGAACCAGCACTGCGGCAGCGCCGCCGATGACTGCGGCAAACACAGTGAGCGCAAATGAGCCAAGCAGCCAACTGCCTGATATTGGACGCAGGCCAATTTGAGCCCAAGAGATATGACGACGGGATAAGCCC
>JANMVQ010000095.1:0-4900 GCA_031392845.1 Chloroflexota bacterium
GCCCTTGAGGCCTGAGCGGAACAGCGCGGGATATTAATAACGATATGCTTTGATTTGTGCGCGCTGCTCCGCTCAGGATGCTTTGGCAGTATATGAGGACAGCTTCCTGATCCGGCAGTTTTACAATTAACATGGCAACGATCCGTGATGTCGCCCGCTGTGCTTGGGTCGTCAATTGGCGCACAGTGCAAGTCATTCGGCGCGAAAGCACCGCCCCAGTGCCGTTGGCACACGGCGCGCATTTGCCGTGGTCAAAAAACGGAGCAGGGGTGAGTTGTGCGCGCCTATAGGAGATTCCAGATTGCAGCCGCGACTTACGATGTGGGTCTCAGGACGGACAAGACGGATCATCTAAGATGTGAGTGACTAAGGCTTTGGTCGCAGATTAAGGACATTGAGGACTAGATCGGGCACGATAAGGCTCACAACTACGATGTTGAGGACTAGATCGGGCATGATGAGGCTTACAACTACGATGTTGAGGACTAGATTGGGCATGATGAGGCTTACAACTACGTCGTTGAGGACTAGATCGGGCACGATGAGGCTTACAACTACGTCGTTGAGGACTAGATTGGGCACGATGAGGCTCACAACTACGTTGTTGAGGATTAGATTGGGCATGTTGAGGCTCACAACTACGTTGTTGAGGTCTACATCGGGGATAAGTTGTTGGCTCATCTCCCAACTGATTGGAGAACGTACAATGATTGCCTGTCGGTATCATGCCCCTCACAAACAGATAGCATCCTGAGCGAAGTCCCTTCGGAGGTGCGCTTCGCACGAAAGCCGGGTTTCTGGCACTCGCCCATGATGTGCCTAAAGCATCAGACTCGCAGTGCTACGCGGCGAAAACCAATGGCGATGGAAACATTTCTTCGTCATCGTTCGCATCCCCGAAGGGACTTCGCTCAGAGCCTGCCCTGAGCCTGTCGAAGGGATGCTTACTCAAATGAGGTAAGAAGGTGCACAGTTTGCCTGAGCAATCCAATCAGTTGGGAGATGAGCCAAGTTGTTTTACATCGGTGCTGTTGAGGTCTGCATTGGGGATAATCCAGGCTCTCTCGGCTTTAGCGGGAATGCAAAGCCACTGCCTGCCTGGCGACTAAAGTCGGGAGAGCCAGAAATGAGAAATGAGAAATGAAAGATGATTCTAAAATCCCACCTGATGGCCAATCGGCCGCCGGATTGGCCGATTGATCCATTCCCTCAGATACAAGCTCTGTTACAGCGTGACCTGCGTAAGGTGGTGGTGTTGGACGATGACCCAACCGGCACGCAAACGGTGCACGGGGTGCCAGTGTTAACCAAGTGGTCGGTGCAGGCATTGGCCGACGAATTGCGCACCGGCCTAACGTGCTTCTATGTGCTGACCAACACGCGGGCCATGCCGTTGGTCGCAGCGCAAGCGCTCAATACAGAAATCGGGCAGAACTTGGCCCAGGCGATGCGCCAAACCGGGCGTGCGGTGGTGTTGGTGAGCCGTAGCGATTCCACTTTGCGCGGACACTTCCCAGGCGAGACCGATGCGTTACTGGCTGCGCTGGGCCAACCGATGGATGCCACCGTGATTATGCCGGCGTTTATGGCCGGGCTACGTCGCACGATTGGTGATGTGCACTATGTGGGAGCGATTGGGAATACAAATAACGCAGATGGCGAAGAATGGCTGACCCCGGCGGGCGAGACCGAATTTGCGCAAGACACAGCGTTTGGTTATCACGCCTCCAATCTGAAAGCATGGGTGGTGGAAAAAACCGGCGGGCGCATTGCATTTGATGAAGTGTCTTCAATCACGCTCGATCATATTCGTACCGGTGGCCCCGATGAAGTCATGCGTCAGATGCTAGCCGTACCTGCAGCGGGCGTGTGCGTGGTCAATGCGGCCAGTGAGCGCGATTTGGCTGTGGCGGTGCTGGGCATCATGCAAGCCGAGCAAGTGGGCCGGCGTTTTCTCTTTCGCACGGCGGCTTCATTTGTGCAGTGGCGGGCAGGGATTGCTACTCAATCACTCTTGAGCCGAGATGAGTTGCTATCCAACGAGATGAATCAGCACGGCGGTTTGACCATCATTGGCTCGTATGTTCCCAAGACCAGTGCGCAATTGGCGCACCTTCTGCAACGATCAATCCCTGATGGATTGCATGTATATGTTTTAGAAATTGAGGTCGCCCGGTGGATTAACGAAGACACTCGTGCTGACGATATTGTGCAGGCCGCACAACAAGTCGACGCCCAACTCCGGCAGGGTAGGGACGTCGTGATTTACACCAGCCGGGCTTTGATCAGCGGGACAGACGCGGCCAGCAGTTTGGATATTGGCCGCCGGGTCTCGGCGGGTTTGGTGCAATTGGTGCAGCAACTGACTGTGCGGCCGCGTTATGTGCTGGCTAAAGGCGGCATCACCTCTAGCGATATCGCTACGGCAGGCTTAGGTGTGCGTCGAGCACTGGTGCTGGGGCAAATTCTGCCAGGCGTGCCAGTCTGGCAGCTGGGTGCAGAGACAAAATGGCCGAGTACGCCGTATATCGTTTTCCCTGGCAATGTCGGCGGCGATCAGGCGTTGGCGGAGGTGGTGCGGCTGGTTTCTTAAAGACCGTCATCTTGAGACCATGATCGCTGACGCAAAAGTGCGCAGCAGAAACAAAACCTGTCACCCTGAGCGTAGCGAAGGGCCTCGTTCATCCTACGCAGGGTATGTTTCTGAGCAAAAACGCGGTGCGGTGAAGGGCTTCATTCTTTCCGAGGAAACCGAACTGACAAAGTTAAGGCTATTCCAAGAAATAAGTTTGGCCGCGCCCTTCGACTCCGCGCATCAGAATGCGCTTCGCTCAGGGTGCTTTGCTATAAGTTTATTTCTTGGAGCGGCCTAAGCATGCCTGATTTACGAGGCCCCTCAAGTCGCCTGCCCTGAGCGGGTCGAAGGGTTCGGGGTGACATACATAAGTTTGTGCTGCGCATGTTGTGGTGATACGCCGAACCCATCCACATCTTCGGCGGGGCAAGCTTAGTGATCTGGCCTTAAACTTGTGGGATGACCTTTGTTGTGCCAGGCTTAACCTATTTCGACCTGATTGTGCGGGTGTTGGCGGCGTTTCTTGCCGGCATCATTGTCGGGGTTGAACGCGAAAGTCATGGTCGTGCCGCGGGCATGCGCACCACCATTCTGGTGTGTGTAGCGGCGTGTTTAGCCATGCTGTTATCGGCAGCACTCTCGGCGAACCTTGTTGAGGTGTCAAATATTATGGCTCGACCTGATCCAGCCCGTTTGGCGGCGGGAGTTCTGACGGGCATGGGGTTTCTGGGGGCTGGGTCGATCTTACGCAATGGCAACCGCGTGCAAGGCCTGACCACAGCTGCCACGTTGTGGTTTGTCACTATGATTGGCTTGGCTTTTGGTGCGGGCTATTTGCTATTGGGTGCAATTGGGGTATTCATCATGGGTTTAGTTTTGTTTGTCTTGCCGCCTATCGAGCGTCTTGTTAAGAATGATTGGTATGCCACCGTGACTATTTGTGCCCGTTTGAATGCCCTAAGCGACGACGCGATTCGCCAGATGGTGGAGGCACAGGGCGTGCGTGTCAAAGGGATGGAACTGGACTACGATCTTGCCCAGCAGATGAAGACCGTACGCTGCGAAGTAAAGTTCAAGCGCGATGACGGTTTCGGGTTGTCTTCCAAGGTTATGCAGACCTTGATTTTGCAAGAAAGTATTGTGTCGGCAAGTTGGAGGTAGTTCTGGAGTGGCATGCGCATTTTGATATTTCGGGCGAACACCCCTAATCTCGAAAACCGCTTGACTTTTGAGGCACCCACGCTTAATTTCATCGCATGAACACAATGATTGAATATGACGATGCCTCTGCCGAAGTGCGCGCAGTTTACGACGATATTCGGGCGACGCGTAAGACGGACTACATTAACAATATCTGGAAAGTATTGGCGGTGTATCCACCCTTGCTGCGCCGGACCTGGGAGCAAACTAAGGAGATTATGAGCGGGCCGGGCGTGTTGGATCCACTGACCCGTGAGTTGATATATCTGGCAGTCAGTGTGAGCAACGGCTGCGAGTACTGCACGGCAACGCATGGTGCCGCCGCACGGGCAAAGGGTGCAACCGATGAAATCATCGGCGAGATGATGAGCATAGTGGCGCTGGCCAATGCCAACAACCGTTTGGCAAACGGATATCGGATTGAAATCGACGACAGATATAAATAACAGACTGATTCTTGCTCTAACATACTGGTCAGTTGACTGGTTTTTCAGGTGACAGATGGACAATGATTAGCCTGTCAATTGACTCTGTAAATTTGGCTCAAAAGGACTATATTTACCTTAGGTTTTGAACACCAATAACCTAGATTAGATTTATTTGTAGGAGTCATATCCATGTCGAAGATGATTGTTCGCAGACAGTTTTTGCAATTGGCAAGTTTGGTTGGCAGCGCAGCGTTGTTGGCTGCATGTGGGGGCAGTCCTGCGGCGGATGCCAAACCCGTAACCGCAACATTGTCAATCGAGCCGAAAGGCGAAGAGCTGAAATTTGCCGTTGAAAAGCTAGCGGCCCCGGCCAATTCCAAAATAACCCTGACATTTAAAAATGTCTCAACTGCCAATAAGCACAATTGGGTGCTGACTAAGCCTGGCCAAGCTGATGCGGTATCGGCGGAGGGTATTGCGGCAGGCGAAGCGGCCAACTACCTCAAAGAAGGACCCAATGTGATCGCTCATACTAAGTTGGTAGCCCCTGGTGCCAGCGAGAGCATCACCTTTGATGCCCCAGCGCCCGGTGATTATCCATTTGTCTGCACCTTCCCAGGCCATAATGTGCTAATGAAGGGTGTATTGACGATCAAGTAGAACAGGTCGCAGAAGAATTTACCGCAGAGACGCAAAG
>JANMVQ010000119.1:0-22672 GCA_031392845.1 Chloroflexota bacterium
CTTCGGGATCGTTCACGTCTTCGGGATCGTTCACGTCTACGGGTTCGTTCACGTCTACGGGATCGTTCACGTCTACGGGATCGTTCACGTCTTCGTGATCGTTCGCGTCTACGGGATCGTTCACGTCTTCGGGATCGTTCACGTCTACGGGTTCGTTCACGTCTACGGGTTCGTTCGCGCCTACGAGATCGTCTACGTCTTCGTGATCGTTCGCGCCTACGAGATCGTCCACGTCTACGGGTTCGTCCACATGACCGCCTTCGCCATTGTATGTCCCAAACGGGAGGTGGCAACTCGCCCCTATAATTCTTGTGTTATGAAGAGCAGCTCCGACCCGCAAGAACCTCGTGGCCCCCGCACCCCGCGCACACCGGCAGGGTCAGGCCCGCACCCGCAACAACCTCGCCCAGAGCGGCCAGAAATTGAGGCGCAGCGTCTGAATGAACTCAAACAGACGGCCATTCGTCTGCTGCAACCGGGGAAATATGCCATCGTCGGTATCGGCATTCTGGCGGGTTTGATCTTGCTGTGTATGGTGGCAACGCTTTTACTGAGTCGGAGTGTCAACAACGCCAGCATCAATGTCACCCCGGCGGCGGGCAGCCAGGCGAAGCTGGATGAGACTGGCAAAGTGTCGCCCAATACGCCATTTACTGCGCGCGGCAGCGGTTTTCAGGATGGCGAAAAGGTCGAGATATTTGCGGCACCTTCACCAGATTCAAACTTTGATGAAATTCAAAAAGGCAAAATCGGCGAGACCACTGCGGGCAAAGATGGGCGCTTTGAGCTGCCGAATCTCGTGGCCCCGCTGGATCGTGCACCGAATGGCAGCGCCTTTATCGTGGCTCGAGGTACGTCTAGCGGCTTCACCCCATTTGTGGGAGGAGAGGGCACTGGCCAGCCGACAAGTGCACCCACCCCGCAGACGCCAGCGCCCGCGACGCCGTTGCCCAATCAACCGACGATTCCACCACAGACGGCTGTGCCGGGCAGCCCGCCCGATCTAGTGGTAGGCAACGTGGCTTTTGACTATCAACCCGGTGTGAATTGTCTCGCTGTTACGACGCTAGGGCTGCGCGCCGAAGTGCGCAATATAGGCGGGACGCCGACTGGCTTGTTCGTTGTAAAGATTAACGGCAGTGATGTTACTGTCGGCACAGGCTTACAGCCCAACCAAACTATTGTGCTGTGGGCGCCCAATTACAAGCCCAATGCTGAGAACCAAGTGATTGTTGATTCGACCAATAATGTGGCCGAGAGCAATGAACAAAACAACCAATTTGTGGTCACATTGCCTACTCCCACAACCCTTCCTGCCTGCGTCACGCCACCTCCCGCCGGCCCAACTACACCACCGGTGGGCAATTTGCCCGATCTGGTGATTGGCAATGTGGCCATCGATTATCAGCCTGGGGTAGATTGCGTCAGCGCCCCCCAACTGGGGCTACGGGTGGAAGTGCGTAACGCGGGTGGTGTGCCGACCGGTTTGTTTGTCACGTCGATCAATGGGACCGGGCTTACGGTGGGTACGGGCTTACAAGCTGGGCAATCCATTCAGCTATGGGCACCTGGCTACTCCAACGGTGGCCAAAATCAGATTATTGCGGACTCGACCAATAACGTGACCGAAAGCAATGAGCAAAATAATCAAGCGTTTCTGGCAGTGCCTGTGCCTACCCCATCAGCGCGTTGCCAAGCCACGGCGGCTCCTTCGCCCACGATTGCTCCTTCTGGCACGCCCGATCCGAACGCAGTGGGGGTATGGTACGGTCGTTATTACAACAATGTCGATCTGTCTGAGCCTGCCGTCGTCGTGCGCACCGACCCGAACCTAAATTTTGATTGGAAGACCGGTTCGCCTGCGCCGGGCATCCCAGTGGATAACTTCTCGGCCAGTTGGACACGCAATGAAGACTTCCAAACGACGGATAACTATGAGTTCACCGTGACTATGGACGATGGCGCACGCGTGTATTTTGATGGCGCGCTGGTGTTGGATGAATGGTTTAACGGTGGTGCACGCACACGCATCTTTAACCAATCTGTCACCAAAGGCCGCCATTTGATTCGGGTGGATTACTACGAATCTACCGGCAACGCCAAGATTAGCATTACGTGGAAGGTGAAATATAACGCCTGGGTCGGGCGCTATTACAACAGCACCGACCGGAGCGGCCCGGTCGTGCTCAAGCGCGATGATCCCAATCTCGATTTCAACTGGGGCTTTGGCTCGCCCGATCCCAGCGTGAGCAATGATAATTTCTCGGCAGACTGGCAGCGCAGCCTTAACTTTAGCCCTGGCACGTATGTGTTTACAGCGACGGTGGATGATGGCGTCCGGCTGTTGATCGATAACGTAATTGTGATTGATCAGATGACAGTGGGGGTCAAGACCATCCCGGTTGCACGTACCTTGACGGGCGGGGTGCATGCTTTGCAAGTGCAGTATGCCGAATATGGCGGCGGGGCCAGCATCAAGCTGGAATGGGCATTGTTGCCGCCACCACCGACAGCAATTCCACCTACTACCGCTGTGCCTCCGACTACTGCTGTACCACCCACTACAGCCGTGCCGCCCACAGTGCCACCGACTTTCACACCAACACCTTCATCTGTGCCTGTTCCTTCAAACACGCCAACATCAGCGCCTATACCGACTGACACGCCGACTACTGCGCCAGTGCCCACCAATACACCCACAAGCGCGCCTGTACCGACTGACACGCCGACGATCACGCCAGTGGTAACAGATACACCTACTCCTGCAGTTGTTGCGACGTTGTCAACTCCTTGATTTCTTCGGCCGATAATCAAATACATGGATGCGCCTGTGATTTCACGCCATGTCACCCGTGATAACAATTTGTTACACGGTGAGCCTATTATTGTCGGCACAAAAACACCGGTGCGGGCTATTGTGGAGCTGTGGCGGCTCGGGGATTCTCCTGAAGATATTCCAAATCACTTGCCGTATTTAACCCTGGCGCAAGTTTTCGATGCACTCAGCTTTTACTCTGATAACCAAGCTGAAGTCAATGAATACATTGTGCAAAACAGGGTGCCGGAAGAGTTTGTGCATCCATTGCTAACACACCTCACACCTCAAACACAACGATCTCTGGCCAGGTGAGAATCCGAATGGGCGAGCGTGCATCGCCGGCGCCAGCGGACACATAGACCGGACCATGTGGGGTCTCAAACACGCCACGGTAGTACTGCGAGTGAATCGGCACGGCCAGGCTGGGCCAAAACGGCAAATAAATCTGACCGTGATGGGTATGCCCAAAGATAGAAATGTTGGCGCGCTGATGGGCCTTGAACTTGGTCATCAGATCGGGGTTGTGGCCCAAAAAGATGCGCTGGGTGTGGCCGCGCTGTTTGGCGTGGGCCAACGCGAAGGCATGGTCGATGTCGTCCAGATCGCCCCACAGTTCATCGACAGTTAGCAATTGCACGCGTTCATCCAAATTGATTGCGTCATTGCACATTAGACGCACGCCGACACTGGTAAGCGCTCGCTCAATGTCGGCGGCATGGTTGATGCCAGGCAGTCCGTAATCATGGTTGCCCAGAATCGCATAGACGCCTAAAGGTGCATGCAAATTCTTAAACGGCGTGAGCAAATCCTCAAACGTGTGCTTACCCAGGATCCCAACGAAATCGCCGCCGATCAGCACTACATCAGGCTTGTGCAGGTTGGCCGCATCAACAACTCGTTGCACCCAGGCACGCTTTTTGATGTTGGCTAAGTGAAGATCGGAGAAGAAGACCACTTTGAGTTTGGTGGGCGCAGAAAGATTTGGGACTTGAGACTGGAGATTTGAGATTGACGCTTGGGGTGAGATGTGGTTGACCTCGATGCGAGAATCTTCAAGAGCCAGCACCGCAGTGCGCAATTGCCAGGGGGCGATATAGCGCCCGTAGAACACAACGGCAGCACCTACGGCCACGATGAGGGCTAGCCCAGCCAACAGCCATTCGCCCAGCCAAAATCCATACCCGGCTAAAGCCAGCGCCAAGGGCAACACCAGTGCGCTGGATAAAAATGCTAGATCTAGCAGGCTTTCCAAGTGATACGCCACCGAGGTCTTCACGTGAAGCGAATCGGCAGGGCTTTTTTGGTTAGCGGCAGATCTATTGGTTGATAAAGGTGATGTAGTTGTTGAATGATCGATGTCCATAGGCAATAAAGAAGGGCGAGTATCGCACTCGCCCTCGTTTTCCTTCAGAACTTGAATTTTAGCACTCCGATTTCTGGGTGCGACTAACTATTTTTCACTTCATCAAATGCACGCTGATACAACTCATCCACTTTGGGGTCACCTTTTACGAGCCATTCGACCTTGTTGCCCAGCACCTTGAGATCGGGATAGATCGTCGGATCGCTGGTCAGGGTCTTGTCGATCAGGCCTTGCTTAATGGCTTCGGCATTGGGTGTGCCGGAGCCGACATCGTTGGCGTTTAGCGCGGCGATATCCGGGCGCAACATGAAATTGATGAACACCTGCGCGGTGTACACGTTGGGTGCGCCCTTTGGAATCACCATGTTGTCCTGCCAGACTGTCGAGACGTCGGCAGGAATCACATACTTGATATTCGGGTTGTTGCGGATAGCCAACAAGGCATCGTTGGTGTACATCATCGCCACAACGACATCGCCCGAAGACAAGTTGGTGCTGCCGGTAGGGCTATCGGCATACACTTTCACGCTTTTCTTTTGAGCAATGAGCACTTGCTTGGCCGTATCAATTTCTTCAGGCTTGGTGGCATTGGCCGAGAAGCCTTTGTAACGCAATGCCACACCCAGCAACTCACGCATATCATCTAACATGCCAATTTTGCCTTTGATATCGTCAGCGGGTTCCATCACCTGTTTCCATGAGGTGATCGGCTCTTTGACCTTGGAGCTTTCATAGGCCAAACCCGTGGTGCCCCAGAAATAGCCTGCCGAGTAGGTGTTGTCTTTGTCGTAGTACAAGCTGGCCAAACTTGGGTCGATATTCTTAGTGTTGACCACGATCGCCTTGTCTAACGGTTCAAGCATACCCTGCGCAACAAACTTGGACACCATGTAGTCCGAGATCATCAGCACATCGTAACCCGGGTTGCCACCTGCTTTGAACTTGGCTTCGGCTTCTTCATTAGCGCTAAAGGTGTCGTATTTGATGCTGACCCCAAACTCGTCCTTAAACTTTTTCATCACCGCTTCGGACAAATAATTGCCAAACGTCCAAAGCGATAATTCTTTGGCCAGCTTGCTCTTGTCCACTTCGCCATTGCTACTGGCCGCCGGGGCTGTCGTCGCTGATTCGGCCGGTTTTGCAGGTGCGGCGTCAGTAGGCTTTGCAGGCGCTGTTGTCGCATTGCCTCCGCACGCCGCCAGTAATCCCGCACCACCGGCAGCCAAGGTCAAGAACTTTCGTCTCGTAAGCATATATTTTTAGATTCCTCCGAACAAATTAAAAAGTATGAAGTAAGAAATATGAGGTGTGAAGTAGAAGCTGCGTGTTTCATACTTCTTAATTCATACTTCATAATTTCATCAGGATTGTCTTCGTTGTAAGATAACGGACAACGAGACGATCATAATTGAGAACACCAGCAGCACGGCTGAAATGGCGTTGATTTCCGGCGTAATGCCCTTGCGCAACTGGCCGAAGATATAAATTGGTAGCGTGGTCCAACCTTTGCCATTGACGAAGAAGCTGATTACAAAGTCGTCAATCGATAGCGTGAACGCCAGCAGCGCACCGCTAATAATACCCGGCATTAGCAGGGGCAAGGTCACCCGGCGAAAAGTAATCCATTCGTTTGCACCCAGGTCCTGGGCGGCTTCCTCCACCCGCTGGTCAAAATCGGCTAAGCGCGCCCGAACGGTGAGATACACAAACGGCATACTAAAGGCGATATGAGACACCACCAACGTAAACAAACCACGGTCAATGCCGACCCATGCAAAGAACAACAGCAGCGACACGCCCGCCACCACTTCGGGGAAAATAACCGGCATATAGAGCAAGCCATCCCATACACCCTTGCTCTTGAAGTCATAACGTTCCATCGCCATAGCAGTCAGCGTGCCAATGATGACCGAACCAACCGTTGACAGCGCCGCCACAATCAGGCTGGTGACGGCAGCATCCATGATCGTGCGATTGTTGAACATGCGCTCATACCAGTTCAACGTAAAGCCTTGCCACACGGCACCTAAACGTGCGCTGTTAAACGAGAAAACAATCAGCACAATAATTGGCGCATACAAAAACACAAACGTCAGCAGGGTAAATATTGTCAGCGCAAAACGCCCTAGGGTGATGCGAGGCAAAGATGCGCTGCCGGACGGTTTAAACTCCGCCCGATCGCCCATCACAATTACAGTTGAGTCTGAAGCCATTTTGAGTCCTGAGTGCTGGGTGCTTAGTCCGTACTGTGGACTAGGCACCCAGCGCTTGTCACTTAAATTGCTGCCCGTTCCCCACTTCCGGTGCGGAAGTAGAGCACCGCGGCAATGGTCACCACAATCATCAATAACAACGAGAGCGCCGAGCCAAATGGCCAATTGCTCACGTCATTAAACTGGGCGGCAATCGTTCGGCCAATCATGTTGCTTTTGCCCCCACCCATCAACTCGACCGTGATGTACGAGCCAACTGCTGGCACAAAAGTCAAGATCGATCCAGCCAGTAACCCCGGCGCAACCAGCGGTAGCATGATTCGCTGAAACGAGCGTACGACATTGGCACCTAAGTCGTTGGCCGCTTCGATCATGGTCCAGTCAAATTTCTCGAGCGAGGTATATAGCGGCAGAATCATAAACGGCAGGTTGCCATATACCAACCCCAGCATCACGGCTGTAGGTGTAAACAGCAAATCGATGGGCGGATTTTCGAGATTGAACAGCCCCATCAGCAATGTGTTGATTGGACCATTGCTGCGCAGCATGAAAAGCAGCGCATAGGTCCGCACTAGAAAGTTCGTCCAGAATGGGATCATGACCAGAAACACCGCAAAATTGCGCCATTGTTTCGGCAGGCGGGCGATAAATAACGCCACTGGAAAAGCAATAATTAGCGTCGCAATTGTCGAGATAAATGACCACCAGATCGACTTCCAGAACAGATCGAGATACAAACCATCGATAAGCTTGATCTCTAGGCCATCTGTAAAGCTAATTGACGGATTGATCCTAACATCCCTGAAGATGTCAGAATACGACTGCACACTTATTGGCAAAGCGGGGTTGCCGCGTGCATCGCGCGATAGGAAGCTAATGCCCAGCACCAGTAACAATGGCAACAGGAAGAACACAATCAGCCAGAATCCTGCCGGAGCCATCAGCCCGAAGATTTGGAGTGATTTGCGTTCGCGGATGGTTTGGATCATCGTTATCTTGTCTCGCGTGCATACGCTACCAACGCATGCGCAATATGATAGATCGGGTAAAGCAGCAGCACATACACCAGCGCTTGCGGCGGTTGATCAAAGCGGAAGAACAGCAGGTAGGCTGTGCCTAGCACGATGAATGGCAGGATCGCAAATCGCTCAAGTTTGCCCATGACTTGGGTGCTGTCGTATTTGGCCGGCACAAATACCAAAATTGCTAGGATCGTTATGATCAGCCCATTCGCCGCCATCGGCAGATTCAACAAGTATAAGAAAAACGCCACGGCGTTCCAATATGAAGGAAACCCAGTGAAGTATTTGTCTGCGGTCTTGGCAGATTCGCTGCAAAAGCCATAGCCCGAAGCCAGCAGTGCCAGAATCAATGCAAACACCCACGGGCCGCTGACGAGGTCGAACCGAAACATGAAAAACACGGGAATCAGCACGTAGACCAGATAGTCGATGATGTCGTCCAGCTTGCGACCATCAAAACGCGGCGCCCATTTTTTGACGTTAAATCGACGCGCCATTGGGCCGTCGGTGCCATCGACCACAAACGCAGCCAGCATAAACAGAAACATATTGCGGGCGTTGCCCTCGTATGTGGCAACCAACATAGCAAATGCCAGCGGCAGTCCCAGCCCGGTATACAAATGCACAAACCAGGCCCGTAGCGTTTCAAACGGATGCTCTTGCAGTTCTAATCTTGTAAACATCTTTTCGCTTTATGAATTAAAAAGTAAGAAGTATGAATTATGAAAGCAGAAAGGTTGCTCTGTTTATGCTTTTTTCTTCATTCTGCCTTCTTCATTCTTAATTTGCCAGCACCAGCGCATTCTCCGGCTTGAACGTCACCCAGGCGCTGTCGCCGGGTTTAAAGAAGAAGTTGGGGTCGAGCGTGCTGAGCGAGTTCTGCTCCCAAATATCCAGCACTGTGGTGCCTAGGGTGACCATAATGCGTGTATCAGAGCCAACATAGCCGACCGACTTTACCTGCGCCTCATAGGTATTAGGGCCGCTGGGTTGCTTGTCCTGCAATAACATTTTCTCTGGGCGCACCGAAATCATGGCCTCAGAGCCTGTACGCACATTGCCATTGATTCGCCCGACAAACGGCTTGCTGCCATCGACCAGCACCGTTGCAAATTCGCCGTTAATCTCGGTGACTTTGCCATCTAGAAAATTGGTCTCGCCGATAAAGTCGGCCACAAAGCGGCAATTGGGCCGCTCGTATATTTCTAATGGCGTGCCAACCTGCAACACTTTGCCTTTGGAGAACACCGCAATCCGGTCGCTCATCGTCAACGCCTCTTCCTGATCGTGCGTCACAAACACGAATGTGATCCCGACCTGGTTTTGCAGCGTTTTCAGCTCTAGCTGCATCTCTTTGCGTAACTTCGCATCCAGCGCGCCCAGTGGCTCGTCCAGCAACAACACCTGTGGGCGGTTGACCAGCGCACGCGCCAACGCCACGCGTTGTTGCTGACCGCCGGACATCTGCTTGGGGTAGCGTTTGGCCATCTGCGGCAGCCGCACCATCTCCAGCGACTCACCCACCCGGCGGCTCACTTCAGCCCGATCGACCCCTTTCATTTCGAGGCCAAACGCCACGTTCTGCTCCACGGTCATATGGGGGAATAGCGCATAAGACTGAAAGACAGTGTTGACATTGCGTTGAAACGGCGGTGTGACGCCGGCATTGCGGCCATCGATCAACACCTCGCCCGAAGTGGGTCGCTCAAAACCGGCGATCATGCGCAAACAGGTGGTTTTGCCACAGCCGGATGGACCGAGCATGGCGAAGAATTCCTTGTGACGGATTGCCATCGAAATATGATCGACCGCCACCATATCACCGAAGGCTTTGACCACATCGCGCAGCTCAACTGCGTAGTTATTGGAACTTGAGGATTTATCCATTATTGGTTAGGGCTGACTTCAAGTAGCTAATCTCACAATCTTGTAATTCCGACAACTCCCCCAAATAGATCGGCGAGGCATGGCCAAACATATTTACGACCTCTCGAATTTAGCCGAAAATGAGGGATTACTCAAGTGGGCAACGAATGGGTAATGGATCAATCGATATACCCGTTGGCATTTACACCAATTTCACCTTGCGCAGCTCATCCTGAAAGGCGGGCATCTGACGGGTGTTCTCTCGGATATTAACAAAATAAGCATCCCACACTTGTGTTTCGCCAATGCTGGCATACAGCTGCTTCACTTTCAGCAAGTTCCGGCAGGCCAGATCATAGCTACGACGATCACGACGTTTGATGATCTCTTCGCATTGCCCCCGATAAATGCCGAGCGCGAAGCGCGGGTGCGATGCCTCGACAGCCAGCGCCACCGTTTTGCGTATATCGCCATATGAATTGAAATAAGAGTAGGAGAGGCCCGAGGCCACTTCGACCGCTGCGTCAAAATTTTTGTCGTGCAGGTAGACAGTGATAAGTGTGGTCGGTTCTTTGCGTGCGATCAGCTGGGCAATCAATTGTGGGCGCAACTCATCCCAACGCTTAAGCTTGCGCGCCAATGTTTCAATCTCCTGATAATGCGCCAGATTTGCCCGTGCCGTAAACAGCTTCAACGTGTAGTCCAACGCCTTGTCCCAATCTTGGCGGCCCTGGTAGAAATCGCGCAACCACTGTGTTAAGTTCGAAAACTCATTTGTCTTACGTGGGTGGGCCTCTTTCTGCACCAGGATGGGCTCCAATGTATCCATCTTTTTGTGCTGGATAAAGACATTGGCCGCGCTGATGAGCGTGCGGTCATCCATCTGCTTGGCCTCGGCCAGTGCCCCATCCAATCGTTTCAGCTTGAGCAACCGCTCAATCAAATCCACAGTGCGCCCATTCTCGCGGCAGATTTTGAGGTATTCCTCATCCGTAAGCGATGCAGCTTCCAGTTCCAATAGAAGCCCGCTCAACACCTGCCGATCCCAATTTGAGTTCGAGTTTCTGCTGCCGGCCTGGCTTAGCTCTTGGCGCAGCCGTTTGGCCAATATTTTCTTTTCATCGAGATTGGATTGCTTCACCAAGTACTTCTTTGCATCGCCATCCAGGTCCAAACCGCCGAGCTCGATGTCGCCCAAAACCATATCCACGAACGTGTTCAGAAGCGATTTGCGCATAGCAGGATCGGTGATGGTCTTGAGACAAGCGTTAATCCCATCCGCACATTCGCCCACGATGTTCGATATCTCGCCTTCGTCATCGCTGCCAACTGCTTCTATATGCTCCAGCATGCCTTCGGTCACCCCCTGAAAAACAGAGGCCGCCTGTTCCGGACTTTTCTCATTCAGGAATTTCTGACCCACGTTGACAATGGCACTCAAATTATTTGCAGTGTTAAAAGACCAGCCATATCCGCCATACGCACCGCGAAAAGCCGCTGACGCCTGGCGGTGATACGGTTTGGGGTCTAGTTTGACCACAGCTTTGGCGGCCTTGGCAGCCTTTTCGGGTTGGGAAGGTTTATCTGTTGTCGTTTTACCTGGGCCGGCCTTCTTTTGCTTGGTCGGTAGCGGCATGTCCAACACATCATCCAAATCCGGCTCGCGGTCGAGCATGTGTTCGACCAGCGCCAGCAACTCTTCCTTGCTGCGATTTGCCAATGATTTGCGCCCATCTTTGACTTCGGTGAACTCCTCGGGGGCATCCAGCCAGATCAGCAGCATAGCCGCCACATGTTTGCATGCGCCGCCAATCGGGCATGAGCAATCTGACAAGATAATTTGTCCATCAGTAACAGTGGCGCTCACCCGATACGGACCGCCGCTCGAGCCCCGACTGCGCGCCTTGATAATGTCGCCACTCACCCGCCCATCGTAGATATACCCGCTTTGGGCGTAGTCCTCACCCCGCTCATAGCTCTGCGCCCCCACATAGCTGCGAATTTTCTGCGGTGTCAATATCACCTTCGCCTCTGTCTTCTTGCCCATCATCGCTTGCCCTCCCCATTCATTTATTCGTTTTTATTCGTTGCCGCTTTCAACTTTGCCCTCAATCGCTCCGGCGTCACCGGCAACTCGTTCATCCACACCCCCGTCGCATCATGGATGGCGGCAATTACAGCAGGCGCTACCACCAGCAATGGCATCTCGGCCATGCCACGAATCCCCATTGCGCCCTGCGGATCGGGGTTCTCCACAATCACACTGTCAACCCGATCTGGCACATCCAAAATTGAGGGGATCAAATAGTTGCTAAAGTGCGAGCTGAGCACCTGGCCATTCTGGGTCACAAAATTTTCGAGGTGGGTCCAACCCAACCCCTGCACCACGCCGCCCTCAATTTGCCCGACCACTTGTTGTGGGTTGACTGCTTTGCCCACATCGTCGGCACAAATTAGGCTCAGCACATGGATGTGCCCGGTCTCCACATCGACCTCAACCTCGGCGCTGGCGGCGACATAGCCATACGTAATGTTTGGGTCGGCATAACCGGTGTCTTTGTCCATCGCCGTGGTCGGGCGTGGGCGGTAGATATGATGGGCGCGCGCCGGGCGCTCCTCCTCCTGCCACTTCTTTAACGCGTCTTTGGCCGCCCCAAATACGCTGTGCGCCATCATGAAGGTCAGGCGGGACGCGCTAGCGCTCCCACTGCTGCCACTGCTGGCTGTGTCGCTCAGTTGCAACTCGATCTTGTCCGGCGGCAGCTTGAGTGCCTCACTAGCCACCTGCAAAATCGCGGTATGCGCGCCCTGCCCACACTCTGCCCCGGCGTGGCTCACGACTGCCCGTTCAATCTCAGTCGCTCCGAACAGCTCCACCGTGGCCTCGCAGTGTTCTGGAAACCCGAACGAGAAACCGATGTTTTTGTAGCCGGCCGCAAAGCCCCGCCCTATGACGGAGGACGGAGGACGGGAGACAATGGACGATATTCTGCCGTCGTCCGTCGTCCGTCCGCGCAGCGCGTCGTCTGCTGCATGGCAGCGCTCGATCACGTCAATCATGGTTACCCCCGGTGGCATAGGGGTTTGGTTGACGGTGATGCTGCCCTCACGCAGTGCATTCTTCAAGCGCAGTTCGACCGGGTCGATGCCGAGTTTAGCGGCCAGCTTGTTCATTTGGGTTTCGGCCACAAACAGCGATTGCGGCGCGCCAAAGCCACGAAATGCGCCACTGGGAACGTTATTGGTGACGACCGCGCGGGCATCAATCGCCACGTTCGGAATCTCATACGGGCCGACGCAGGTCACGGTGGCATTGCCCAATACTTTGTTGCTGGTGTAGTTGTATGGCCCGGCGTCGCTCATCAAGTTCACTTCGGCGGCGACGAGTGTGCCATCGTTTTTTGCGCCCAGCTTGGCGTGGAACCAAAACGGGTGGCGCTTGTGATGACCAATGATGCTCTCCTCGCGCGTCCAAATAATCTTGACCGGACGCTTGAGACGTTGCACCGCCAGCGCCAGCAAAATTTGTACGGTCATGTCCTCGCGCCCACCAAATGCGCCGCCAATCGCTGGGTAAATCACCCGCACCTGGTCAATAGGAATTTGGAGTGCATGCGCGATCTGTTCCTGATCTTCATGCGTCCACTGCCCGGCCACCTGCACTGTAATGCGACCCTGTTCGTCGAAATACGCCAGCCCGGCCTCCGGCTGCAAATAGGCATGTTCTTGTGCACCGGTGAAATAAGTGTCTTCAATAATCACGTCCGACTGTGCAAAACCTATCCCGATGTCACCTCGGCGCACCCGATTATGCTGAATCACATTGCCCACATAGTGCGGATGTAATTGCTGCGCGCCTGGTTTGATGGCCTCTTGAATATCTACCAATACCGGTAAATCCTCATATTCCACCCGAATCAAATCGCGTGCCTGCTCCGCAATCGTCTCCGTCTCGGCCACGATAAAGGCGATCTTCTCGCCGATGTGGCGGACGGTGCCGTCAAAGGGCTTGACGGGAGACGGGGGGCGGAAGATGGATTCGACTTCCGTCCCCCGTCTTCCGTCCGCGTAGTGTGTCTCCAATGCGCTCACCATCACCGGTGCATCAAACAGCACCAGCCCGTATTCGTTGTTGGGCACATCCCGCCCGGTAAAAATGTCGAGCACACCGGGCAGCGCTAACGCAGCCCGCAGGTCAATTTTTTTGACAAGGGCATGCGGGCGACGGGCAAACAACACTTTGGCGTGAGCCATGTCAGGGCGGCTGAGATCGCCGGGGTATTCGGCTTGGCCGGTAACTTTGGCGTGGGCATCAATACGAGGAAGTGACGTTCCGATCATGGGGTGAATGATATAAGAAGACCCACCACGATCAACAAGACTAGGCCAAGACTCGATTCCAGCAATAGGCTCCAGCGCAACTGGGCCATGGTGTCCATCGCGCTTGGCCCACCTATGGCCACTAGCAGCCAGCGCCGTAGCCGCGGCATGATGACTTGTTGATGAAATGCACCGAAGCCGATCAGCCCTAAAAATATCAGCAATTTGATCGAAAGCGTTATGCCATAAGTTGTGCGCAACAAATCCTCAAACCCTTTCAAAAACAGCCCAGCCTGCGCGATGCCGCTGAAGGCCAGCCCCAGCACACAGAACAATGCTAGTAGTGAGAAGCGCGCCATAATAACGGATAACGCAACCACCCGCTCCCGATCTGGGTTGCGCCAGATGCTCAAGATAACCACCGTGAGCATGCCCACGCCACCCAGCCATATGGCAGCTAAGGTCAGGTGAAACCAGTCGGCCAACAGCGGCACAACCGGGTTAGGCAGGTGTGCGCTCCGGCTGACAAAACTCTGTGTCTGCAATAGCAATAGGCCGACCAACAGCGCCGACCATTGTTCACGCGCCGGGCGTGGATGTCTTAGCAACAGCAAAACGCCGCCACCCATCAACAATCGGATAATCCATATCGATGTCGGCAGGCCAGTGGCCAACGCCAATGTGGAACTAACCATCATTGCCAAAGCACAAATGCGCAGCCACCGTAATCGTAGCGTTTGGGTGGCCTCACGCACAGTTGCTGCTTTGTCTGCGCGCAATACCCAGACTTCAAAGGCCAAACCGCCTACGAGGGCGCACAACGTAATCAATACACCTGTGGAGATCAAAGCCATAACCATAAAACGATACTCAAAACGGATGATACCCAACGAAAGTGGTTCACCCGACAGGTTTTTTCATGACTATAATGCGCCTATCGGCAACGACCCGGTGCAGTAACAGCCTTTTGCAAAATCAGAGAGTTCGCGGTAGGTGAAAGCGAACATGCGCAATAGACCGTGAAATGGACCCGGCGAGCTGGATCGGCCCGGCCCCGTTATTGGCCAAGAGTGGGATGTTTCGCAAGAAACATTCAACTGAGGTGGCACCACGAGCGTAGCTTGCGCCCGTCCTCTGATTTTCAGGGGATGGGCGTTTTTTTTCGGTAAGCAAGAAGCAGGAGTATGTCATGACACATGAAAAAATAGTCTTTAGCGGCATCCAACCCACCGGCGAACTGCACTTTGGCAACTACTTCGGTGCAGTGAAAAATTGGGTGGTTCTGCAAAATGGTGGGGAATATAAATGCGTGTATTGCGTGGTTGATCTGCACGCCATGACCATGCCCTATGACCCGGCAATTCTTAAGAAGAATACCGAAGGCATGTACACCGATCTACTCGCCTCCGGCCTGGACCCAAACAAGGCCATCGTGTTCGTGCAGTCGCAAGTGCCGGAACACACCGAGCTGGCCTGGGTATTTTCGTGCTTGGCCTCGTATGGCGACCTCACCCGCCAGGCCCAATTCAAAGATAAAAGTGAGCAGGTGGCCGCCAAAGCCGCCGAAGATGCCACTAAGGGAGAGTTCATTTCGGCAGGGTTGTTCACTTACCCAGTGTTGCAGGCGGCGGATATTTTGCTGTATCGATCGGGCTACGTGCCAGTTGGCAAGGACCAGGAACAGCATTTGGAGATGTCGCGCAGCATCGCCAAGCGCTTTAACTACCAGTTTGGCGAAGAGTATTTCCCCGAACCGCAAATGCTGGCGACCGAAACACCCAAGTTGCTCTCATTGGCTGACCCAACCAAAAAAATGAGCAAGAGCCTCGGCCCCAAGCACTACATCGGTATGTTCGAGGATGAAAAGGGAGTGCGCAGCAAGGTGAAGTCGGCCGTCACCGACACGGGTGTAGCCGATGTGGAAATGAGCCCCGGTGTCGATAACTTGCTGGCGCTGCTGCGCGCCTGCGACAAACAGACGCTTGCAGACAGCTTCGCCGCCGAGTACGCTAAGGGCGAACAGCGCCGCTACGCCCCGCTTAAAGAAGCTGTTGCGGATGCCTTGGTTGAGCTGACGAGCACAATGCGCGCACGCCGCGAGGAAGTTAGCAAAGATCGCGAATATGTCCGCAATACTATGTGGGACAGTGCGCAAAAGGCCCGCGAGATCGCCGGGCAAACAATCAAAGATGTGCGGCGATTGGCGGGGTTGCCAAAGCGGTAGGGGAGTTCGGAAGGTTCGTAAAGTTCAGAAGGTTCGTAAGGTTCATTACCCACGACGTTAAGAACTTTTGAACCTTATCAACCTTCAGAACGTTACTAACCTTCAGAACCTGCCGCCGAACCCTCAAGGAAGTTCCCCGATCAACGGCGGACGCCCTTGCCAGCGCCGTAATTCTTCGCCCTGTGCATCAAACAAAATAAACAATGGCGTGACTTGAAAATTAACTTCCTTGCCGAATTCGCGGGTGGCTGGGTTGGACATATCTAACGGCAACACCTGACCTTTCTTCCAGTCGGTTTCTAGCCTACTCACGGCAGGCCGCAATGCCATACAGGCCGCTCAGTAGTTGGAATAAAACTCGACTAGCGAAGGCTTGCCCGACTTGCGCAAGGTAGTGCGAATGTTTTCCACACTGTCCAGTTTGATAGCCGCTGGCTGTAGTTGTTGTACTCGGCTGGTTAATGCATAGCCAGCCAGCGCCACTAATGCCACAATCAAACCGACCCACCATAGCGGTCCGGCTTTGCGCCACCACAAAAAAGTTGAGCCTAAGATTGTTACCAACGCAACCAACACGAAAAACGAATACTGATTAAATATCTGAAATGGAGACAATTTCATCAGCATCAAGATAAACGATTAAGCTGACAGAAAGATTAGAGGCCCACCATGCTAAATTTGTCTAGTGAATTCCCTATTGCGCAATCTCATAGTTATTTGAATACGGCCGCACAAGGACCGTGGCCAACACGGACCACACTTGCGGTACAGCAAATTGCTGCTCAGGCCCAAGTCCCCGGCACAGATCGCAGTCAGAGTGGTAGCGCCCTCTGTGCCCTGGCACGTGAACGATTGGCAACATTGCTGCATGTGCAATCGGACGATCTGGTGTTTGGGCCGAACACAACCTATGGATTGAATGTGTGCATCCACGGCATCGACTGGCGCGAGGGCGATAACCTTGTTGTGCCAGCGTGCGAATTTCCTTCGGTGCAATATTCGTTGGCGCACCTGCATAAGCTGGGTGCAACGATACGAAAAGTGGACTGGCAAGGAAGTGGACCGACCGTTGATCAGATCATGACGCAGGTGGATATGCGCACGCGAGCGGTCATTTGCAGCGCGATTGCTTGGGATACTGGCTATCGGATGGATATTGAAACGTTAGGGGTGCGCTGTGCGCAAGCTGGATGCCTGCTCATTGTTGATGGCATTCATGCCGTGGGTGCGGAGTATTTGGACCTAAAGGCGTTGCAGGTTTCAGCGTTTGCTTTTCACGGATACAAGTGGCTGATGGCTGGGTTTGGGTTGGGCGGACTATATGTTGCGCCAGAAGCGCTCAACCAGATTAAGCCCACCTTTGTGGGTCCATTGGGCGTTGCTGCTGATGTGATGGGTGTGCAATATCCGCCGCAATGGCGTGATGGTGCGCAACGCTTTGCCACCGGCAATGAGAATTTTATTGGCGCAGCTGCACTCAATGCCTCATTGACCTTGATCGAAGAAGTCGGGATCGAGCAAATCCAGGCACACAATTACGAATTAGCCAGCATGCTTGCAGATGGGTTAAAGCGCCATCTTCCAAATAGTCATGTATTGCGCTCAGATGCGCCACGCCATCAATCCGCCATCGTGGTGTTCAGCACGGGTGACATACAAACCGACACCGCGCTGGTTGATAAGCTGGCTGCCAAAAACATCATCGTTGCGTTGCGGCCACAGGGGATTCGCGTGTCGCCCCATCTGTTTAACATGGCACAAGACATTGAAAATATGCTGGCGGCAATTTGACGCCCTCAATGAATGGTAGCCAGTAATGGGGCGATTACTGGGTTTTGTAGTCCTGGGCGCGGACGAACAGACCGCTCACACCATCTTGCGACAAGATAGGCACCAAAGCGCCGGGCAACACACTCTCAACTGCCCCGGGGGCGTTTTGACCCCCCATATCGGTGCGGAGCCAACCCGGATCCAGTAGGTTCATCGTGACCCCGGTCCCGGCTAGTTTAGGCGCGGTGTCATAGACATACTTGTCGAGGGCGGCCTTGGAGGCCGCATAAGCCATCAGTTCTGGTTGGTCCTTGATGCCCGATGTGACATTGATGATCCTGCCCCAACCACGCTCGATCATGCCCGGCAGAAAATGATTGGACAGCAGGATCGGGGCGATGGTGTTCACTCGGAAGCTGAGTTCATACTCTTGCGCCACTGTCTCTGTCCATGTGCCATGGTAGGGCGTCATTAGGGCCGCATTGTTGTACAGAATATCCAGCTGTGGGCACAAGGCTTCGACTTCGCGAGCCAAACTCTGCACGGCGGTGAGGTCCGAAAGCTCAGCGTCAACTTGATGAACCGTCGTCCCGCCTTGCCGAAGCTCAGTTGCCAGCGCTTGCGTGTGACCCACAGTGCGACTATGCAGGATGAGGCTGCACCCCTCGTCAGCAAGACCTTTGGCGACTTGCAAACCAACTCCTCGGCTGGTGCCGGTCACAAAAGCCCACTTTCCTGCAAGTTTTTTCATGAATTCCTTTTTCATTCGCTTAAAGATTCAATCTGATTACCTTATAGACAAACCAAAATGAGATGGTTGGCGAAACTATCCACCGGAAGCTAGGAACTTCTCCAAGTGCTGCACACAATACTACAGCATGTTTTGTTATTGCGCGGGAGGTTTGCTTGGCGCAACAGAAGTGATATGGTCACTCTTTGGTCTCTTGTGGTGGGTGTGACCGATCCCATTTGGGCATGGGCGGAATCCCAACCCCGCCATACAATCTCAGCGACATTTGCCACACGACACCATGGAAGCAATCCTGCTAGGAACCGCGCAAGATGGGGGCGTGCCGCAAGCCGGATGCGCCTGCCCGCGCTGTGCCGCCGCATGGCGCAACCCGGCGCAGCGGCAGTGGGTAGTCTGCCTTGGGGTGATTGATCGTGCGGCTGGGTCGTGCTGGATGATCGACGCCACGCCCGACTTTCGCGAACAATTGCATCTGCTCACCACCGCCGCACCCGAGTGCACGTTGAAAGGTATTTGGTTGACGCACGCCCATATGGGCCATTACACCGGCCTGTTGCAATTGGGCAAAGAGGCCATGGGCACGCAGCACATGCCGGTCTATGCCACCGCGCGAGTGTGCGCATTCTTGCGCGCGAATGAGCCATGGGCGACCTTGGCGCGTGATGGCTACATCGATCTAAAGGAGATCACCTGTGAGACACCGTATGCAGGGCGAGCAGCGATTGTTCTATTACCCCGACATCGACCGCTGGCAAGCGTGGCAGCACGACGTGCGCGATGTGGTGGCCGCCCATGATGTCTCATTGCTGGATGGCAGTTTCTTCGCCGATGGCGAACTGGCCCGCGACATGAGCCTCATCCCGCATCCGCTGGTGACCGACACAGTCGAGCGGCTGGATGGGTTGCGGGACAAGGCGTTGTTCATCCACTTGAATCACACCAACCCGTTGTTGGACGAGGGGAGTGTGCAACGGCTATGGCTGCGGGAGCGGGGTTTTGATGTTGGGGTTGCTGGCATGTGTTGGGCGTTGTGAGCAGCCATGCTTGGTGCTCTCTGGCATGCTCACCCATTTGACCGCTAGGATGTTTCGCGAGGTTTAAGTTGTGCAGGTATGCTATACATTGAAAACATTTACGAGGTGAATTGCCCATGTCCAATACCCCACCCCACAAACCCAAACGTGCAGCCCGCACTACCCGCCAAAGCGCCAAGAACAAAGGCGACGGCGCCGTCGCCCAAGGCAATAAAGCCAAAGCGCTCGGAAAAAGCGCCGCAAACGTTGATGGCGACAACACCGGCACGATCAACACCGGGGTGTTTTACCAGACCATCATCAACGAGGCGGCACGCAGCGGCGCGAGCAAGGCGACCCTGCGGCGGGCTTACTTGGCGTGGCTAAGCGCCCGCGCCAACGAGCTGCCGCTCACGGCAGGCGACAGTGGCACGCCGGTGCAATTGGCCTCGGTCTACACGGCTTTGTTGACCAAACAACCAGATCACAGCTCAGGCCCCCAAGAACAAGACATCGGTGGTTTCCAAGTCCCTCTTCAGTTCCCTCTTAAATTTGAAGCCAGCCGCCTTTCTGCACTAGAGGCACTCGACGAATCGCAGTATTTGGTGCTGATGGGTGGGCCGGGTAGCGGTAAGAGCACCTTCCTGAACTATGTGGCGCTGTGCATGGCGGGGGAATTGCTGGAGATGTCCGCGCCCAATCTGAATCTGCTGCGCACCCCTATCCCGCCAGAGCCAAATCAAGACAAGAAGAAGAGGCCCAAGCCGCAGCGTTGGGGACATGGGGCCGTGCTGCCGGTCCGGGTGGTGTTGCGCGATTTCGCCGCCGATCTGCCACCAGCCCCGACCCCAGTCAATGCCGACACGTTGTGGGCGCATATCGTGAAGCAGTTGCCCGAGCAATTGCGGCGCTACAGCGATGACCTACAAGCCGAGCTGCTGGAGCAGGGCGGTCTGATCCTGCTGGATGGCCTTGACGAGGTGCCCGACGCGCTCAGCCGCCGCGAACAGGTGAAGCAAGCAGTGCAGGGCTTTGCTGGCATCTACACTCGCTGTCGGTTTCTGGTCACCAGCCGCACCTACGCCTACCAGCGCCAGGATTGGAAGCTGAACGGCTTTGCCGAGATGGAGCTGCTGCCGTTTACCCGTGGGCAGATCGAGCGCTTTATTTCGGCCTGGTATGCCCATATGGTGCAGTTGTTCCGGCTGACACAAACCGATGCCGAGGCGCGGGCCGAGGTGCTGAAGCGGGCGACCCAACGCGAGGAGCTGCGCGAGTTGGCCGAGCGCCCCTTGCTCTTAACCCTGATGGCGCGTTTGCAGACCAAAGGCGGTGGCTCGCTGCCGGAGAACCGCGAGGAGCTGTATGCCCAATCGGTCAGCATGTTGTTGGACGAGTGGGAGGGGCTGAAGACTGGGCGAGATGCAGACAACCGCACCAAGGTGATCGAGCCCAGCCTGAGCGAGTGGCTGAACGCCAGCAAAGACAACATCCGGCGCGAGTTGGACAAGTTGGCCTATGAGGCCCACCTGAACCAGCCCAACTTGGTCGGCACCGCCGACATTCGTCAAGGCGAATTGATTGCCGCGCTGATGGCGGCCTCTAAGGCCGATACCAAGCTATTGCGACTGGAGGAATACCTGCGTGACCGGGCCGGGCTGCTGAATTCGCATGGCGAAGGGCTATATCAATTTCCGCACCGCTCGTTTCAGGAATATTTGGCGGCCTGCCATCTGGCACGCTTTAACTTCCCCGACCGGCTGAGCGAGTTGCTAAAAGCCGACCCGCAGCGCTGGCGCGAGGTGACGCTGTTGGCCGCCGCACGCTCCAAAGCCACCCCCAGTTCCATTTGGGAATTGGTCGACGAGTTATGCGCACCCGGTGCACCCACACCTGATGCGCCCACCTTATGGGGCGCCCTATTGGCCGGACAAGTGCTCAGCGAGGCTGGCTTGGCTAAGTTCGACCCAAACTTGCAAGAACGACACGAGCGCAAGCGTGGCCGGGTGCGTGATTGGCAACTGCACTTGTTAACCAGCAGCTTGCCCGCCCGCGAACGCGTGCTGGCGGGCGATCTATTGGCCGAATTGGGCGACCCGCGCCAAGACCTGTTGGATGTTGATCAGATGCGTTTCTGTGCTGTGCCGGGCGGGCCATTTTGGATGGGCCAAGCTGATAACGATGACGCCAAGCTGCACCGCAATGAGACCTTGCTCAATGACTATTGGATCGCCCAAACGCCTGTCACTGTCGCTCAGTTTGCTCAGTTTGTGGCGGACAGCGGCCACCAGCCGCGCAACCGTGATAGCCTGCTGGGGTCAGCCAATCGCCCAGTGATCTGGGTCAATTGGTACGATGCTCACGCCTTCTGTGCTTGGCTAACCCTGCGCTGGCAAGATAAATTGCCCATGGGTTGGCGCGTCGCACTCCCTTCGGAGGCAGAGTGGGAGAAGGCCGCGCGTGGTGGGGAGTACATCCTCAAAGTGCCAACAACAACCACGCTTGCGCAAGGCTTTGCCATTCAGCCTCATGAGAAAATCATTGAAAACCCAGTCCCCAAACGCGCCTTTCCGTGGGGCGACGATGCGTCAACAGAGCATGCCAACGTCGAAGGGAATGTGGGTAATACAAGCACCTCTGGTTGCTTTCATCAGGGGAGCAGTCCGTATGGATGCGAAGATATGGCGGGCAATGTGTGGGAATGGACGCGTAGCAAATATCACCGTTATCCTTACCAAGCACATGATGGTCGCGAGGACGATAGTGGTGATGATTCACGGGTGGTGCGTGGCGGCTCGTGGGCCTTCACTTTAGACGGCGCGCGCTGTGCTGTCCGCGGCTGGACTCACCCTGACAACTTCATCAGCGACTTCAACGGCTTTCGTGTGGTGGTGGTGGCTGCCCCTGTTCCATAGCTCCGCGCTCTGAAAAATCTGATCTCTGAACTCTGGGGCTCCGAATCTGCTCCCCTCCGGCAATCAGCATTGCTTGGAGAGGTGGTCGCATCAGATGCATTGTTCCATCCACAACAAGCATCCAGAGCGGAGCAGCGCACTTACACACAACTCAATCTACTCGAGTTCTACTACGCAGGATATTTTTTCCATCTACAGAAAGCATCCTGAGCGGAGCGCATTCTGATGCGCGCAGTCGAAGGACGCGCCCACCATCGCATCCTTTGTTTCTGACAAGAACTCGTCATTCTTGTGCGGACTTAATGATCACCTATGGTTATATCAATATCCTGTAGCCGCGCTCGGATCTGTAGGATTTGTTCCTACAAAACAAGCATCCAGAGCGGAGCAGTGCACT
>JANMVQ010000146.1:0-5805 GCA_031392845.1 Chloroflexota bacterium
GCGTCTTGCGTCATTGCGAATAAATATTAAAGTGGATTTTATACCCAATTTCTGTGTTTCCAAAACGCAAAAAGTCTTTAACATATGACTTGTGTCACCCATGCTTGATCCCACACCTGATCTCATCCTGATTGTGCAGCAGCATGCCCAATTCTGGCGCTACACCCTCAACACTGCCAGCGTGCAGATTGGCAGCGGTAGCCATAACGACATCACTCTGATCGATGCGCAGATTGCGCCTGTCCACGCTCGCCTCAGCCGTGCGGGCACGACATGGCACGTGGAAGACCTGAGCGGCGAGAGCAGTATCCGGTTGAATCAGCAGCCAGTGATGCAGCGTCAGTCCTTCCAAGTGGGCGATACATTGCAAATCGGTAATGTCAGCCTTACCCTCAGCCCAAATGTCGCTGATGCTTTTGTGGAGACGCTGATCGACCCATCTGCCCCTGAGCGTGCCAGCACGGCATTCGCGATGGATATTAGCGTGCCGGATACCAGCCATGCTCGGATCGCCATTCAGTTGGCGGGCAAACTGTGGGAATTGCTGCTCAAGTCTGGCATCAATACGATCGGTCGCGCCCCCGACAATGACATCATGCTGGATCACCCCAAGGTCTCGCGCCGACACGCGTGCGTCGAGATTCAAATTAACGCTGCCCACGCCAAACTCATCGACCAAAATAGCGGCAATGGCACATGGGTGAACGGGACCAAGATCAGCGAATATGTCTTGCAGGGCAGCGAGGCGATTCAAATTGGTCCCGCCGTATTGGTTTACAAACCCGCCTTCCAGCCCGACGAGCTCAATGCGCCTGCCAAACGCGGCCTACCGGGCTCACATACCCGTAAGCCCATCGTGTTTATCCCCGGCTTCATGGGCTCGCAACTCTGGCAGGGTGACAAAATGCTGTGGCCCGATCTCAAGCTGCTCTTCACCCATCCCCAGGCGCTGATGCTACCCGAAGACCCACCGGCCACGATCCACGGCTTGGTCGAAGAGTTGGTCGTGGTGCCTGGGTTATTCAAGTTGGAGCAATACTCGCAATTCACCGGCTTTCTCAAAGAGAGTTTAGGCTATACCGCCCATGCCGATCTGATCGAATTTGCCTACGATTGGCGCAAAGACCTGCGCCAAGCCGCCCAGCAACTCAAAGTGCAGGTCGAGGCCTTCCGCCAAACTTTGCCCGACCCCACCACAAAAGTGATTCTTATTGCGCACAGTATGGGTTGTCTGGTCACCCGCTATTTCATCGATGTGCTGGGCGGCGATCAGATGGCCGAGCGGCTTATTCTGATGGGTGGCCCGCACCTTGGCACACCCAAAATGATCTTGGCCTTGCTGACTGGCAAAGGATTGCTGCCGCTCAATCTCATCAACGACAAGATTCGCGATGCCATCGTCACGTTTCCCAGTGCCTATCAATTGTTGCCGATCTATCCGGCCGTGTTTGGCCCCAATGACCAAGAGATCGATATCTTTGCCGACCCGCGCTGGGTGCAAGAACCTTATCGCAGCTATATCGCGGATGCCCATAAATTCCGCAGCGAACTCAGCCCCACAGCGCGCATCCCCACCCTGTGCATCGTCGGCTATGGCAACAAGACCATTAGCAGAGCCAATATCAGTATTGGCGAAGATGGGCGCTGGCAGAACGTGAGCTTTGTCGAAGACCCAGAGGGCGATGCCACCATCCCGGTGAACAGCGCCCTGCTCGAAGGGGCCGAGTTTCACCCGGTACAACAATCTCACGGTGCACTGTTTGTGGACAACGATGTAAAGTTCCGTCTCAAATTAGAATTGATGAAGTAAGAATTTTGGACACAGAATTCCACAGAAAATAGATTTGCAGATTCATCGGGGGATATGGACGCATCAACACGCAAAACCATTGGGCGCTACGAAGTCATCGAACTACTGGGCCGTGGGGGCATGGCCGAGGTGTATCGCGCACGCGATCCCAATTTGGGTCGCGATGTCGCGATCAAACTGATCGCACCGGCGCTGGCCAGCGCGGACAACTTCGAGCGCCGCTTTTCCATCGAAGCGCGTGCCATCGCCAGCATGATCCATCCCCACATCGTGCAAGCTTACGATTTTGGTCTGAGCGAACAAGGCCCCTACATGGTGATGGAGTATGTGCCTGGGCGAACATTGAAGGACAAGCTGAGAGCAGTGAATAGCGGGCAGAAAGCAGAGAGCAGTGAGCAGCCTGCTGCCCTCAGCTCTCTGCCCACTGCCGTCAGTCCACTACCCCTCCCCGAAATCACCCGCATCCTCACCGCCATCGGCAGCGCACTTGACTATGCGCACAGCAAGGGCATTATTCACCGCGACATTAAACCCACTAATATTCTCTTTCGGGAGGATGGCACCCCGGTGCTGGCCGATTTTGGCATTGCCCGCGTGGTCGACACCACCCAACTCACCAACTCCGCCGCGCTGACCGGCACCCCGGCCTACATCGCGCCAGAGCAAGCCAACGGCAAGCCTGTGCCGCAAAGCGATTTGTACTCGCTGGCCTGTGTGCTATTCGAGATGCTCACCGGGCAACCGCCATTTTCTGCAAGCAGCTTGACCGAGATGGTGATGAAGCACGTGCAGCAAACCCCGCCCGATCTGCACACCCTGCGTAGCGATTTGCCCCCGACCCTTAACATCATCCTCCAAAAAGCCCTCGCCAAACACCTCGAAGACCGCTACCCCACTGGAGCTGCGTTGACACAAGCGTTTGCAGCCAGTTTGAATGAGTTTGGAAGTTTGAAAGA
This sequence comes from Chloroflexota bacterium, assembly GCA_031392845.1. Classification (GTDB taxonomy): domain Bacteria; phylum Chloroflexota; class Anaerolineae; order J036; family Brachytrichaceae; genus JANMVQ01. The sequence goes on from JANMVQ010000146.1 coordinate 2,767, forward strand.
GTTTGAGGGCTTGGGAGAGCCACATAGTGCTGTCCAGCCCCAAACTCTCAAACCCTCAAACTCTAAGCAACCCTTCGAATCGCCAAACCCCAAACCTGCCAGCTCAGCTCTGTCCGGCCTAAACGCAGCGGCACGCATGATGGGCGCACTCGTTGGACGCAAACCGGAAACCGCCCATGACGAACAGGGTAAGGTTGGGCAATGGATCACTTTACTGGGTGCGCTCGGTGTCATTCTGACTGCATTGCAATTCATCGTGCAGTCGCTGAATACCTTGACGGGTGTGCTCGGCCAGCTCAGCCAATCGCTGACCGTGATCGCCGGGCTGGCCCTGGTTGGCGTCATTGTGGCTGGCGTGCGCGTGACCCAAGTGTCGCCTCGCTATCGGCGCCGTGCTTGGCTGGCGGTCGGCATGTGCGCTGTTGCTGGCCTGAGCTGGAGCGCGTATGCGATTTACGAAAATTATCTGCGCCCGCCGATCGGCCCAGTTATTTTGGTTAGCGAGTTCCAACCCTGCAAAACCTGCGGTGACAAGACATTCGACGATGATATTTATATCGAACTCAAACAACAGGTCAGCCGCCTAAAGTTCCCGGCAGAAGTGCGCCGCATTAATCGTGGCTTTGCTGACAGTGACGAAGCGCGCGCCGAAGGTGCCGCCAACAAAGCCACCCTTGTGATCTGGGGCAACTACGATCAGGATTTCGTGTCGCCGCGCTTCGAGTTGTTAAACCAAACACAACAAGTCGATCTCTTACTCGGTAGCGATGATCTGCGCACCTTCAACTATCGCCTGGGCACTGAACGCAAGTTAGAACATGTGGCTTTTCTGTCGTTAGGCTTACTGCGCTATATACAGCGCGACTATGGCGCTGCGCTGCCGCTGTTCGACAAGGCCATCGCCAGCCTGCCCCAAGGTGATGCCCAAAAGGAGGTTAACGCAGCGGCGGCTTACTTCTACCGGGGGATGACCCGCCTATACACCGGCGAGCCAACCAACGATGTGGTCAGCGACTTAGAAACCGCTCGCATGTTCGATAGCGATATCAGTGTGGTGCACCAAAATCTGGCGCTGGTGTATTTCAGCGCCTGCAATGTGCATGGCGGCAATCGTCTCGCCGACGCACTTAGCGAGATCGATCTGGTGCGCAAGGCCGATCCCACCAACGCGCTGCCTTACGAGTTGCGCGGCAATATTCTGGCTGCTCAACGCCGCTGGCACGATGCTGCCGAGGCTTACGAAGCCGCCTTGCAGCAAAGCAACGCCAACCCAGACACTGTCATCAGCCTGATGCAGGCTTACGACAAAGCCGGCCAACCCGCCGAAGCAAAGCGTGTGCAATCTCAATATGCCGACAAACTGAGTGCCGCCAGCGATCCGGTCGCGCAGCTTTGGCAAGCCGAGAAATACACCGAAGCCGTTACCGTCTACACCCAACGCCTCGCCGAGCTGAGCAAACAACCCGGCACAGAAGCCCAGCAATCGCGCGCCTATGTGACTTTGGGCATGACCTATATGGGCAGCAAAGATTACAAAGCCGCCCGCGATGCGCTGCAAGCATCTATCAAGTTGGCCCCGCGCTATTTTGGCTTGCGTCGCCAGAATGCCGACTCGCCTTATGCCATGCTGGGCAGAACCTACTTAGAACTGGGCGACTTCAACAACGCCATTGAACAATATCAGCGCGCCCTAACCCTAAGCCCCTGCGACGATGGCGCTGCCTCTGGATTGGCCCAAGTCTTTGAAAAGCAGAATCAGCCCCAGCAAGCGCTCGTTTATTACAAACAAGCCGCTGCCGCCAACCCCAACGCACCGGAAAGTGCATTTTCGCTGGCGCGGCTGCTCAATCAATTGAACTACCCTAAAAACGAGGTAAGCGCGGCCTACAGCGAGACCGTGCGCCGCTACGAAGCGCTGCTACAAAATGAGCCCACGCAGGCCATATCCTGGCGTGCACTCGGCGTGGCCCGCTTGGAGTTGAGCTTGCCCAGCGCCGAAGAGGCTTTCGCTCAAGCCGAACGCTTAGATCCGGTCAATTACCCCAAGCCCGCTGACCTAGTGCCACCCGCTACCAAAGCACTACTTCAAGAGAGCAACACTCTATTTGTCAACGGCGATCTCAAACAAGCCCAAGTGCTGGCCCAACGCGCTGTCGATCAAGTGCCCAAATATGCTATTGCCCACATGTGGCTGGGTTATCTCCTCAATCAAAGTGGGCAGTCGGTTGCTGCGTTGCCAGAATTACAGGCTGCCATAGCAATTAGCCCGACGTATGCCGAAGCATTCATTGAGTTAGGCAGCGCCAACCTACGCTTGAAGAAATATGAAGATGCCGCCAAAGCGTTGCGCACTGCGACTGAGCTAAAGCCCGATAACGCCAATACCTGGCTGCAGTTGGCCAACGTGCTGAATGGGTTAAACCGCCCAAGTGAGGCCATCGCCCCTGCGCAACAGTCTGTCAAGTTGCAATCGGATGACCCATTCGCTCATAATGCATTGGGCTTCGCCTTGTTTGGCAGCGGCGATTACACCAACGCCGTGTCAGCCTTGACCCGCTCGCTAGAGCTTTCACCCACCCAAACGTTTGTGTTGCAACAGCTCAGCACGGCCCACTACCAGTTGCAGCAGTTTGATCAGGCTGCCCAAGTCATGGGCAGACTCGTTGACCTCAATCCCCAAAACGCCGATGCCGTAGGTAGTTATGCGTTCTTATTGACCGAAGCCAACCGGATCGAACGCGGCTTCGCAATTGCTCTACGCGCGCAAGCCTTAAATCCGGTCAATACTATGGCGACTATGGCGCTGGTGCAATATGCGCTGGGCATGGGCTACAAAGCAAAAGGCGATTCCGACAAAGCCAGAATCGCCTTTCAATTCGTTATCGACAGCTCCCAGGCTACCACCGCGCTCAAAGACAAAGCCCGTCAACAGATGCCACCCTAAATGTTGCGGGCAGGGCAGACTCTGTGCATCTAGAGTTCAGTCGGCCTGAATCAGAATTCACAGGCGGCTTTGCGGGGAGTCGTGCCCCCGCAAAG
>JANMVQ010000156.1:0-28830 GCA_031392845.1 Chloroflexota bacterium
CTTCAATGTCATCAGGAAGATGTCGCGCCAGCATGGAAATGGGGCGACATATGGATCGTCCGAGTTCGGATAACCCTTCCAGTAAGTGTAGTTGCCGGGGATCACGTGCAACTCTTCGGCCAGAACAATCGTCGGCATATCCTCTAAGTAAATCTTGGTGGCATTGACAACCTGTTCAACGTACTTCGGATTATCCCGCTTGGGAATCATCGATTCCATGGCGGCTAGGGCTTTGTCCATCTCTGGGTTCTGATAGCGCCAGCCATACATTCCATTTGTGGCTTTCCCGCCGATAGGCGCATAGAACTTGCTGTGGAAACCTTGCAAGGTATCAAATGGATCAAAAGTACTGCCGCAGAACACAAAGACCATGGCGTCAAACGAGCCAGCGGTCAGCGCATTGCCGAAAGCGTTGGTGCGATCTGGGCTTTCGGTCACATCGAAGCCATTCTGAGTGTATTGCTCGGTCAACACCGGGCCAATCGGAGCCAGCCAGTCGGGCGTGACAATGGTGAACTTGGCGGTTTTGCCATCTTTCGCCCACATGCCACTGCCATCCTTTGCGTAGCCGGCATCGGTCATGTATTTGGTGACTTTGTCTTCACTAGGTGTTACGCGGTCGAAACTGTCTATCGTCTTCTTCAAATCGCCATCAACCCAGTTTGAGATGTAGCTGGAGAAGGGCGCAACCACTGGATGGGTCGAACCTAAGTAAGCCAGGTCCACCAGCTTCTGTCGGTCAGTGGCATAGTTCAGAGCTAGGCGAACGTTCTTATCTTTGAACAGCGGCATATCGTTATTCAAGATAAGGTCGTACAAGCAGCCGTCGGGTGCTCCGCGGACTTTGCCGTCCTTAAACCACGGAATCAACTTGGGGTTTTTCTGCACGGCAGACAGATAGGTGCCGATCAGCAGCGGACCACCGTAGTCGATTTGATTCGTGATGTACTTCTCAGCCATCGCGGTGTCGTTACCAAATGGGATAACAACAATACGCTCTGGGGCGGGCATTTGCTTCTGGAAACCGCTCTTGACTGCCCACCACTTCTCGAGACGATCCATGATCACTTGGGTGCCAGACACGCTGACCAGCCGATATGGCCCGGTAAACAGTGGCCAGCCCTTGGCCAGGTCGAAGTTGGCGAAGGTCTTGGGGTCCTGGCCTTTCCAGACATGCGCAGGCACGACCGCGAAATGATATTCCCAACCAACGACCAGCGGATACATAAAGCGGGCAAAGGGCTTGTTCAAGTCGATGACCACATTCAGATCATCTTTGCATGTCACTGACTTGGTCCACTCCTTGAAGTAGGACGACTGCTGCAAATCCGGTGCGTTGGCCATCAATGTGTCGATGGTGAATTTCACATCAGTGCAGGTGAATGGTTGCCCATCGGACCATTCGACACCCTTGCGCAACTTTAACGTCCACTGGCTAAAATCGGCATTGTGGTCGTAGCTTTCCGCTAACCACGGGGTTTCCGTGCCATTGTTGAGGTTGCGGTAAAAGAGGCCCTCGGACATGCCGGCATTCCCGCCGTTTCCGCGCAAGGCGTTACCCGCATTGTTGAGGGGGTTCCAGTTATCAAAGGCCGGCATCGCGCCGCCAGTATCGGACCACAAAGTGACCACGTAGGTCTTTTCGCGTGCCACATCCTTTAGGTCAGGGATTGACGCAGGTTGTGGAACATGGGTCGGGGTCGCCTCGACTGCCGCAGCAGCTGCGGGGGCCGTGGTCGCTTCAGCGGCTTTGGCGGCAGGCTGCGCTGCCGGTTGTGCTGGTACGCAAGCGGTTGCGATCATGGCAAGCGTGAAGATCAGGCTGGCACTTCGTTTGGTCAGTAGTTTTTGCTGCATGGCTTCTCTCCTTATTACTTTATACAAAAGATATCGATCATTAAGATCCCTTGTATTTTGTATACGATCTGCAAATTACGCAACTCGTCTATATGAACTTGCTGAGTTAACAATCCCGCATGGACTCGCCGAAGCGGGTCTTATAGATTTCCCATATTGTGTTGACTCATTCAACCCTCCCGGTCTATAGAGACTGAGCGGGTTTATGCGCCATGAAATTGGTCTTGCACTGATCCGCTTGCATAAGCCTATGCCTCGGTATACATTAGGCCGACGATGAACGACATTGAAAAGTATGAGTTTGATCGACAGGGCTATCTTGTGATCAAAGGTTTGCTCACTCGCTCAGAGGTTGGCACACTTCTGAATGCCATCAACACCCTCGAAGAACATGCCTTGGAGCGCGTGCAAGCGCCCCCGCGCAAAAAAGCTGCCTGGGGACAGGAGTACCACGCCGATGCCGAACTCGGCTATCACACCTGGGGTGAACGGGCCGATGGCAAAACCTTGATGATCGAGGACTTCTGGAATGCCGATCCCAACTTCGATATGTTGCTAGATCATCCTCGCACGATGGAGTACATACGCGCCATCGTTCAGGGCCGCATCACCATTAATAATTCCGAAATCCGCATCCGCTACACCGGCAACGCCTCCGGCACCCACATGGGCGGGCCAATCGATCACAAGTATCGCTATGCCTTCAGCAACGGCCAAATCGACTGCATGATGGTGCGAATGGTTTACTTTGTCCACGATGTCGGCCCCGACCAAGGGCCATTCTGCGTGGTTCCCAGCACCCACAAGACCAACTACAAGTCACCTTACGGCAACAACCCCGACCAAGAACCCGGCATGATCGGGCTACCGGTCGAAGCCGGCGACGCCATCCTCTTCACCGAAAACCTGCGCCACGGTGGGCTGACCAACCGTTCGTCACAAACCCGTAAAACCTTGCATGTCGGCTATGGCCCATTCTGGATGATGTCGCAGAACATCGCTACCATGGACGAGCCGCCGTTTATTACCGAAAGCATGCGCGCCCGTTTGAACCCCGCTCAAAACAATCTCTTTCGCGCTTGGCCGCTAAAACCGAGCTAATAGATTCTCCAAGTAAACATGGCGCATAAACTAAACATGAGCACAAAAGTTTGGCAAGACTTGCTGTATCTACAAGCAGTCACCACCAGCGTGGCCTCGCCGGTCCATGGCATGACCCTGGTGTACAACGGCGAACTCACTGAGCCCGACGAAGCGCACTGGCCTTATCGTACCGTGCTCGAAGCCATCCGCGATGGCTGGCGGGTGATTCAGTTTCCCAACCTGGCCCTCATGACCGATGAGTCACGCACCTATGGCCTGGGCTGCGAATTTATTTTGGAGCGGTTGTGTGAGCGACCATGAGAGCGCCATGACAAAGTATTCCCGAACCTACGATTGTCCACCGACCCTTACCGACACCCACGTGTTGGAGTTCTGCAAAAAAGGTTTTCTAATGCTCGATGGCGTTGTGCCGGATGAGATCAACCGTCGCAGCCTGGACTATTGCAATGAGCACCCAGACGGCGAACCCTCGGCCATTCTGCGCGAGCCATGGTTCATGGACAATGTGATCTGCCACCCGCAAGCGGCCGGCGCAATCCGCTGTCTATTGGGCGCGGACTTCGGCCTGCCGATCTTGATGAGCAACCACCGCGTCAAAACACCGATGCCGGCCCAGAACTGGCACCGTGATGGCGGCTCGCAGCTCTCCTATGATTTGCATTATTTGCAGGTGTTTTATTATCCAGAGGCATGCAGCGTGGAAATGGGGCCGACCGAATTGTTGCCCGGCTCACACTTTCTCTTTTCGCACAGCACCTACATGGGACATTACGGCGCTATTCGCGGCTCGTATCGCGCCGCTGCGCCAGCCGGGTCAATCTTCATCACCAACTACGCGATTTGGCATCGCCGCTCGGCCTCAAGTGTGCCGGGGCTGCGCAATCTGTTGAAGTACAACTACTTCCGCACCACTGCCCCGCAGCGCGATTGGATTCGTGAGCCCGATTTTGACTTTGCCACCACCGACTACGCCCTGCACGGTGCGCCTACTTTTCGCCAACAGTTCCGCGACTGCTCCGACAGCGCCCAGCTATTCTTGTGGCTGTGTGGCAAAAGCAACCAGTTCCATGTGCTGGGTGGGCAAAGCTGGCCCATTCCCGCCAATCGGCTCGACATCCCCTTCGGCACACCGGAAGGGTTGCTGAAGCACTAGCATGATGTTGCTGAAACACCTCCGACCACACCAACTCAAAGATGCGGTGACGCGGGGACTGCCGCTGCTGGTGCCTGCCGGGTGCATCGAATATCACGGCCCACATATGGCATTGGGTCACGACACGCTTATTGTCGAAGACGTATGTCGCCGCATCAGGCAACAGTTGGACTGCGTGGTCGCTCCGTCCATCGAATATGGCCCGACCGGGCTATGCGGTCAGTGGCCCGGACAACGGCACCATCGATGTGGACTTTAGCGCGGTGGGGCTTTACCGTGGCACTCGCCCGCGATCTCACAGACACGATGTATAACCCCGCTCGCCCACCGTATGTCAGCCATGATGAAGGGACCCAGCTGGTCGTGGGTTATGTCGAGAAATTCTGGTGCCCAACTTTTTCAGGTGATGATCTGACTGTCTAAATAAAACCAACTAAGTCTTACGGTTTTGACATACCGAAACATAGTATTTCAGCGGCTCTTGCGCTACTTGAAAGCCGTTTTGACTTGTTGGTTTTATTTAGTAGCCTAATAGATTCCCCATATAGAGTTGACTCATTCAACCCGAAACAGAAAGATTTCTCACAAGGACACAAGGTCGGTGGGGCGAGACTGCTCCAGTCTAATAAAATCCGCGAATCACGCGAATATTCGCTAATCTTTTTCGTGCTGATTCATGTGATTCGCGGAAAAGAATCCTAAATGGCCTGAGTAGTTACCAATTGTTTTGGGCTCTCCCGACTTTAGCGGGAAATGAACCACGAATGTCACTAATCTTCACAAATAATTCGTGTGAATTCGTGAGATTCGTGGTTTATTCCGTTTTACTCGGTAGAGCCTTATTTTGATATCGAGTGGATGGGATCAACGTTCATATGTACTAACGATATGAGGCTTGGTTGACGTACCGTTGCATGCCCAGGGTAAGGGTGATCTCGGTTGCTGGCGGCAATTGCACGCTCACGCGCGAGCCTCCAATATATTGTGTTGTGGTCTCCACCATCGGATCCGGTGGTGTGTACGGGCTGGCGCCGTATTCGTATTTCGCTTGAGCGCCGGGGTAATTGCTATCCGGTGAACAGCGTGTATATTGAACTTGCTCGAATCTGTGTTCGCCAAAACTGCCAGCCTGCACCAACACTGTATGGGCGGCAACAGGGCTAGTGTTGACGAGCGTGAGCGTGACTTGCTCAGCCGATACCTGTGTCACTAGCGCAGCGATGTCGGGCGGCAGACCCGGTCGATGGCGTTCTGCGTCAAAATAACGCAATGGCGCAATGAGCAGCCCGCCGTTATAGATGATCTGTGGCGCACCCAACGTCAGTTGAATCAGCGCCTCGGTCGTGATGGGATTGTGCTCCTGCCAATGATGAATTGACACACGATCAAAATCGGCCGTGTCTGCGCGAATCTGGTCCAGATGCCAGTGGGCTACCCCCAGCGCTGCCCGGATCGCCGCTTCGGGATAGCCCGGATTGCGGCCAGCCAAAAACTCGAGCCAGGGTTGTTCGTGCCCAGCATCTTCTTTGCCGCGAAAGGCAAACACCTTGCGCCAGTCATAGCCACAAGTGTTTCGAATATTCACAAGCGTTGTCCAGTCATTGGCATCGGCACTTAGCGCCCACAATGCGGCCGGGAAGATCACAGACACCGGCTGATGATCGAACCAACCACTGTCGCCATACCGATAGGGCATGACCAGGGTTTCGCCACTGGTGCCTGCAAGCGCTTCTCGCACGTTTTGCCAATGCTGGGCCAGACTCATCTGCAGGTCGGCGTATTGGCGCATCTCAGACAGCGCCATCAAGCGGTTCTGTTGTCCACGAGCCAAGTCGAGCTGAGATAGATCATTGGTCAATAACAAGCTGGCCTGCGCTGCGCACAAGACGGCCGCTTGTAAGTTGTAAAAGCCATGGGGCCAGTTCCAGCCATAGAGTCCGCCGTACCACTTGCCATCTACATATTCACCCACGCTACCCGACAGCCCAACGTTGTCCGGGATCAACCCACCGTTAGCTTGGGCTCGCTCGCGCCAGCCATCGACATAGTGCAAAATCCATCGCCGATATTTGTCATCGCCCGTAAGCAGCGCGGCGTTGGCAATAAGGGTGCACACGCCTAAATTGGCACCGACATCGCCCTGGCTATAAGCGCGCTCCATCGCTTGCCCCATGCGGCGGGCATTGACGGGGTCTTTGAGATCTTCGATTTGGTTGATCCCCGGCACATTTTGGAACGGCAGACCATACACCGACATGCCTTTGCTCCACCCGTAACTGGCTGGCGATCCATCGTCATTCATGCCCCAGCGGGGGCCGGCGCTGCCATTGTGGGGCGCGCGAATGATATTTTTCTGCGCGTCGTAGTTTGGTGCTTCGGGATCTTCATTTAGAAAGAACCCGGCGAACCGACGCGCCCGTTCAATCAACTTGGGGTTATCCGGATCGGCCAAACAGAGTAGATAGAAGTAAATGTAGCTCTCGGATTGGTGAAATTGGTCGTAGCCTCGCTCATACTCTTTGTAGACATTGCCAAGGCGAGTGGTCTGGCGGGTGATCGCCTCCCATTGTTGGTGGGCCAGTGGCAACAACTCATCGGCCCCGCCAAGCAGATATAACAATGGAAAGTTGTAAAAGCTTTCGTAAAAGTCATCAGCGCCATCGCGGCTGTTGAGCTGACTCCCCCAGATTAGCTCGTGTTGGCGTTCACCACTGGCGTACGTATATTTGTCGAGATAGGGGCGCACCGCCGCACAGAGCACATCGAATAGCTTGCGCTGCAAGATCGCCCAGGTCGGTGGATTGAGAGACGGAACTGATGCGGTAATCGCAGGTATTTCAGCCATTCATCAAGGAAGGTTAGTTTTGACTCAAAATATGAAGATAACCGCTTATTCGCACCCGGCTGCGACGGGCATCACTGTTCAAACGGGTCAACATATCCAGATCGTTGGTTGCGACCAATTCGTAGCCGCCGTGTTGAGTCAGCCATTGTGAAAGCAGTTCACCCCCCTTTTGGGTAGCGTGAAATTCAGGGCCACCATAGACACACAGAATTTTCTTGTTCATGTTTAATGTTGCGGAAGATAGCCCGCAGTAATAATTGCGCAAGAGGCGAACGGCTGTGCATTTGTGCAGCCATTTTTAGTGACACAGTTGGTTTTATTTAGAACTTATCTCTAAACCTCGCAAAAACGTCACAGGTCTCCGAGACCTGTGACGTTTAGAGATAGGTTCTTAGTGCACTTTGAAGTTTGGCAGATATGCATGCTGTGCAGCCAGCAATTCATCTGCCAATTCCGTGGCTTGTTGGAGTGAGTTGGCTGCGCCATCCAAAACAAGGGCTTGGATAAATTTTTCGCGGCTGCCTTCAAGCGCGGCTTCGACCGTCGTCTCAACCCACTGAAAGCGTGTGGCGAGTGTGCCAACCAGCCCAGCAGGCAACGCCGGTTGTGCGATAGGTCGCAACCCTGCGCCATCGGCAATAGCCGGGCTCTCCACAATGACATCAGCTGGCAAGTTGGGCACTTGGCCAGTATTGGGGAGGTTGACGGAATACACCTCTTCGCTCTCGTTACGGATCGATTGAATGATATCGATGACTTGCTCGTGTTCACCGCTCAGCCGCTCTAAATAGTCTGTGGGCAATGCTTGATCGCTCAGTGCGATCTCGCAAGTCTCGTTGTGCGATGAATCACCCCATGCAATCGTCTCTTCGAAACTGAACGCTTCCACACCGAGCGTCTTGCCATAGTAACGGCCCTCACGGAAAAACTGCGGAAAGAACTCAGTCACGTGCCGGTCGAGCACGGCCGGGAAAGCCCCGAACAGCGTAAGCAGCTGCCAACTGAATGGGTTGTCATCGCTGCTGCTTTTGGGTTGGGCCAACTCGCGCAATTTCGGCAGCATATCTTTGCCATGTGCGCGCACCTCAGTGAACCAGGTGAGATGGTTATAGCCCACAGCGGCATAATGCAGGTCGGCTCGCGGCAGCCCCAAGACATCGGCCAGATACTCCGCTACGTGAAAGACACCATGGCACAGCCCTATGACATTTGCACCAGTGGCTTTGCGGATGGCCCGGCAAACCGGAGCCATCGGGTTGCCATAGTTGAAGAACAGCGCATTTGGCGCTAGATCTAGCACATCCTTGGCCACATCTACCATGGCTGGGATCATCCGCAGCGCTCGCGAGGTGCCGCCCGGGCCGACCGTGTCCCCAACCGGCATATAGATGCCATGTCGGCGCGGGATGAAGACATCCTGCTCCCACGCCCGTCGCCCGCCGACACCCACCGTGCAGATGATGGCCGTTGCACCTGTGAACACGTCGCGCCGATCCGTCGATGCGGACAGGGTGATCGGGGCGCGTCCGGACGCAATCATCTTGCGCGTCAGCCGCTCAGCGATATTGAGGGCGGTCGGGTCGATATCGACCAATGCCAGCTCGGTTTCATTATTGCGGCGAATGATGTCGGCAACCAGACCGCGGGTAAAACTGGCGCTGCCTGCACCGATGAGGACGATTTTTTCTTTCATGGTTTTGGTCAGCCTCTATTTAAAGCCGGTGAGCGTTACCCCTTGCACGATCCAGCGTTGGAAGAAACTATAGACAATGAGCACTGGGAACATGACGAATACTGCAGCAGTCAGGGTCAGTCCAGGGTTGGAGCCATGCTGATTGCTATACCAGCTCAGCAGCAAGGGCAACGTGCGGCGTTCGTGAGTGGTGATGACGACAAGCGGCCACAGATAATCGTTCCAGGTGGCGATAAAAGTGAAGATGCCCAATGCAGCTAGGGGGGCGCCCAGTTGGGGCAGCACAATGCGCCAATAAATCCGAAACTCACTGGTGCCGTCGATCCGTGCGGCATCAAGTAACTCGTTGGGGATACCCTCGATGAACTGCTTCATCATAAAGATGCCAAACGCATCAACGAGGGACGGAATCACCAGACCCCACAAGGTATCGATCAACCCGAGTGAGACCAGAATCAAATAAGCCGGGATCATGATGACTTGAAAAGGGATCATTAGCGTGGCCAAAATAAAAGTGAACATGAGCCCCTTGCCGCGAAAGCGATACTTGGCGAACACATAACCGGCAAATGAACTGGTGAACAAAGTGATCGCCACTCGCGCTACTGCGACGAACAAGCTGTTTCCATAGAAACGGAACAGCGGGATTTTTGGGTCATTAAGGATGGTCAGGTAGTTTTGTAATGTCCACTGCTCGGGCAAAAGTGTCGGCGGCACCCGGATGATTTCGATAGAGGTTTTAAACGAACTGAGGATGACGTAGATAAACGGCACTAGCGTCACCAATAGGCCGAAACCCAGAATGACATACGCAACCGACAAGCCAACCGCATGTTGGGTGCGCGTGGCTTGTGCGCTGGATGGGGGTTGAATTGCATTGTCGAGCATCGCCATCAATACTCCCAATCCGTCCGCAGGAATCGAAACTGAATCACGGTAAAGATCAAAATGAGCAGAAACAACACCATCGAGATGGCGGAGGCCCAACCCATGCTCTGAAACCGAAATGCGTTTAGGTAAATGCTCATGACCAATGGCGTGGTTTGCTCGCGTGGGCCGCCGGCCGTCAATTGCTGAAAGATGACGAATGTCTGGAAAGACGCAATCATCGTCAACACACACACGAACAAGAGGGTGGGGCGCAATAGGGGTAGCGTGATATGGCGAAACTCTTGTAGGGCATTCGCGCCATCCACCCGGGCCGCCTCACGAATGGATTGTGGGATACCCTGCAGGGCTGCCACGAAGATGACTAGGTTGTACCCGAAATCCTGCCATACATAGGCAATCACCACTGCAATCATCGCCAGCGGAATGCCAAACACAAACGCGCGTGGATCAGTCAACCATGCTTTGGGTGGAACCAACCCGATGGCCTTGAGGGTGGTGTTAATCAGCCCCCATTGTGGATTGTATAAATTGCCCCAAATCAGCGCCACCGCAACGGTCGAACTTATCACCGGTAGAAAGTAAATCGCCCGGAAGATGCCTTTCACCCGCTTATGCACGCTTTCCAGCAACACCGCCAACGGCAATGTAATGGCCAAATTTATCGGCAACACCAAAAAAGCAAACAGGAACGTATTGAGCACTGCTTGGCGAAACACTCGCGCCGGCTGGCTGGAGGCGAACATATTGGTGTAGTTTGTCAGGCCAATAAACGGATTGATGCCACCCAGACCCAGGAACCCGCCTCCATCGCGTTGGGGCGAATAGTCGAAAAAACTCAACACGACTGCCCACACCATCGGAAAAAGAGCAAACACCATCATGTACAGCATGATCGGTGTGAGTGTGGCGTAAGCGAAACGACGCTGGGCGTGCAATAGGCGAGCAGGTCTGTGCGTGGATTGAGCCATAGGGTCCAGATAGCAAGTGACTCGTGACACCTATGTCACGAGTCACATACCACACGGTCAATTACTTTTGCGCATCTATCATCGCGTTGGCTTCAGCGTGAATTGCCTTGATTGCATCGTCCAAACTTGTGGTGCCCTGGATGGCGTCCAACAAATGCTTCGACATGATTTGGTACCACAACTGATCGCGGTCGCCGACATTGCCGATGAAGGCGCCGCCGGGCAATAGTTCGAAGGTTGGCTTCACCCAGGGTGCCTTCTTCAAAAATTCATCGGGTTGTTCGACAATGCTTTTCAATGCTGGGATGGTGCCAGTCGCGCCATTCCAAGTCTGTGCATTGGCCTTGTTGACGGTCATGAATTGCGCCAGCTTCCAAGCCGCATCAGCGTGCTTGGTGTTGATCGATACAACCTTGCCCCATCCTGAATCTGCCGCAAAGATATGCTTGTTTCCAAAGTAGGGCGGCACATTAACATAGTCGAACTTAAAGCTAGGATAGTCGACGAGGCCAGTCGCGGCAGCCCAGGGACCACGAAACAAGATTGCGGTCTTGCCCTGGAAGAAGCTTTCGATGGCTTTGTCGTCGGGGAAGAGAACTGGATCCACGATTTTGTCGCGTTGCGCCATATCCACAAGCAGTTGGGCGGCCTTCTTCGCTTCTGGTGATTCAAAATTGAAGTGCTTGCCGTCGGACGCAAAATAGTTGCCGCCTTGCTGGAGAATGCCCGCTAAGAAGGCAAACCCGAGGGCGTCGCCACCGATATAGTTGTAACCGGCGACCGTCATTGCGCCTGCGCTGTCAGACTCGGTCAGCTTCTTGGCATCGGCGATGAGATCATCAAAAGTCTTCCACTGGGGCGGATAAGCGACGTTATGCTTCTTGAACAATTCCGGGTTGACCAGCACCCCGCCATATTCGAGGTTAAACTCATTCGGGAACCCATACAGCTTGCCGTCGCAGTTATAGCCATCCAATGGAGCCTTGAAGAATAGCGCTTGCGCTTGCGATAGGGGCATGATATCGCCCGGCACTTCCATCAATCGACCGCCACGGGCATAGCCACATGTCCAGGTGCCAAACATCTCAATGACATCTGCCTCGCTCTTGGCGGGCATGGAAGTCTGGAGGGTTTGGATGAGCTGGTCGTAAGGGAACTGCTCATACTTAACCTCGATATCGGGGTTCGCTTTCATGAATGCGTCGACCAAGGCCTGGTTAACCTGAACAAAGGCGGGATTGTTGTGCGACCACAAGCGTAGCGACACCTTCTCGCCTCCGGACGCAGGTGCGGGCTGCTCAGCCGCTTTCGTCGGCTCTGCTGGTTTGGCCGGTGCTGCCGGCGCAGCCGGTGCACAAGCGGCCAATATCAATGTGCTTATCACGATCCAAAGAGATAACTTTGCTTTCATTTCTTCCTCCTGACTTATCGAATTAAATTCGCACTCTGAGCATGGCAAACCTATGACCAAGCCCAAGGGCGGCGACTACAGTTTCACATATGCATTAAGCTGATGCGGCTGATCCGGATTGAGCCCCTTGCTAAGTGCCCGCTCCAACCCAAGCATTTGTCCTACCGGTAGATACAAGACCTGCCGGACTGCTTCGCTCAAACCTGAATTGAAACTGGCCGCATGGGTTCCAACCACCTGCTCACCGATGGGCAACAATCGCCCCCCAAACAGAGCCACATCGTTCAGTACCGCCATCTCGCGGTCATGGTTGGTTTCGGAAAGCAGACCAATAATGAGCGTATTTGGATTGACCATAGACTGTGGCCCATGGCGGAACTCCAAAAAATGAAATGGCTCGCTCTGACCCAGCGACATTTCTTTTACTTTGAGACTCAATTCACAGGCCAATCCGTAGCGTGGCCCAGACCCTAGAAAGTAGTAACGATCAAACGTCTGATCCGTGCCCAGATTGTGAGCGATGGATTCATGCAGCGGCAACATTCGCCGCCCAACTTCGGGCAATCGAGCCATCTCATCCAACACACCGTCTTTGCTGGCCCAAATTGCACCGCACGCCACACCCGCAAGATAGAGTGTAGTGAAGGCGCGCGTCTGCGCAAGACTGGTTTCTTGCCCTGAGGTGAGCACAATATTCAGATCGCCGACCTTGGCCAACGATGCGTGCGGATTGCACGACAATGTCACAATATCGCCTTGCTTGCGCGCACGAAAGGTCTCACAAGCATTGAGCACCTCAGTAGTCTCGCCTGAACGACTGAGCGCGACCAATAATATGCGCTTGTTCTGCGCATATGCCGCGTGTGGATTCAACCAGACTTCGGAGGCCGGTTGAGCCTCGGCCAGCAGACCCATCTGCTCACGCAATAGAGCCGCAATCGCCATACTAGCGTAGTATGGCGAACCGCAACCTGTGAAGAGCACCTGTTCATAATCCCCGCCTTTCCACAGTTCACGCAAAGCATGGGCGTTGCTTCGCAGTGTGCTCAATCCGTGGGCCCATGCCTCAGGTTGTGAGTGAATCTCTTCGCGGGTCCAACATTTCAGGGTCTGCATATGGGTGTGTCCCCCTCAGTCTGCCAATAAGGGTGTAAAGCGATGCTCGTTAATCCGGCCTAACCGGGCTGGGTTATAGGTGTAGATAATCGCCCGGCGCGCGGCTTGGCTGCGGTTAATGTCTGAATAGTGCAGCAGATACGAATCGAAGACGATCATTTCACCAGACATGAGCGGGGCCGCGACGATTTGCTTTTGCGCAATAATCGTTGGATCCACCTCAAATTCGCTCCCAGGCTTAAATGGATAAATGGGTTGGTTGCGATGGCTTCCGGGGATGACCTTCAGACACCCGTTGATCTCGTCTGCGTCATCGAGATAAATAAAAACGGTTGCCAATTCGTCGGTGTGGGCTCGCCAACAACACGCCCAATCCTGATGCCAGGGGTAAGGCGATCCGCCCGGCAACTTCATGTTGAGTTTGTCTTCAAACAATTCAACCGGTCCGCCCAAGACTGCACTGACGATGTCAATGACGTGCGGGTTATGAGCCAGCGCTGCAAACATTGGGCTCAAATCAGAAATGGGCTCCAGCTTGCGAATCACCTGATCCATGCCTGTTTTCTGCTGATCTTCGAGATAGTCCCTCTCCCACTGGATGCGATCGGCATATCGCTTTGGGCTGTCTGAACACAGTTTCAGTAATCGGTCCGCCTCTTTGCGCAACACAATCAGGTCTTCGGGTGAAAGAAATCCGGGCGCAGTCAGATATCCGTCTTCCCAATAGCGCTTGACATCCACTGTCGTTTGTTGATTAATCATGGACATAAATCAAGAAAAGTATTAAGACGCATCTACTTTAGGACTGTACGACATTGATCCCCTGACCTCGTAGCGCTTTTACAAACGTGTCTGGTGTCTTGTCATCTGTCACCAAGGTATGCATCGCATTCAAGGGCGCTACAAAAGCCGCGGCAACCCGAGCACATTTGGTGTGATCGGCAACGATAATTAACTTGCGACTCAGTTGCAAAATGACCCGATCGGTGGCTGTCTCAGGCGAGAAGTCATTGGTCAATCCCACCTCAGAGTCAATGGCACGGATACCCATGAAGATTTTGTCGGCCCGTACCTCAGCCAACGCCTGCTCGGTGATGTGCCCGATCATTGACTGTTCACCGCGTCGTAACAAACCCCCCAAGCCTATGAAGGTGATTCCCTCTGCATCGATATCAGACAGTGCATTGAGAATCAGTAAAGAGTTGCTGATCACAGTGAGATTACGCCGTTTGCGGATGTTGCGTGCCACTTCCAATGGGGTCGTTCCGCCGCCGATAAACACGGTATCACCCTCTTCGATTAAGTTTGCCGCCGCTAGACCAATCTGGCGCTTCTCACTGGCTTGCTCGTTTTGCCGCTGGTGAATGGGTGGCTCTGGCGGTGACTGCCGAATGGCAATCGCGCCACCATGTACGCGTTGGATCCGGCCCATGTCCTCTAACGTGTCCAAATCGCGTCGCGCCGTCGCCGGACTGATTTCGAACTGCTGGGTGACCCATTCAATACTGACACGTTGATGTTGATCAATAAGCGCAGCAAGTTGTGCTTGCCGCTCCAGGTTTGAGAGTGGGATTGTTGTCACCTTCAATTATCCAAACTACCAAATTGCCAAACTGCCTTATTCGCTCACGAACAATCAACAATATAATCACAAAACATGGAAAGTCAATCTTAGTATGCGTGTTTTTGATTGATTTTTGGTGCATAGCTCTATATATAATCATGCACACATGCAACAGGATATTGACGTCCTTGTTATCGGCGAGCTCAATCCCGACCTGATTTTGAGTGGCGACGTCGCACCGGTATTCGGGCAGGTCGAAAAATTCATCGATGATGCGACATTGACATTAGGGAGTTCATCAGCCATTTGTGCATGTGGCATGGCGCGGCTCGGATTGCGGGTGGCTTTCATTGGCAAAGTGGGCGATGATATGTTGGGGCGCTTCTGTATCTCACAACTGATTGCACACAACGTAGATTCAACGAGTGTGGTGATTGATCCATCTGTAAAGACCGGTTTGGGGGTAATTCTGTCGCGTGGGGTAGACCGAGCCATCTTGACCTATTCGGGCAGTATTGGTGCGCTACGCTATCCTGAAATCAGCACCCGCAAGATTGCGCAGGCACGCCATTTGCATATGGGCGGCTATTTCCTGCTCGACCAATTGCGCCCGGACGTACCAAAACTATTTGAGTTGTCGCATCGCCTAGGTTTGTCAGTGTCGCTCGACACGAATTACGATCCGGCTGAACAGTGGGATGGTGGGTTGGATGCAGCGCTACAACACACTGATATTTTCTTGCCCAACGAAGCCGAGCTGCGTGCCATCACCGCACGGGACCACCCAGAACCTCAGGATGCCGAAACCGGATCTGTGATCCTGTCTGGACGCATTCCAACCTTGGCGGTCAAGTTAGGCCAACAGGGTGCCATCGCCCACTGTCAGGGACATACCGAACGGGCCCAAGCGCTGGCTGTTGAAGTAAAAGACACAACTGGGGCGGGAGATACATTTGACGCTGGCTTTATTTTCGGCCAGTTAAAGGGTTGGAGTCTGCGGCGTTCGCTCCAGCTAGCGTGTGTGTGTGGCTCGCTCTCCACACGTGCCGCCGGGGGTGTCGATGGGCAGCCTACGCTGGCGGAAGCCCTCGCATGGCTTGAACCTGAGAGTGAACAGTAGAAATACCAACTTCCTGAGTATCGTAGAAAATCCTATACTCGCACATTATGAAAATCACAGATTTGAAATGTGCGGTGATCGGCAATCATCCTGTTGTACGGATCATCACTGACGAAGGCATCGAAGGATATGGTCAAGCTGAATCCAGTAAGCCCTACCTCAAGCCGCATGTGCTCTATTACAAGCGCTTCTTGATTGGCGAAGATCCCACTGATGTCGCGCGGGTGATGCTCAAGATCCGTCGACTGGGAAGTTTTAAGCCGTGGGGAGCGGCTGTGAGCGCCATCGAGTTTGCGCTGTGGGACATCGCTGGCAAGGCCGCGGGTGTGCCGGTCTACAAGTTGTTGGGAGGCAAGGTGCGCGATCAGGTGCGTGTCTACAACGGTGGGATCCGCTTCCACATGGGTGGTTCAGAGCCCGAGCACTACGCCAAAGTCATGCAGCAGATGGTCGATTCCCCCGAAGGTTTTACCATCATCAAACAGGGCATCGCCTTCCACAGCCCGATGCCCACCGAAGTGCCTGATTTTTTCTACGGCACATTGCAGCGCGACACGCCCCATCCAAACCGGGGTTTGTTAACCGAGAAGGGTCTCAAACACATCATCGCCTGTGTGGAAGCCATGAAGTCGGTGACAGGGGATCGCATCGGCTTGGCCCTCGATTGCGGCCCGGGGTTCACGGTGCCCGATGCGATTCGTCTCGCCAAAGCGATGGAGCCATACAACTTGATGTGGCTCGAAGACATGCTGACCGGCGACTATACGCCCTACGTGCTGGCTGATTTATATCGCGACGTGACGCGCTCAACATCCACGCCAATTCATACCGGCGAGCAAATTTATCTGCGCGAGAACTTCCGCGAGTTGATCGAGACGCACGCGGTCAACATCATTGGCCCTGATCCAGCGGATATTGGCGGCATCGCCGAGCTGAAGTGGGTGGCCGAATACGCCGATCTGCACGGCATTCTGATGGCGCCGCACGGCACGATTGATGGCGTGATCGGCCTGGCTGCCCACGTACATTGTGCAGCAGCATTGCCGCACAACTACATCGCGCTGGAGTACCCGGTCGCCAGCACCCCCTGGTGGTACGACATCGTCGAAGGATTGCCAAACCCGATTGTCAAGAACAGCATGATTGATGTGGCTGCGTTTGAGCGACCGGGCTTGGGCATCACGATTAACGTCGATAAGGCGCTGCCCTATCTTTCTGCTGACGATCAGGGGTTCTTTGATTAGTCCCAATCTTTGGAGCAAACCTTGACAACATACCTCACCGATAAAGTCGTGGTCATCATCGGCGCAAGCAGTGGAATGGGGCGTGCCACTGCCTTGGCGGCCGCAGCGGCTGGCGCCAGCCTGGTTGTCGGTGCGCGCAATGCAGCTGCGCTGGAGCAGTTGAGCGCACAAATTCAGCAGACCGGTGGAAACGCAATGGCCATCCCGACCGATGCAACCCAAACGACGGACGTGGATCATCTCATTGCCGCAACCCTCGAAAAGTATGGCCGTATCGATGTGCTGATCAATTGCGTTGGCATCAACATCCCGCGCCGTACCATCGCAGAGCTGACGGAC
Source organism: Chloroflexota bacterium (assembly GCA_031392845.1). Classification (GTDB taxonomy): domain Bacteria; phylum Chloroflexota; class Anaerolineae; order J036; family Brachytrichaceae; genus JANMVQ01. The sequence goes on from JANMVQ010000156.1 coordinate 17,306, forward strand.
GAGAGCTGGTCGATGATGATGGAAATCAATCTAAGATCGGCCTTTCACCTGACCCAGGCCGTTATCCCGGTCTTCCGGCGGCAACAAGAGGGTTTGTTGATTCATATCGCGTCGTCGGCCGCCAAAAAACCAGATCGATCGGGGATCGCCTATCAGGCTGGCAAAGCCGGTGTTGCCGCGCTGGCACATGCTGCCATGGAAGAGGAGCGTGAGAATGGCATCCGAGTGAGTGTCATCTATCCGGGTATGACTGATACACCGTTGGTCTACAAACGCCCCGCTCCGCCCACACCAGAGTTGTTGGCCAAAGCCCTGCAACCTGAGGATGTGGCGACTGCCTGTCTGTTTGTTATGAGTCTGCCATCACGGGCACATGTGCCGGAGTTAGTGTTGTATCCAAGCAGGTTATGAACGTCAGGGTAACTATTCAGTCCAAATTTGGTTTTTGTCCGCAAATAACGCGAATTTACGCTAATCTTATTTGCGAAGATTAGCGTGATTAGCGGATTTTGGCTCTACCGGCTTTGACGGGAAACTTGTCATTCCGAACACAGTGAGCCGAAGGTCCCAGTGGCGTTAATCGTAAGTGTTTCGCCACTGGTACCTTCGGTTCGCTTTGCTCAGCATGACAACGCTATTTCCCGCTAAAGTCGGGAGAGCCCGGATTTTAATTGTGGCTGAATAGTTACACGTCAGGTATAAATTGCGTAGAGGCATTGCGGCATTGCGGCATTGAGAAAGAATATGACTAGTTCCATCAAGTTTTCGGTGTTTACCAAACCCTGGAAGAAAACACCTGTGCCCGAGCTGGGGCAATTGGGTGCGCCGGCTCGGCTTTGCAGGGATCGAGCTGCCCGTCCGGCCTGGGTTCCAAGTCGAGCCAGTCTCGATTGCGCGGGATTTGCCCATCGCACACGCACAGTTGCAAGAGAGCGGTGTTGGCATCTTCAGTGTCGCAACAACGCCGACTCCCGAGGCCATTCGTACCTGCGGCAAGCTGGGCATCCCAATCATTCGGGTCATGGCGGAAATTGGGCCTGATGGCTACATGGCTACCGAACGACGCACTCAACAGGAGTATCAAGCGTTGGTGCCGATGTTGCGTGATGCGGGGGTGACGCTGGGGGTGCAGAATCACAACGGCAATTTCGTAGCGAATGCCATGGGGCTGCGCCATTTACTAGAGCCGTTTGATCCCAAAATTATTGGCGCGGTCTGGGATGTTGCCCACAACGCGCTTAACGGCGAATCACTGGATCTGGCACTCGACATCATCTGGGCGCATTTGACGATGGTCAATTTTAAGAATGCCTTTTGGCAGCGCAAGAACGGCCCGGAGGCGGATCTGGCGGCATGGGAGGTGTTCTGGACGACTGGTCGGCATGGCCAAGCATCCTGGCCGCAGGTGGCCTCGTTATTAAAGCAACGCGGCTATTCTGGTGTGGTCTGTCTGCCCGCTGAATATACTGACGAAGCCTCGGTAGATCGCTTGATTGCCGAAGACATCGTCTTTGCGAAGTCTTTGTTTTGACTGGGGAAATAATGCATGAGTAATAACGCAGAAAACAAGACCGTCCGGGTGGCGATGATTGGGGCAGGTGGGATGGCCAATAACGTCCACTACCCCTCGCTGGCTTCATTTAGTGATGTGCAGATCGCCGCCATCTGCGACCTCGACAGCCAGCGCCTCACCACGACGGCTGACAAATATAGCGTGCCAGGCCGCTTTAGCGACTATCGCAAAATGATTGAAGACACTGCACCGGATGCGGTCTACGTCATTGGGCAGCCGCAATACATGTTTGATATCTGGACGTGGTGCCTGCGACAGGGTCTGAATTTGTATATTGAGAAGCCGATGGGGATCAGCATGCACCAGGCGCGCGCGTTGGCGTATCTGGCCGAGCAGCATGGCTGCATTACCCAGGTGAGCTTTCAGCGCCGCAGTTGCCCGATGGTTGTCCAGCTGCGCGACGAATGTCTGAAACGTGGCCCGATCACCCATGCCGTATGCCGCTTCTATAAGTTTGAAGCTAAGCCGTATCTTGAAGCACGCGACCATATGATGGACGACGGTGTGCATGCCATCGATACCCTGCGCTGGATGTGCGGCGGCGAAGTGAGCAAGATTCACAGCGTGACCAAGCGAGTGCAGGTACCGGACATCAACTTCATCAGCGCGCTATTGGAATTTGACAATGGCGCAACTGGTTTGATGCTAAACAGTTGGACCAGCGGGCGCCGCATCTTCGCAGTCGAGATGCATGCGCCGGGTATTTGCGTCGAAGCCGAGCATGAAGTTGCTGGATATCTGTATGCCGATGGCGATACCAAGGGCGTGCGCTACGACTCGCGTGAAGTGGCTGGCAGCGACCAGAACTATGTCTTTGGTGGCTTCCAGGCCAAAAATCGCGAGTTTATCGACTGTGTCAAAGCGGGTCGACAGCCCAGTTCGAATTTTCAAGACGCCATCAAGACGATGGAAGTCGCTGAGAAGATTCTCGCCCAAGCGCTATTGAGCGGAAATTGAATCCGCTCTAAACGCTAAAAATCTTTAACCGTTTGTATTGCCATAAGGAGTAACCATGACAACAAAAATTGGACGTCCGGTTCGGGTGACAAGTATCAGTTTTGCCAACGGCAAGACCCGCAACGAGGTATTTGCGTTGGTGGATCGCGCAGCTGCGCTAGGTACAGATCTGCTCATCTTGCCAGAGACGTTTCTGGGGCAGGAAAAAGGCAATTCTTCGATGGAGGCGTTGGACGGCCCGACTGTGACCGGTCTGGCTGCATTGGCGCGCAAGCACAAGACCTATATTGTTTGCCCGCTCGACCGTAAAGACGGTGAGCAACGCTTGAATACGGCCGTGCTACTGGATCGTTCCGGCGCAGTGGCTGGCTTGTATGACAAGGTCTTTCCATATTGGTCGGAGTTTGACAAGGATCAGGTGGTTGAACCCGGCCAAGAAGCGCCGGTGTTTGAAACCGATTTTGGACGACTGAGCTTTGCAATTTGCTACGATGCCAACTTCCCCGAAGTATGGGCGCGCATGGCCGATCAGGGTGCCGAATTAGTGGCCTGGCCCAGCGCCTATTCCGCCGGCACCACGTTGCAGGCGCACGCGTTGATGAATCACTTTTATATCGTCACTTCGACCCAGACGCGTGATTGCATCGTCTACGACATCAATGGTAAAGAGATTCTGTATGAGATCAGCCCCGATGTAAATGTCAGCCGCATCACACTCGATCTGGATCGCTGTATCTTCCATGAGAATTTCAACATGGACAAGCGCGCCCTGCTGTTACGTGATCATGCTGACGACATCGAGTTGGAAGAACACCTGTTGCGCGAGCAATGGTTCATCCTGCGCGCCAAGCGACCAGAGATCAGCGCGCGAGCTTTGGCCAAGCAGTACGGCATGGAGGACCTGCGCAGCTACATCACCCGCAGTCGTCGCGAAATCGATGCGATGCGTGGCTGGGCCTTCTCTAAGACCACCTACGGCATGGCGCAGAATATATCTGAACCGGTTGCCTAAGAATCTAAGAACCTAAACCTGCCTAGTGCCTTGTCAAGGCGAAGAATTGGGGTTGCGGTTTCGAGTTTGTTGCGAAATTTGCGTGAACCTGAAGCGGCTCTACCCAAAAATTGAGACTTGACGGGGCACTAGTCTCACATTGGCTTTGCTGCGGCCTGGCAAGTTTAGAGATCGGCACGACTGGCCGATTGCGCATACTGCCGCGCTCTGTGCCAACCGGACCGATACGCACGGGACCGGAATCACCCACGGGCAGGTTCGCTCATGGTGGTTTTGGCTTTGGCTACTTCGGCCGCTAAATGGTCGAGTTGCGTCAGGGGTTGGCGCAGATGCACCATCCGCTCTGGGCTGGCGTTGCGCAACATAGCCGGGCCATACACCGAATCAACCCAGAAACGCGCAAATGCTGCGACTTCGTTGCGCAGCAGCGGGATTTCAGCGTCTTTGTAGTGGGCAGTGGCATTAATGGTAAACATGCGCCGCCGACTGCTGCCGCCCCAAGCGCTATGTTTGGTGTTTTGGTTGAAGACGACCACATCACCCGGGTTGCTGTCAAGCGAGATGGCTGGCACGGCGCTGCTCGGAATGCCGAGCTTGTCCTGTGACTGGCGCAGGGTGGCCTGCAAGTCCTCCGCGTAACGGTCGCCATAGCGCTGGCTGCCTGGGATCACCCGCAGCGCGCCTGAATTCGCCGTAACTGGATCGAGATACAACGCCATCTTATAAAACACCCGCGGGGGCTTGCCGCGCATCTTGCCGCTCCAGTCCGTGTCCGAGTGCCAGTTGGTGTCGCCGACATAGAAGTTGCCGTCGCTGCCGAGATAGTTGTAATCTTCGCCCAACAAGCTAGTGAAAATGCCGTCGATACGCGGGTCATCGATGAGCGAGGCCAGATACTCGGTCTGATCGATAAACGGCAGGATGCACGATCGCGCGGTGCCGTCATGCGGTTTGCCATTGTGGCCGCCGCCATGCTCGGCAAAAGTGCGCTCAAACTCAGCTGTGATCTTGTCGATTCGGTCGGTCAGCAAGCCCGGAAAGATCAGATAGCCGAACACATCCATAAAGGCCAGTTGTTGAGAGGTTAGTTGTAATTTGTTCACAGTTTTCACTCTAATTAGGTTATTGCTCTCTTGTTTTAATTACGCTATGCAGTCTGTATCCGCAATGCGCCGGGAGATTTGCCCATAGATCGTTTTACATGGCGGCTGAGGTGGCTGGCTGAGTCATAGCCACAGGATATCGCTACGCTCTCTAGGGTGCGATTGGTGTTGCGTAGCAAGGCCAATGCATGTCGTAGCCGTGTCTCATGCAAATAGGCTATTGGCGTCATGCCACGAACCGCTTTGAACTGTTCGCGTAAATACGACTTTGAGATGCCAATCTCGCTTGCAATTTGCTCTATCGTGATCGAGGTGGAATAGCGCTCATCAAGGATGGCTGCGACTCGTCGCACCAAATCAACAGTATTGCACCCATGTTCATGTTGCCGATTGCAACGAAGCCGCGCAAGCAAGACCTGCAACTGCATGCTCAAGATATTCAACATCAATTGCTTCTCAGGAGACTCCGGCATTTTTTGTTCACGCACGATCGCGGCACAGACATGCATGACAGATTCATCAGCATCATCAAACATCACCCGCGGAAATCCATAATCTATCGGTGCATCGATGTGGATATAGAAATTGGCATAATCCGTCCAAGCAATTTCACCATGCAGTGTGTTTGGCGGAACCAGTGTCATCATTCCTGGTTGACTCTTATAACGATCGCCATCAATCACACATTCAATATGCCCCTGTCGGTAATAGTGTAGTTCCCACACTGTGTCGCGATGGGGCGGAAAATCTCGCCCTTTGGGCGCGTAATAGGCTCCGGCCACCACAATTCGTGGGGGCGAATCAAGTAGCGGCGACAGAATTTGTGGCGTTTTGTGCAAGAACACCTTTTCGTCGTGCATTGTTATTACCTCGCGGTTGACGCATGATAGTTCCATGTTCGTTTGTCCGCAAACGAACTGTTTTCTTCGTGCGTTTGCGCGCCCTTGGCGCTGTGATCAAGTAACTTGTCGATCTGTGGAATCAATTGTCTAGCACAGCTTTTGCTGTGTCGATAACCCTAGGGTTATTCCGCCGAAATAATTAACGACCAAGCACGGCTCTGCGTGAGCGGATCGCACGCAGAGCCGCGATGCGCGAAGTCCCTCCGGGGACGCGGTCATTTTATTCCGTTGAATGACCTAACCGTTCAGGAGGAATTTGTATGATGCCCGTGAAGAATATAAGTCGTCGTAAGTTGCTGCGGACTATTGGTGCAGGTGCCGCAGGTGCTACTGGTTTAATGCTTGCTGGCTGCCGCCCGGCTGCACCAGCCGCCGCCCCGAGCCAATCTGCAGCTCCAACGGCAGCCGGCGCTGCTGCAACAGGTGATTATCAAGGCAAGTTCGTCATGATGAGCGCCGGCAATGCCGACCAAAACGCGCCGCTTATCAAAGGTATCGAGGAAGCCAACCCCGGCGTGAAGGTTGAATGGCGATTCTTGCCCAGCGAACGCTATGTCGAGCTGTTTACCGCAGCCGAGGTGGCCGGCGATCAGATAGACATCATGGATTTGAACGGACAGGATCTGCGGCGCTACGCCGTGGGCGGCAAGTTGCGCGATCTGTCCAATATCGAATACAAAAGCCGCTTCCGCGATGTGGCTATCAATACCTACAAAGTCGCTGGCAAAAATTGGGCGCTGCCCCGCGGCGGCATCTCTGGCTTCACCTTCCTCACCAACAAGAAAGCCTTTGCCAAAGTCGGTTTCGACAAAGAGCCTTCGACCTACGAGGAACTTAAAACACTGGCTCCCGAAATGAAGAAAGCCGGCATCGCGATGGTCAGCCACCCAGGCAAAAATATCTACCTGTGGCCGGTCTGGCAGTTCTGGGCCTATGGTCAGACTTCGGGCAACAAGTCGATTGAAAATACGATGAAGACTCTGGCTGGCGAGATGAAATTCACCGCTGCCGAGCATGTGGCTGGGCTTGAAACCTTGTATAACTTTGCTAACGATGGCATGTTCATTGACGGCGTCAACAGCCTCGAAGGTGATGCTGCCTGGTTGCCTTTCACCCAGGGCAAGGCCGCCATCCACTTTATGCACACCTTCCGGATTGGCGCATTTCGAACGGATCAGGCCAAAATGCCCGAATTGGATATGTCTCTCATTCCGCCCGTCCGAGTGGTGGGTGATGACAAGATTCTTCGCCAAATGCCTGGCGGTACGGGCAACGCAACGGGCGTCTATGCCAAAATCAAACCGGAACGCGAACAAGCGGCCATGAAGATTCTGGACTTGATGACCAGCGATAAATGGGTGAAATGGGCCAACGAATTGGGCAAAGATCCGGTCTCGTGCAACGCCAATGTCGAAGCCAGCACCGATGAGTTGGCGCTCAAGTATTCAAAAGAATGCTCCGCCAATCAAACCACCTATCTGGATTGGATGTGGCCGCCCGAGATCACCCGATCCTTCCAGGAGAATCAGCAAGCGCTGGTGGCCGGTACCAAGAAGCCAAACGAGGCCGCTGAATCGATTCAGAAAACGCTTGACGGTTTGTACAAAGACGGCTACAAGTTCCAGCAGTAGATGGCCAATCCACTGCGCGCAACATCAATAGATACCCAGAATAGATCGAGCCGCCGGGCTCGCTGGTGGCGGACGTTCTCGCCTTATCTGTGGGTAGCACCAGCGCTGCTCCTTTACATCGCGTTTAAGCTTGTACCGTTGGTTGGCGGTGTCGTTCTGTCGCTGTTGCGCTGGGATGGCATCGCCGATCCGCAATTTGTTGGGTTGCAGAACTTTAGCCGGATGCTGGATGATGAGGTTCTGGTGCCGGCTTTTGTGCATAACCTGCAATACGCGCTTGGCACGGTCATTGGCAAGACAATGCTGGCGCTGTTTCTGGCGCTGCTTCTGAATCAGGCCCTACGCGGGCGCGGTTTTTATCGCACGGCGTTATTTATGCCGGTCGTCATGTCATTTGTTGTCGTGGGTATTCTGTGGACTTGGCTGTTCAATGACCAGTTCGGTCTGATCAACAATCTGTTGCGGGCGGTGGGCGTGAGCAGCACGCCAGATTGGCTCGGTAGCACCAACACTGCCATGTGGTCGCTCATCATTGTGGACATCTGGAAATGGTATGGTTTCCATATGGTGATCTTTCTGGCGGGTCTGCAGACGATCCCAGCCGAACTCTATGATGCTGCATTGGTGGACGGTGCCACTCGCTGGCGTCAATTCTGGAATATCACCCTGCCGCTGCTGCGACCGGTCGTCATCGTCAACGTGACGCTCTCGTTGATGGGTGCATTAAATGTATTTGACATCCCATACATCATGACCGAGGGCGGCCCAGCCAATGCAACCACGGTGATGGGACTGCATATCTACATCCAGTCATTCAAGTTTTATCGGCTGGGTTATGGGGCCGCATTGTCGTATACGATGCTGGCACTGGTATCGGTCGTCGCTCTGGCACAAATTCGGCTGATGTCGCGCGGGAGCGAAGGCATGGAGGACTAGCCCATGCAGAAACCTGCGGCAGCGCCGCTCGCCTCCATGCGCTTGCAATCCTTGCTGACAAAACTGCTCAGCCACATGGTATTGCTTGTCTTCACCGTTTTTATCGTCTATCCGGTGCTATGGATGGGTCTTGCGTCCTTGAAAAGTAAAGGTGAGCTGGTGAGCAACATTTGGGGCTTGCCTGAATCATGGGCATTTGAAAACTACACGCGCGCTTGGGAAACCGCCAATTTGGGGTTTGCCCTGATCAATAGCATGATCGTGTCGTTTGTCACTGTGTTACTGGTCACGGTGCTGGCCGCGCTGGCGGGCTATGCCCTGGCCCGCTTCAAGTTTCGTTTTGCTACCGCCATCCTGCTATTGTTTGTGCTGACCATGCAGGCTCCAGTGCCAGTCATCCCGCTATATGTAATGTTGGTGCAACTTGGCTTAACCAACAGCTATCCCGGGTTGATTTTGCCCGCGGTTGCCGCGGGGTTGCCGCTCTCGATTTTTATCTTTCAGTCGTATTTTCGGACGATTCCGCGCGAGTTGCATGAAGCTGCCGTCGTAGATGGCTGCAGCCCGTTCGTGGCGTTTTTGCGGGTGATCGTTCCGATCTCCGCACCGGTCTTCGCTACGATTGCGATTCTGCAATTTCTGGGCTCGTGGAACGAATATTTTCTGCCGCTGATTCTGGTGCGTTCGCCCGAGATGCGCACGCTGCCGCTGGCCATTCAAGTTTTTTTCTACGACTGGGGTCGCTCGGAATGGGAGCAGGTGTTTGCGGCCTTGACCATCGGTTCGCTGCCGATGATCATCGTTTATATCCTGATGCAGCGCCAGTTTATTCAGGGGCTGACCTCCGGTGCGGTCAAAGGCTAAAGTCACTCATGAACCAATCACAACTTGCCATTAATTCTGTATCAACCCGCCAAAACAATCTGGAAGAAGCGCTGGCTGCCTATGCCGCCGCTGGTTTTCGGAATGTCGAATTCGTTCTGCCCTTGGTCAAAGACTGGATGAAGCAGGGCCACTCAGTTGCCGATGTGTGCGCCTTGCTCACCCATTATCAAATGCAGGCTATCGGCGGTTTTCAAACGCATGTCGAGTGTTTCACCTCGCCCGAATCAAAGCAGATCAATCACGCCATCCATCTTGAAAATGCTCAGCTAATTCATGATTTAGGTGGCGGCACATTAGTGGTCGGCACGGATGGACCAGGCCAGGCCACGCTGGAGGCGTTGGATGGGATTGCCGACACGTTGCGCGGGTTAGCCAGACAGATCGAAGGGTTGAAGGTGTCCATCGCAGTGGAGTTCAATTGGTCGCCGGTGGTCAAAAGCCTGCACAGCGCGGTACGAGTGGCTGAAAAAGTGGATCACCCTCAGGTCGGCGTGTTGTTCGATCCGGCTCACTACTACACCACAGTCACCAAATTTGAGCATCTCAACACGCAGTCGGTTCGCTGGATCAAGCACGTCCATCTCGATGACATGCGCGACAAACCCGGCGAGCTCAGCAACTGCAACTCCGACCGGGTACTGCTGGGGCAGGGCATCCTCAATGTGCGCGGTCTGATCGAACGGTTGGAACAATATGGCTACACTGGCTTTTACTCGCTTGAGATGTTTAACGAAGATCTCTGGAAACTCCCGGTCACCGAAGCCGCCCGCCAGTGCTATGACTGCCTGCTGCCCTATTGTAAGTAAGAACCTATCTCTAAACTGATGTGTAAGCATCCTGAGCGAAGTCGAAGCATCCTGAGCGAAGTCGAAGGATGCGGACGTGAACGGGTTAGAGATAGGCTCTAAGATAAGTAAGAGTTAAAGAATAATAATGCTCAATCAAGATCTGAATCGAAATATCGGTCGGATCGATCGCGCGCAATTTCGCACTGCTCACAATGACTCCGTTTATACCCAAACGCTGTTCGCCCAACTTCAAGTGCCGGACATCTTTGCACATGCCCTGGCCTATCCGCCCTGCTGGGCAGTTATCGATCCAGGTATGACGGTGGAGGCGCATCATCATCCCATTCCAGAGTTTTACGTATTTGTGAACGGCGCCGGGACGATGCGGCTGGGTGACCAGCGTTTCCCGGTGGAGAGCGGGATGGCGGTCAACATCCCACCAAACATCGAACACGAAGTAATCAATGACGCATCGGCGGTGGAACCGCTGATCTGGGTCTCGATAGGCCTGAAGGAGACACGAGATTAACATGACAAAACAAAAAACCCGCATCGGCTTCGTCGGCGTAGGCAGCATGGGCCAGATGGCTCACCTGCGCAACTACGGGACGATTGCAGATTGCGAAGTTGTGGCCATTGCCGAGTTGCGCGAAAAGACCGCTCAACGGGTGGCCCAGCGCTACAACATCCCTCATATCTATCGTGATCATCGCGAAATGCTGGCTACCGAAAAATTGGACGGTATCGTTTGCACCCAACCCTTTACCCGACATGGTGTGCTACTGCCTGAGTTGTATCAGATTGGTATTCCAGTCTTGACTGAAAAGCCGCTGGCATCTTCGTTTGAAGTGGGCGAGCGCTTGGTGAAGGTGATACAGGCATCCAAAAGCTGGCATATGGTGGCTTATCACAAACGCAGCGATCCGGCCACGATCTATGCCAAGGCCGAGATTGATCGACTTAAACAGAGCAGCGAGTTGGGCAAACTGCGCTATGTTCGCATTACTATGCCCCCGGGCGACTGGATTGCTGCCGGATTCAATGAACTCATCAATGAGGGTGACCCTGCCCCACAACTTGAATTTGATCCACCCGCCAGTGACCTGGATGCGAAGGGTCAAGAGGATTACGTCCGCTTTGTCAATTACTATATCCATCAAGTGAACCTGATGCGTCACTTGCTCGGCGAGCCATATCGCGCCGTGTATGCCGACCCACATGAAGTGATTTTGGTTGGAGAAAGTGCTAGCGGAGTGACCTGCACCCTTGAGATGGCTCCCTATGCCACCACCATCGACTGGCAGGAAAGCGCATTAGTGTGTTTTGAACGCGGCTATGTCAAATTGGAGTTGCCAGCACCAGTGGCGCTTAACCGCCCAGGGCGCGTGGAAATCTTTAGAGATCCGGGCAATGGCATCACCCCGCAAACAATTGTGCCGCAAATGCCTTGGGTTCATGCCATGCGTCAGCAAGCCATCAATTTTGTGCGCGCGATTCGCGGTGAGATTGCCCCCCCTTGCGATTCGATTGAAGCACTTGAAGATCTGCGCTTGGCACGCGACTACTTGAAGTTGCTGAACGCTGTTCGTTGATCCATCTATGATTTCTATCCACTCCAGTTGACAATTTCTGTCGAATAGTTATCAATTGCGAAGCATCTAAATTCGAATATGACTTCGCAACACTCAAAACACCTGCATGCGACGCACGGCATCGTGTGTCACTTGCCCGATGCCCA
>JANMVQ010000162.1:0-7500 GCA_031392845.1 Chloroflexota bacterium
TCCGCAACCCAATTCTGCCTGATGATCTTTTGCCAGAGATTTTTCAGGATGAGTCGATGCGGGCAAACATCGAAGTGGCTCAAAGCAACTCGTTGGAACGCCCGACAGAATTATGGGGCGTTATGGGCAATGAGCTACGCCCAGTCATTGTCTGCCAGGTCGGCATTGCAATGAATCCGTATGAACCTGTGACCAATCTACCGTTGGTACGCAGCATCGATCTGCGATCACAGCTTAGTTAGTCTCTTAATTCCTCAATCTCTCAATCTCTCAATCTCTTAATCTCTTAATCTCTCAATCTCTCAATCTCTCAATCTAGTCACTATCTCTCTATTTCATTTGAACAAGTAAGGAGACCGAAAACAACATGCCAGAATATTTATCCCCCGGTGTATACGTCGAAGAAGTAGACAAAGGCCCCAAGCCCATTGAAGGCGTAGGAACCGCCATGGCGGTGTTTATTGGCTTTAGTGAAAAAGCCAGTATGACCGAACGCATTGATGGCGAACTCATCCATCGCGATATGCTGAATCGCCCGGTATTGGTCACCAGCTGGGGCCAATATGTTGAGACCTTTGGCAACTTTGTCGAAGGGGCAAAGATGCCGCTATCAATCTATGGCTACTTCCAAAATGGGGGTTCACGCTGCTATGTACTAAGTGTGAAGAGTATTCCGCGCGCACAGGCACAACTCATCAATGCCGATGGCAAACCCAGCCTTGTTGTGCGGGCCAAGTTGGCTGGTCTGGACGGCTTGCGATTACGTGTGCGAGTGGAGCCGACAGCGTTGCCCGAACCTGCTGCTAGCAGCACTACCAAAGGGGCCGCTAAAGGCACCGAACCGGCCCCAACGACTACTGCATCTAGTACAGCTGCGCCCGCACCCACCGTTAACCTGATCATTGAAAGAGAGAAGATGAACGGCGGCTGGCAGCTCCAGGAAACCCTACGTGGTGTGGGCTTGCGTCAGGTCGAGCGTGAAGATGGCAGCAAAGCCATCGCAGTGGCGGTCAAAGACAACAAGTTCTCGCAATTGGTCGACATTCTAGTGGCCGACGAGATGGCCGATCTGGCGGATGCTGCCGACCTGCCAGCTGCATTGCCGCGCGATCAGCAGCAGTCGCTGTCGTTGGGATCACAGGTGTTGGCCCCGGCCCAACTGAGCGACTTCAAGGGCGAAGTAACCGAGCGCACCGGGATCGAAGGCTTGGAAGCCATCGACGACATCACCATGGTGGTGATACCCGATCTGATGACCACCATGCCTGGGCAGAAGATGGATCTCGATGGCGTAAAAGCCGTGCAGACAATGATTATTCCCCACTGCGAGCGTATGCAAGACCGGGTGGCCATTCTGGATGCACCGCCCAACCTGACCCCACAGCAGATGAAGAAATGGCGCATGGACATCGCCGGATACGATTCCAGCTATGCCGCGCTGTATTACCCGTGGCTGGAGGTCACCGACCCCAGCACGAACAAGACCGTTTCACTCCCACCCTCAGGCCACATTGCCGGCGTTTGGGCGCGCAGCGATAACACCCGCGGGGTGCACAAAGCCCCAGCCAACGAGATTGTGCTGGGTGCAACCGGTCTGACCTACAACGTCAGCAAGGGCGAGCAGGATGTATTGAATCCGAACGGTATTAACTGCGTGCGGTCCTTCCCGGGCATGGGCATCCGAGTCTGGGGCGCACGCACCCTCAGCAGCAATGCCAGCTGGCGCTATATCAACGTTCGCCGCTTGTTTAACTTTGTCGAGAAGTCGATTGAGCGCGGCACGCAATGGGTGGTGTTTGAGCCCAACGATCCTCGGTTGTGGGGACGGGTGCGCCGCGATGTGAGTGCGTTCCTGACCAACGTTTGGCGCGACGGCGCACTATTTGGCCTATCGCCATCCGAAGCCTTCTTTGTGAAATGCGACGCAGAGAACAACCCATCCGACTCGCGCGACCTGGGTCGCTTGATCATCGAGATTGGCATGGCACCAGTCAAACCCGCAGAATTTGTGATCTTCCGCATCAGCCAATGGGCAGCAGGAGCAGAAGCTTAGTTTGGTGGTTAGTCGTTGGTCGCTGGTTATCGGCAACTAATAACCAGCGACTAGCAACCAGCTACCAAAAAGGATATTCAAAATGGCAAAAGGATCAGGACGCGAGACCGACCCACTTGTTGGGTTTCAATTCCGCCTTGAAGTAGGCGGCAAAATCACTGGGTATTTCTCCGAAGTCAGCGGCATCGGGTCAGAGCATGAAATCATCGAGCACAAAGTCGTCACAAATGATGGCCACGAGGTGATCCAAAAGATCCCCGGTCGTTTGAAGTGGCAAGATGTGGCCCTAAAGCGCGGCATCACCGACAACCTGCAAGTATGGGAGTGGCGCCAGCTTGTAGAAGAAGGCAAGATGAAGGATGCCCGTATGAATTGCTCCATTATCATGATGGATCGCAATTATGCGGATGCTGCGCGCTGGGACTTTGTCAACGCCTGGCCATCCAAAGTTACCGGCCCCTCTGTTAAATCCGACAGCAACGAGATCGGCATCGAAGAAATCGGGCTCGTGCATGAAGGGATGAAGCGGGCGAAGGTCTAAGAAGAATGAAAAGTGCAAAGTAATAAGTCAAATTACTTTTTACTTTGCACTTTCTACTTTCTACTGATTTGATGCAAACCGAATTCGAATTTACCTTGCCGATTGGCTTTCTAGATCAGGGTGGCGAGCGACACAAACAGGGCGTCATGCGGATGGCTACGGCGATGGATGAGATCGCACCGTTACGCGACCTACGTGTACGCACCAACCAGGCTTATCTGGCAATCGTGTTGCTCTCGCGAGTGATCACCCAGCTAGGCACACTGCCGGCAATTACCACCAACGTGATCGAAAATCTTTTTGCCGCCGACCTGGCCTATTTGCAAGCGCTGTATCGCCAAATCAATGAGGAAGGCAAAACAGCCCTGATGGTGGCTTGTCCGCATTGTCAGCAGGAACATGAGGTGGATCTGGTCGAAATGGGGGGATCGTAGGCTACCCCCAGGACCACCTGCATGAGGAGGTAGCCTACATTGCCTATCACTTTCACTGGGAGCGTCAGGATATTCTGAATTTGGAACATCACGAACGGCGCGAGTGGGTGAATCAGGTGGCGAATATTAATCGCAGGTTAAATGGCGATGGAGTCGAAGAGTAAGCGTCAGATGCCAAACGACACACCATCCTCTCCCGACAACGGCAATCAAGTAGGAACGCAAGATTGGGTTGAGGAAGTCGATCTTGACGCACTAGCGAAGAAGCTACTTGAGTTGATGAAACAAGAATTACGGCGCGAGCGCGAGCGCCGATAAAGGTCAATCATCAATATTAGGTTTTGGTCAACACAGTAGCAAATACTACGAGGACAAAGAATGAAATCAAAAAGAAATTTAGTAATGGGTTCTAGTTTGGCGTTGGGCTTATTATTGAGCGCTTGCGGGGGCGCTGCACCGGTTGCGACCGAGGGTGCAGTCGTGCCAGCTTCGCCAGCTGCTCCTGCTGCGACAAGTATGCCCGTTGCAACTGCCGCACCAACCCTTGTTGAAGCCACTGCTCCCGTGAAGGCCCCAGTGTTGGGTTCTGCATCATCGGAACAGTGGGTGGTGAATACCGGATTTCGCCCGGAAGTCGATGGATTTTCAGTTGAAAACTACGGCGGGGAAGGCCGAACGCCCCAGGGCGAGACATTTCCCGTCGTCAACTTGAGTAATGTTGAAATGCGCCGTTTGTTTGGCGATGGTGTCTGCGCGGCACAACCAGCGAGTGATGGCACTTGTCAACTTACTCCTCCGGCCAACCAATGGATGGAGAAGCAAAACGCCAGTATGAATGGCGGTCACTGCGAAGGCTTTGCGGTGCTTAGCCAATTGATTTATGGTGGTGTGGTTGATCCAAATAAATTCGGGGCCGCGCGGGCGATTGACTTGCAGATCCCCGGTAATGAGGCACTCCAACGCGAGTTGGCATTCTGGTTTGCTACACAAGGCCCGACCTGGGGTGTGCAGCAACAACTAACACCCGCTGACGCAATTACCTATTTAAAAACTGAATACGGTAGTAGCCCCAAGAATGTTTTTCGGGTCGGGATTTTCAAAGCCGACATGACCGGTGGGCATGCCATTACTGCATATGGTGTGCAAGATAAAGGCGATGGTATTTTTTGGATCATGGTCTATGACAACAATTATCCCGGTCAGGAACGACACATGACGATTGATACCAATGCCAATTCATGGGAATACGAAGCCTCAATCAACCCGTCGGTGGCGGCAGATGTGTACAAGGGTGTTAAAGACAGCCCGAACCATGCCATGCTTGTAGCTCGCAACGAGCCGCGCCTGACGAACCTGCCATGCGAGTTTTGCAATGCGGTGGCAGCGAGTAGCAAAGGCGGCAATGGTTTGGCTGCTGTAGCACCGCAGTTCAACGAGATATACACAGAGGGTTACGTGAATGTTGAGCTGGAAGATGGCAAAGGCCGAAAGATTGGCTACGACAAAGATGACAAACTGGTCAATGAGATCCCTGAAGCCAAAATCGTGCCGACCTTTAATGGAACCGTGAGCGACGTGCCACCGACGATTAATATGCCAGCTGGCATGGACTTCACCGCATATTTATGGGGTGACGACAAAGCCGCAGAAGCTCCGGCTTCACTGACGATGATTGGAAAAGGTTTCTATGTCAGCATTGACGACCTGCACATGAAGCCCGGTCAGGAAGATCAACTATTTGTCGATGGGTCCGGCGACACCTTCAACTATAAGACGGATGCCGAGGAGAGCCCGACCATTAACGTTGGCATTGAGAAAACCGGCGCTGACTTTGAGCTTTCGCTAAAAGCGGTGAAGGTTGCCAAGGGCACAGACATCTCGGTATTGTTTGATCAGAAGGAAGACATATTTGCTTTCCAGACAACGTCTGATGCGTCTTCAAAGTTTTCCATCTCCATCACACGCTTGGATGCCGATGGCAAGGTAGAGACATTTGATCTCGGCGAAACCACCGTTGATATTGATCCAGGCAAGCACATGTATTTCTACTTTGGCAAGTGGAAAGGTCAGGGTAGCAATCTGGAGATGGGTTATGACGAGAATGGCAACGGTACGATCGAGGAGAGCGAAATCTCGAACTTGGTCGATGCGAAGTAAGCATGCCAATCGTTTCAAAGCAAATCGCCAAACTGCGCAGCACAGGTGCGGAAGCGCTCAGCTTGTTGGGGTTACATGGGCGCGATCCGGGCTACAGCTGGCGCTTCTATGTCGAAATCCAAGGCTTAATCGTTGGCAAATTTCTTGAATGCGGTGGCATTTCGCTCGAGCGCGAGGTCAAGGAGTATCAGGAAGGCGGTGTCAACGACTTTGTCCACAAGTTCCCAGGCCGGGTGAAATATTCGGATATTACCTTGAAGCGCGGTATTTCATTTTCGCGCGAGCTATTCGAGTGGTTTCGCAAAGGTATCTACGATGGCAATGTCAGTCGGGTGAATATGTCGATCATCCTGGGTAACGATGAAGGACTAAAAGTAAAACAGTGGGACGTCTTTAGTGCCTTCCCTGTGAAGTGGCAAGGCCCAGATATGAACACCACCACTATACAAACGGCGGTTGAGACGATTGTGTTGGCCCATCACGGTATTGAGATGGCCTTCGAGGAAGGACTCCCGCTGGGTCTGGGATTCAGCGATCTCGGCAAAGTGGCCAAAGCAGCAGCGACAGGCAACCCCAAAGCAGCAGTCAGCAGCATCACCAAGCTCGCAAACAAGCTATAACAACTTTTTAGCATTTTCTCGCTGGTTTTATCTCCAATGGACACGTCAAACCCCCTTGACATCCTGGGGCGCAGGGCCTTGCACGCCATGCGCCGCACCGAAGCGGCTCTTTCGCCGTGGGTGCGCCGCGCCCTGCGACGGCAACACCAACCAACAGAGCACGCCCATTTGGCGATGAGCTTGAATGAGCTGCCGCTGCGGCGATTGCGCCGCCGTGTGGCCCGCCAACTGAATGAGGATGGATCACTGGCTGGCGATATGGGCAGCTTGTCGCCAGAGTTGGTGCAGCGTTTTACCGATCGAGTGGTGAATCGGTTGCCCATGCGCAAGATCGCAGCCAAATACGAGGCCGCGACAGCCGAGAAGGGTGATCAAACAAGCGATGAACTCCCATCTACAGCGATGCCACTGGTAAACAGCTATGGCAATGAGGCTGCAACCCACTCAAGTCCAAAAAACCAAGATGCTGACAGCGCACCCATGCTTACAGCAGCCGATGTCATTGCACGGCTGCAAACACAAATGCCCAACGCGGGCACGCAAGGCAACACGCCTACCCAGCCTTCGAGCACGCAAACGAGCGCTGTAACACCCAGCCGACTGCAACGTATTCAAGCAGCACGTGAGACAACTGAACAGGCAAGCATCAGCAATTCAGCCAATACCGAAAAGTCGACCCTAGCATCCAATCCAGTCGCACGCCCCAACACCGGAGCGATTCGGCGTTTTTCACGGGTAGAAGAAGTAAGCCCAGCGGCGAAAAACAGCACGCCAGCGAGCACGGCTGCACAGCCGCGCAACCGCGCCACCAGAAGCACCTCTTTACCCGCAGCAGCACAGACTGATAACGATGCCAGCAAAGACGATGATTCCCGCACGGGATCAGCCGACGAAGCAGCCACAAGCAGCTGCACCGAAAACAAAGGAGATTGCTGCCTCAACACCCGCTGTTTTGCCTGCTGTCACCCGCTCGTTTGCGCCAACCCTCACCACAGCGCCCACAACAACCTCGGCGTCAGTCCCAATCCAGGGTAGCGAAATGCCTGAGACCGATTTCGCGATTCATCAACAGGCTGAACAGCAAATGGCTTCGGCGGCAACTTCCCAAGCAACGTCAGTCCAGAGACCGGCACACACACCGCGGTTGCTGCAAGCCAAGCGGAAATCCGCACAACTGAGAAAAGACATTGCGGACGCTGTGGGTAGTGGCACAACAGAATCAGGCAGCACTTCGGAGCACCAGGTTGCTAATTCCAATACCAAACCCCCAATAACCCGGTCGCCGGCGCAAGCATCCAATCCAGTGGGAAATTTTCAGGCCTCGGAGATGCAGGGGATTCAGTCGCTGAATCCGACAACGACACAAACCCGCCAGTCGCCATCTGATAGAGAAGGGGCAACGCGAACAAATCAAGAAATTTCATCACAACCTGAATTGTCTTCGCCGTCGGTGCAGCGTAGTTCCCTGCACGAGAGCGTGTCAGATACGCCACATAGCATAGATAGCACGTTCGCAACACCGACAGCGTTCGAGGAGCCGGCAGCAAAATCGCCGCAGATGGTGCGCCACGAAAGCAAACCAGTAGGCGAGCTGAGCCATCCGTCTGAGATAGATTCGCTACCCAGGCCAACCCTGGACGTACGCTCCTTTGAACAAGCACAACGTTCAGCAGATCCGCAAACCCGGCCCGGCGC
>JANMVQ010000164.1:0-2297 GCA_031392845.1 Chloroflexota bacterium
CTTTGCGGCGCTCACTCAGGCCGTGCTGGCCTACATCGGGTTATGGGGCTGGTGGGACGTGGTGCGCAACGTGCGCAGCGGCGACATCGCCACCGATCTGGCCCGTCCGATCAGCTTCTTCTGGTACTGGTGGGCGCAAGATATGGGCCGAGCGCTGGGCCAACTCCTGATGCGCGGGCTGCCGATTATGCTGTTCTTTGCGCTGGTGTATCCGGTACATTGGCCGGCTTCATTGACGCAGTGGCTCCTGTTCACCCTATCCATGGCACTGGCGTTGTTTGTCAGTTTTGCGTGGCGCTTTCTGGTCAGCCTGAGCGCATTCTGGACCCAAGATGCCATGGGGGTGATGCGCATGTCGATGGGCGTCGTAACGATCTTGTCGGGCTTTGCATTGCCCATCTCGTTCTTTCCCGATTGGGCCGCGCGCCTCATGCAACTCCTGCCATTTGCAGGGATGGTCAACACACCCATCGAAATATTTGCCGGGGTGCTCCAAGGTGAATTGCTATTCGTGCGATTGGCAATGCAGGCATTCTGGGGGATTGTGTTGCTCCTGCTTGCGCAATGGGTGCTGAGCCAAGGCGTGCGCAAGCTGGTGATTCAAGGCGGGTAAATATGTTCAAGCTTTATCTCAAGCTAATCTCCGCCCGCGTTCGCTCGCAGATGCAATATCGTGCCTCGTTCCTACTCGATGTACTGAGCTCAGGCTTTCTCAACGTCATTGACTTGATTGCGTTGGCAGCAGCGCTGACTCGGTTTGGCTCGGTGGGTGGTTGGACGTTTGGCGAGTTGGCTTTTGTATATGGTCTGTCGGACTCAGCCTTCGCCGCGATGGATATGATTTTCAGCGGTTTTGACCCGGGCTACTTCGGGCAACAAATCCGCAAAGGGCAGTTCGATCAATTTTTATTGCGTCCGCTCAGCCTGATCTTGCAGATGTTCAGCGCCGAATTCATCATGCGCCGGGTGGGCCGCATCGCCCAAAGCTTGCTGGCGTTTGGCCTTGGGCTAGCGCTCTCGCACATTGATTGGACATGGGCCAAGTTAGCCTATCTGCCGCTGGTTTGGGTCAGCGCGGTTGCCTTTTATGGGGCGCTGTTTGTCATTGGCGCAACCTTTTGCTTCTGGACAACCGAATCGATTGAGATCATCAATGTCTTTACCTATGGCGGCACCACCATGATGTCCTATCCGCTCCACATCTATCAAGAATGGATGCAGCGATTCTTCACGTTTGTTATTCCCACCGCCTTGATTATTTACTACCCAGCTTTATATTTCTTCGGCAAAGCCGACCCCACTGGTTTGTTGCCTATCGCACAGTTCGTTGCGCCCGTCGCTGGTTTTGGCATGCTGGCGATCGCATTTGGGGTGTGGCGCATCGGGGTGCGTCACTATCAGGGGACAGGCACATGAACAGTAGTGAATCGTCAAACGTCATGCGTCATGCATTTATCACGTTTGACTTTTGACGTTTGACGTTTGACGCATGACGCATGACGCATGACGTTTGACTTATGAATATCCCAATCATCTCCGTCACCCATCTTTGCAAAGTCTTTACGGTTGCGCGCCGCAAAGGCAGTGGCTTGCAAGCGCTGTTCGCTCGCGAGTATAAGAACATCACCGCCGTCGACCAGATCAGCTTCGCGATTCAGCCGGGTGAACTAGTGGGCTATCTTGGCCCCAATGGGGCAGGCAAATCGACCACCCTCAAAATGCTGACCGGCATTCTGGTGCCCTCCTCAGGCGAAGTGATCGTGAACGGGCGCGTGCCATGGCGCGAGCGACAGGCGCATGTCGCCCGCATCGGCGCAGTCTTTGGCCAACGCGATATTCTGTGGTGGGATCTGCCAGTCATCGATTCGTTCGATCTGCTCAAACACATCTACAAAGTGCCATCAGATCGCTTCACCCAAAATCTAAATCACTTCCGCGAGATTCTGGCGCTCGACGAGTTTATCCACACCCCAGTGCGTGCGCTCTCGCTTGGCCAGCGCATGCGGGCCAACTTGGCCGCCGCGTTGTTGCACGATCCCGATATCGTCTTTCTGGATGAACCCACGATTGGCCTCGATGTGGTCGCTAAAGAGCGCATTCGTGAGTTTATCCAACAGATCAACCGCGAGCGCGGCACGACAATCATCCTCACCAC
This sequence comes from Chloroflexota bacterium, assembly GCA_031392845.1. Classification (GTDB taxonomy): domain Bacteria; phylum Chloroflexota; class Anaerolineae; order J036; family Brachytrichaceae; genus JANMVQ01. The sequence continues at coordinate 2,156 of JANMVQ010000164.1, forward strand.
CCATGATCTTTCGGATGTTGAAAAGCTGTGCGAGCGGGTGATGATGATCGACCACGGCAAACTGCTCTTCGATGGCGCGTTGGCCGAACTGCGCCGCCGCTTTGGCGGGGAGCGGGAGCTGGTAGTGGACTTCGCCGACGAC
>JANMVQ010000203.1:0-2799 GCA_031392845.1 Chloroflexota bacterium
CTTCAATGAAACCAACAACACGTTTACGCAAATCGTTCGACAAAGCTTGTGGCATGGCAAATTACCTCCACAAACCTTGAATCACATCCCAACTGATTTGGGAACCCAATGCCGATTCTATTTGAAAATGTGTTGCTCTAGATCGCTGGAATGCATTACGCCTTGCCGAAGTAAGCCGAACAGCACCTCGTCTTTGATCTCAATTGGCATGACTACGACCCACCGCGCCACGGCTCGCCCGGCAGCCGCTCAATGAGTGCCGCCTGAACAAGTGCTGCCGCCGCATCGAAGTCCCAAGAATATCCGCTTGCCAGAAGTGGGCCGATGTCGGCGGTGAATTGTGGGTCGGTGCGTTTCTGATGCATGTTCTGTTCGAAGAGTGCGCGGGTGACGTTGTGGCCGTCATGCTCCATGTAGGTGGCAAAGGTTTTGATAATGCGGGCAGGGTCAACACCGCCATGCACAAGAGCTGTTGCCAGATCGAAGAGGTCGCGGCCTTTCTTGCGCTGATACAAGGCGCGCATTTTTGTGCCGAGCAATTCGTCAAGTTCATAGGTTGGAATCTCGCAGCGGCCTTCGAACCAGCGTGACGCGACACTGAACGGAACGCGCTTGAATCCGTGCACCGCAAAATGTTCGCGCGAATTGATTTCCACTTTCAGTTTCATGTTGATCGGCGGCGCGTCTTCCGATGCAAACCTGTAGACGAACGTGACACGGCCTTCGGTCTGCTTCCAGCGAGGTGCGCCCAACCACGGGTCGAGGACAGATCTTAACGCGTCCATCACTGGTCCTGCTGGTTCGGCGCGCATCTGCACCAAGTCGATGTCTTCAGAATAGCGCGCGGCAGGTTTGAGATAGAGTTTGTAAAGCGCAGTCCCACCGCGAAAAGCCAGCGCTTCAGCAAGCACAGGATTTGAAAATATTTCGACCAAAGCGCGGCAGATGACAAGGTCTTGCTCGATCTGAATGTCTTGCACCCACGAGGCCTGTGATCGCCATTCGGTGATGTAGTCGCGCGGGATCATTGCTCGGCCTCCACGTCAGCGTTGATGTCGAGCTTCCAGCCTTCGTCTCGTTTGGAACCTCGATGTGCAGCCGAGGGCAGTAAGGACGTTGCTTGTCGAGCGTTTGCCCGCACATATGCCTTCAGGGCTTGCGCCTGCGTTCCTGCTTCCACCAACTCCAGCAAGTAGCCCAGCCGCTGTGCCCACGGGACTGGCGCTGTCTGCGCTGCTACTACGAGCTTGTCGGGCTCGAGTGTGTCGGAAAGTTCACTGAGAATCGTCGCCACCTGATCAATGCCACCGACATGGTTGTAATAGCCGACAAGATCAATGGCCGTCGCCTCAGGCGTCGAGACGAGAACAGTGCCGCGCGGGGTGTTGAAACTCTGCAGCGGGATCGCGCGGATATTCTTGCGCACGGCGAAGGCTACGCGTACCGCACCACAGACGATAGGGCGGCGTGATTTTGCCACCATCACTTGATACTCTTGCGGGCGGTGATGAGCAGCACCGTGATATTGTGCAGCAGAGAGCAGGCCCGTGTAGTAGGACAAGCCCAGCCGCTTCATGAGGGCTGGAATGAACTGGTCGGCGGGCAGACAGCCCAGAGAGCGGTATTCTGGCGGGACGATAACGTAAAAGCCTCGCGCTGGTGATGCGAGTTGGCCTTGTTTGGTAAGGCGGTTTAGCGCGAGTTTGGCAGCGTCAGCAGAAACACCCAAAGCGGATTGCGCTTCTTCGGAAGTAAAGTGATAGTGTCCGCTGCCAGCCATTCGGGCTATGTAGTCTCTGGCGCTTAATCGGGAGTCAACTTTCATATGCGTAAAGTATCATATTTTGATATTTTACGCAATCAATATTGAAATACCGCTAATATCATCGCAATTTCCGAACACGATTAGGCCGTGCACTGATAGCCTCCGCGATCTCAAATTGATGATCTGGATTGTGGTGGCCATAATGTTTCAGCAGAGTTGGAACGCTTGTCGCCAGAAAATCTGAAATCTTGAAGGGGTCCTTGCCTGATTGCATCAGCCAAGTGGCTGCCGTGTGCTTCAGCGTGTGAGGCGAAACATTTTTCAGATAGACGCGGTCAACCGCATTGTTGAATGCGGTCTTGATCTCTGCAACAGGTTTGCCGCCCCAACAGATAACGTGACCGATATCAAACTCCAACTTTCGCGCACGCGTGAGATGCGGCAGCAAGCGTGAAGGTATGGCGCATTGCCCACGTTTCTTTTTGGTCTCGGCGAGACCATCTCTCCTGAAGTCAATTTTGCGACGAACAAGATCGACCTTCGGCCAGCGAAGCGACAAGATCGCCTCCTTGCGTCTGCCAGTGTAGAGACCAATGAGGATGAACAGCGCCAAATGATATTGGGGACGCGATGTGCGCTTCCACTTCAAGGGTTGCCGACTGCTGATGTCAAAAAGGATTGGCGAAAATACCAAATCACCCGCTAGCAGCATCGCTGCTTCTTGCCGCGCAAGCCAACGCTCGCGCGGTGGCGACTCAGGCGGGCGGGTAATAGATACGTGCCGTGTAATCACTTGCGCATCCAGCGCGCTCTTGATGGCGCTCTGCAAAATGCCGAGATCACGGCGCACTGTGCTTGGAGATGCTTTGCGCCAAATTCTAAATCCTTCGCAAAGAGCAGGTGCATCCGCCAAAGATTTCCCCATGAAAAATTCCGAAAGCGGAATTGCAGCATAAGCGGCTCTCTCGCTATCTTTGCAACTGACCTCAAGCCGCTCCAAATAATTGGTAAGCACTTCGGTCACGAGAATTTCT
>JANMVQ010000224.1:0-6963 GCA_031392845.1 Chloroflexota bacterium
CTTCAATCGGCCACTAGAAATAGCCCTCGATGCTTCTCAAAATGAGAGCAAGCTGGTCGCCGTTGCGTTGATTACGTGATGACACGGGAAAACAAGGGTTTTTCATTGATTTTCATCATCGAAATATTCGATTTTCTGACAGGTCTCCTTTAGCGAAAGGTGGGTATGAGACCGGGAGGGTTGAATAAGTCAACTTTATATGGGAAATCAATTAGCCGTTGATCTGAATATGATCCGTCGAAATATGATAGGTCACGCGCTGCTCGCCTGCTTTGCGGTAGGGATAGCTGTCGACACCCAGGTATTTCTTGGCCAAGCTGTCAATAACGGCATCACCATTAGTTTCAGTGATGTCGGACACTGCGCCGCGTACTTGAATATAGCGATAGGGATTCTCCGGATCGCTAATCTCAACAGCGATTTTCGTGCCTAGCTGCATAGTTTTGTGCTTCACGCGGCCGGCAGCAGTATTGATGATGATCGATTGCCCATCGTAGTCAAACCAAACCGGGGTGAGTTGTGGGCTGCCATCGGCCATGACGGTGGCGACATGAGCAAAGGCTTTCTTTTCACGGCTAAACAAATCGATAAATGTTTCTGGAATTGCAGTCATTGGTTACTCCTAATTTCATCAGACATCGCAAACAAAAAACGCGTGCAATGCGTCGAGTCAATTATCGTGCCATATTTTTGAGTTGTCTGTGAGGATTCGTCAATTATTAACGGCTCTACCGGCTTTGACGGGAAATTTGTCATTCCGAACGCAGTGGGCCGAAGGTCCCCGACACGTAAATTGCGCACGATTCGCCATTGGGACCTTCGGTTCGCTTCACTCAGCATGACAACGCTATTTCCCGCTAAACGCGGGAGAGCCAGAAAAGCTGATATTCCGCACTGGTGCGTGAGCCATTTGGCAGTAGAGTGCAGGTTATGGAAAAGACATTCTTTGCGCTTGGCGCAGCCTTTGGCCTGCTGGGCGTAGCGTTGGGCGCATTTGGCGCACATGGACTAAAGGGCACCCTGTCGCCCGATATGCTAGCCAATTTCGAAACCGGCGTACGTTATCAGATGTATCACGCCGTGGGGTTGCTGGCCGTGGCGTGGGCGATCACTCGCTGGCCAGGTGGGTTGACGACTGCCGCCGGCTGGCTGTTCGTCGTTGGTATCCTCATCTTCTCCGGCAGTTTGTATATCCTCAGCGTCACCGGCATCCGCTGGTTGGGCGCCGTCACCCCCATTGGCGGCGTCGCTTTGATCGCAGGATGGGGCTGTCTTGTTGTTGCGGCACTGCGGGGGTGAAGAGGGGATGAAGAGGATGAAGAGGATGAAGGGGTGAAGAGGATGAAGGGGAGAAGAGGTTAAATTTTCATCCCGTTCATCCCGTTCATCCCATTCATCCCGTTCACCTCATCACACGTTCACCCCTTCACCTCATCACCCTCGCTCCCCGCCAAGTAGCGCTCCCGATTGGCGCTTCGGGCGATCTTGCCACTGCTGGTTTTGAGGAGCGAGCCAGGGGCGACGATCTCAACCACCCGCACGGCCACGTCACTATTTTTCGTAATGTGCTGGCGTACAGCTAGGGCCAGTGCTTGTTGCGCCTCTTCGTCAGTCACATCGCTCTCGACCAACAAGATCACATCCTCGGTGCCAGCCGCCTCATCCAACACGCCGAACGCGACCGTGCGACCGGCATGCACGCCGGGCACTACGTCGGCCAAACGTTCCAAATCTTGTGGATAAACATTTTTGCCTCCCACAATGATCAAGTCTTTTTTGCGCCCAGTCACGAATAACTCGCCAGTCTGCCCATCGAGATAGCCTAAATCGCCAGTGAAGTACCAGCCACCTTGCAAAGCCAATGCAGTGGCATCCGGGCGATGGTAATACTCGCTCAACATGCAGTCACTTTGCAAAACAATTTCGCCGGTCACCCCAACCGCTACCTCACGCCGTTCAGCATCGATAATCCGCAGCCGAACATTTGCCAATGGCCTACCCGCCGAAAGCAACGCCCCGCTGCCTTTTGCCTCCTGCCCACTGCCCGCTGGCCCGTGCGTCACGGCAAACACATTCTCGGCCATTGCATAACACGTACTCAGCATGTCTGGGCGCACACCGTATGCGGCAAAACGCTGAGCAAAGGCGTGATGGCTGGCCACAAACGTGGGCTCCGAGCAGTTCACAAACATGCGCATTGAATCAAGATGCACATCGGCCAGGTCGCGGTCGCGGATTTTCTGGGCCATAAAGTTGAAGGCAAAATTGGGCAGCCAGGTTAAGGTGCCTTTGTGCGCCGAAATCACGTGCAGCAATTTCACCGGCGCGCGCACCCAATCAAACGGCGATAGCAGTAGCACCGGCACGCGCCGCAGCACCGGCATGAGAAGCGAGGCGATCAGCCCCATGTCGTGATACAACGGCAGCCAACTAACGATCACATCATTTTCGGTCAACGCAATCGCCGTGGCATAGGCATCCAATTGCCGCTGCACCGCACCGTTCGAAAGCGCCACGCCTTTTTGCAGCCCAGTGCTGCCCGACGAATGTTGTAATAACACCAGATCATCCAGCGTGCGCTGCATCCCGCTCAACATCTGCCAATCGGGGACGAGGGCGGGCGTGGTGGACGCGATGAGGAGCGAAGGGCGAAGGGCGAAAGGCGAAGGGCAATTTACCTCGTCGCGACGCCCCTCGCCCCTCGCTTCACGCCCTTCGCTTAACGCCTCACGCACATCCCCTTCAAACTCCGTATACGTCACGATGGCGGCGGGTTGGGTCAGTCCGACCAAGGCGGCCAGGTCTTCACGATACTTTTCGGGCGAAAGCTTTTCGGTCAGCCATGGCAGCAGGCTAGGGACCGCACCATGTAAGACTGCGCCCCAAAAGGCGTAAATCAATGCTTCGCCATGCTGCAAAATAATGATGACGATCTCGCCTGGGCGCACGCCCGCCTCGGCATAGCGCTGCGCAAACCCAGCGCTTTTCTCGATCAAGTCGCGATAGCTAATTTCTATATCTGGCTGCTTGGCAAATAGCAAGCGCAGGGCCAAACGGTCCGGAGTTTGCTCATAGCTGGCGCGCAGGGACTGAGGAAGAGTAAGCAATTATGAATCATGAATTATGAATTATGAATTATGAAAACGTGTGTAACACCTATTTTCACAATTCTTAATTCTCAATTCTCAATTTCATTATTTCCTGCTCTCGATCAGCGTCACCAATTGCGTCAAAGTATCAAACATGTCGGCATTTAGCTCGCTATCGTCGATGCGCACACCAAATTCGTCTTCGACAAACAGGCCCAGGTCGACCAAGTGAAAAGAATCGATCAACCCGCTAGAAATCAACTTTTCGTCGGGCTTAATCACGCGCTTCGGCTGTTTCAAGATCGTGCCGGCGATGTATCCGGCAAGGGGGGTGGAGATAATCTCGTTCATGTCTTTTGTAGAAATTAAAAAGGCAGAATTAAAAATTAAAAAACTATAAGTCGCAGCCGTTTTTTTAATTTAGCCTTTTTAATTTTGAATTTCTAAAGGTTATTTGTTCCACTGAAAAACGCCCACATAATCATGATGGTGGTTGCAGCCGGGCGCATTGGTGGCAACAAAATCGCGGGTCATGCTGAAGTTCTTGTCGTCAGTAAAGGTCACCGTCATTGTCACAGTTCCATCCTTTGTAACAGTCGGCCCAACATATTGAAATTGATTGGGGGCGCTGGCTTGCAGCGTGTAAGGTTCAGGCTCCTGATTTTTCCAGGTTAACGATTTGGCTGCCAAATTCGGAGTGATCTGCACCAGGCCGTATGCTGGCAACACAGAAGCTTTGCAGTCACCAGTCATGTTGTCGGTGCCGACCGTGGTGTTCCACACACTGCGCTGCTTGGGCGAAACGTCGCCTCCAACGGTCTGCGTCTGAATAGGCGAATTGAGCGGTGAGTTAAGCGGCTTGCGACTGTCGCCACTGGTCACTGCCGGGATAGACACTTTGACGGATGTGACCACCGGCAAGGGTGTATCGGTCGCCCTGGCTGATTCAGGAGTCGGATTAGGTGCAACCGTCGATGCAGGCACTGTGTCGTCACCGCAGCCCACCAATAACAGTCCAAACGTGAGGGCTGCGACGATCCAAATCTGAGAATTTACATATTTAGATTTTTTCACAAGGACAAAGTATAAGACACCCAAAAACCCTTAACGTCACCGTGACAAAAACTACCTATGGCGTAAAATACACGGACAGTGAAACAGTTTTGTAACAACTCTCTTGCGCCTGAATCGCATCACGTCTATCCGTGACTTTACAGCGGCGAGTTGTTTTGTATTCTGGGGAGGGTAGCTCCCAGTTTGAACCCTTAGTTTCTCGAGATCTTATTTCGAAAATTTCAACGATTTCAATAATTTCAATAATTCAATAATGGACAAAGACAGTTTGCTAAACCTGTACAAGCAGATGCTCTTGACACGCGCGTTCGAGGATAAATCTGCTGAAATGTACGCCGCCGGGAAGATCGATGGTTTTCTTCACCTCTACAATGGCCAGGAAGCGATTGCAGCGGGGGTGATTTCGGCCCTCAACCCAGACGATGATTTGTTCACTCACTATCGCGACCATGGCTACGCTCTGATGCGTGGCATTGACCCCGGTACCGTCATGGCCGAACTGTATGGTCGAGCAGGCGGCACGGCAGGTGGACGCGGTGGTTCCATGCACTTGCACGATGTCAGCAGACATTACTGGGGCGGCTATGCTGTCGTCGGTGGGCACTTGCCCATGGCGGTAGGTATGGCTTATGCTTCACAATATCAAAAAACCGGGCGGATTAGCTTGTGCGTTATGGGCGATGGTTCCACCAACATTGGCACATTCCATGCCGCCCTAAACTGGGCGCAAGTGTGGAAATGCCCGATCGTGTTTCTGGTCGAGAACAACCAATTCGCCATGGGCACGCCGATTCTGAGTCACAGCCCATCGGCAGACATCGCTCGCAAGGCTGACGGCTACGGCATGGCCAAAGAAATTGTCGAAGATGGCGCCGACGTGATGGCCGTCCGTGAGGCCGTTTGTCGTGCTGCTGATCATGCCCGTAACGGCCAAGGCCCCTACTTTTTGGAAGTCAAGACTTATCGCTATCGTGGCCACTCCCAGCGTGACCCAGATGTCCAGCGCAGCAAAGCCGAAGTGGCGGAAGCCAAGCACAACGACCCGATTACGCGTTTTGCCGAGGTGCTGGTCGGCGGCAAAAAAGCCACCCAGGCCGATTTTGATCGGATTGAGGCTGAGGTGAATACTGTGGTCGAAGCCGCAGTGGAATTTGCCGAAAACAGCCCAGAACCAAGCATGGACACCCTGTGGAAACACATCTACGCCGATCCGGTGGCCAATATGCAAATCGGTGGCACACTTATTCGCCCAGCGATTACGGCGAACGGAACGCACTAGCAGTGTTTTGTCCTTAATGTGTCTTACTGAGCACTTAGGACTAAGCACTCATTACTTTACAGAGATGGCAGAAATACAATACCGAGAAGCCCTAAAACGGGCCTTGCGTGAGGAAATGCAGCGTGACCCCATGATTGTGATGTGGGGCGAAGACATTGTGGCGTATGCCGGTGGCGGCGCTTATGGCGTGACCACTGGATTGGCCAAAGAATTCCCAGGGCGAGTGACTGACACACCGATTGCCGAGGAAGGCATTGTTGGTGTGGGCATCGGCGCGGCCATGGGTGGATTGCGGCCAGTTGTCGAGATCATGACGGTCAACTTCTTGTTGCCAGCATGGGATCAGTTGGTGAATCATGCCGCCAAACAGCACCACATGTTCAATGGCACGATCAAAGTGCCGATGGTTATCCGCACCCCCAACGGCCATGGACGTACCGCCGCCACCCATTCGCAGAACTTTGACAACTGGCTAGCCTCGATTCCTGGCATCAAGGTGGTCTCGCCTTCAACGCCATATGATGCCAAAGGCTTGCTCAAGACCGCCATTCGCGACGACGACCCGGTTGTGTTTCTGGAGCACTTGCAGCTTTACAGCACCAAGGGTGAAGTCCCGGACAGCGAATATCTCATCCCGATCGGGGTGAGCGATTACAAGCGCCGAGGCAATCACCTGACCATTGTGACTTGGGGTCGCATGGTGATAGAGAGCCTGAAGGCCGCAACCAAGCTGGCACAAGAAGGCATCGAGTTGGAGATTGTCGATCTGCGCACATTGCGTCCGCTCGATCTATCGTTGGCCATCGACTCGATCAAAAAGACGAATCGTTGCATCATTGTCGAAGAAGACATGCGCGGGGTCGGTCTGGGCGCAGAGCTGGTTGCGTCATTGCAGGATCATGCCTTTAATTACCTCGATGCGCCCATCGCACGCGTGGCCGGCTTGGAAGTGCCGATGCCTTACGCCAAAAACCTAGAACGCGCCACGCTGCCGTTTGCCGATGATGTGATTGCAGCGGTTAAGGCGATGATGGCAAATCAGTACTAATATGGCTAAAAATATAACAATGCCCAAACTGGGCGATATGGAAGAAGGCGTGATTGCCAACTGGCTGAAAAAAGAAGGCGATGCGGTCAAGAAAGGCGATCCGATCGCCGAAATTGAGACCGATAAGACTACCGTTGAATATGAGGCCTTTGAAACGGGCACGCTCCTTAAGATTCTGGTGCCTGCAGGTGGTAAAGCGCCGGTCGGAAGTACGATTGGCGTGATTGGCCAGCCTGGAGAGGTCGTGGGCGCACCCGCTGCGGCACAATCGATACCTCAGGCACCCGCAACACCCGTGGCGACTCCCGTGCCAGCGGCCGCTGCTCCGGTCGCAAGCGACAACGGTCGCATCATTGCCACACCCATCGCCAAGCGTATGGCCGAAGAGCGCGGCCTTGATCTGCGCCTCATCAAAGGTAGCGGTCCCGAAGGACGCATCGTGAAGAGCGATGTGGAGAATTTCCAGGGCGCAG
>JANMVQ010000260.1:0-19853 GCA_031392845.1 Chloroflexota bacterium
AGCAAATAGTTGACTGGAAACCAGATCGGCCCACGCCAATTGGAATTTCCACCAAACAAACCACTGCGCGACTCGCCCGGCTCGTAGCGCACCATATTCGCCATGCCATTGGCGTGCAACTCATACGGCTCCGTCTCGTGAATTTTGCTCAACGCGCGCACGCCATAGTCGCTCAAAAATTCATTCGGATCGAGCATGCGTTTGAGCAGGCGCTTCATACGATGCCCACGCGTCAGCGCAATCAACCGCCGCTCACCTATGCCGGGTTCTTGCCAACGCGAGATCAATTTAGCCAAATCGGGTCGATAATTTAAGAACCACTCCAGCCGTCCCCTAAACCCCGGCATCTTCTCTAACAATTCTGGATCGATTGTCTCTACCGCAAACAGCGGAATCAACCCAACCATCGACCGCACCTTTAGTGGGAACTCTTCACCGTCGGGCAGATGCAATACATCGTAAAAAAACTCGTCTTCTTCATTCCACAATGCGATGCCGTCGCCACTGATATTGTTCATGGCTTCGGCAATATAGAGAAAGTGCTCGAAGAACTTGGTGGCAATGTTTTCATAGACTGGGTTGTGCTGTGCCAACTCCAGCGCAATTTTCATTAGGTTCAGCGAATACATGCCCATCCAGCTGGTCCCATCGCTTTGTTCAATGTGGCCCCCGGTCGGCAGCGGTGCGCTGCGATCAAACACGCCGATGTTGTCCAAGCCCAAAAAGCCACCTTGAAAAACGTTGTTGCCTTCAAAGTCTTTTCGATTCACCCACCACGTAAAGTTCAGCAGAAGCTTGTGAAAAACTCGCTCCAGAAAACGGGTATCCCCTTTGTCGTCTGGATTAAGTTCGCGACGCTGCTTGCGATCAATTTGAAACACACGCCAAGCCGCCCAACCCAACACCGGTGGATTCACGTCCCCAAACGCCCATTCATACGCCGGTATCTGCCCATTAGGGTGCTGATACCACTCGCGCGTTAGCAAATCCAGTTGGCCCTTAGCAAACTCAGCATCGATCATGGCGAGCGGAATACAATGAAACGCCAAGTCCCATGCGGCATACCAGGGGTATTCCCATTTGTCTGGCATCGACATCACATCGGAATTGTTAAGATGGGTCCACTCGCGGTTACGCCCGCGCTTCCGTTCTGAGGGTGGCGGTGGTTGGGCTGGATCACCTTTCAACCACATTGGCATGTCATAGTGGTAGAACTGTTTGCTCCACAACATCCCTGCAAATGCTTGACGTTGAATTTGCTTTAGATCTTTACTGATCTCAGTCGCACGAGTCGTCCATTTTTCGTCATCTGCCGTCCGCGCTTGCAACTGGTCATAAAACGCATCCGCCTCTTGTTTGCGCTGCGCAACATGCTTATCAAAGTCGTCGAACAGCACTGGCGTCGGCCCGGTCTGGGCGTGTGTCCCAACGTGACTGTTGGTGAGACGGAGGCGAATCGTAACCTCGCCGCCAGCAGGGACTTCGCGCAAATACATTGCGGCTGCCTTTGTCCCCTCCCGCAGTGGGTTCACCATGCCCTTGTTATTAAAGATGACATACTCATGGAAAGCGTCCTTCACATGCGGTGTCGGGTTTGGGGCATCATATAACCGACGCACATTGGTCTCATTGTTAGTGAACAGCAATTCATCAGCCGCCTCGCACACAAGCTGATACTCACCCAACGCATGGTGCGTCGCCTTCATCACCGGTGTAAACACCCCTTTCTCGCACGTGATGTGACTATCAGTGATGGTGGGCTTACGGTCATCCCTTCCCCAACTCCAGGTGTTGCGAAACCACAAAGTAGGCAATAACCAAATCTTGGCTGCTTCTGGCCCGCGATTGGCCGCAGTGATTTTGATCAGGATGTCGTCCGTGCCTACTTTTGCATATTCCACAAACACATCAAAGTAGCGGTTGCCATCAAACACACCGCTATCGATTAGTTCGAACTCCGGATCATGCTTGCCCCGACGTTTGTTTTCCTCAACCAGTTGGCGGTATGGAAATTCAGCCTGCGGGTACTTGTAGAGCATCTTCATATAAGCGTGCGTGGGTGTGTTATCCAAATAAAAATAGCACTCCTTCACATCTTCGCCATGATTGCCCTCCGGGCCGGTCAGACCAAACAACCGCTCTTTTAGGATGGGGTCTTTGCCATTCCACAGAGCCAGAGCAAAGCACAGATGTTGGGATTCATCGCAGATGCCAGCCAGACCATCCTCGTTCCAGCGGTAGGCGCGCGAGCGGGCGTGATCGTGTGGAAAGTAACCCCACGCTTCGCCATGCGTGCTGTAATCCTCACGCACCGTGCCCCAAGCACGATCACTTACATAAGGCCCCCAACGCCGCCAATTATGCTGTTTACTCTTCAATCGCTCTTGCTCTGTGGACATAATTTGATTCCTTGTTACTGATCACGGTTTGATGTTTACTTCTTGATGCTCACTTCCCGATCACTTCTTTCGCCGCAGCCACGACTAATTCCGGTAAGAATCCGAATTTTTTCTGCAACTCTTTCAACGGGGCCGATGAACCAAACGTGGTCATGCCTATCGCCTTGCCCCGCAACCCAACATAGCGCTCCCAGCCCATGGTGCTGGCCTGCTCTACGCTCACACGTGCGGTCACGCTCGGCGGCAACACGCTGTCCTTGTAGGCCTGATCTTGTTGCTCAAACAGCTCCCATGAAGGCATAGATACCGCACGCGCATGGATGCCTTCCCGTTTGAGTTGCTCGTAAGCCGCCACGATCAACCCCACTTCCGTACCATTTGCCATCAGAATCACATCTGGTTGGCCGTTACCCACATCCGCCAAAACATACGCGCCCTGCGCCAAGCCTGCCGCCGATGCAAAGACTGTCCGATCCAGGGTCGGCATCGCCTGGCGTGACAAAATTAGGGCCACTGGTTCGTGCTTCATCTGCGCAATCAACTTCCACGCTTCCACTACTTCATTCGCATCGCCCGGGCGCAACACGATCAAACCCGGTACAGCGCGCAATGAGATCAACTGCTCAACTGGCTGATGGGTTGGCCCGTCCTCGCCCACCCCGATACTGTCGTGGGTGAAGATGTGAATCGTGGGTATCTCCATCAAGGCGCTCAATCGGATCGGGGCTTTAGCGTAATCCGAGAAGATGAGAAAGCCGCTGCCAAATGGGCGCACCTTACTCAGCGAGAGGCCGTTTAAGATCGCGCCCATCGCGTGCTCCCGAATGCCAAAGTGCAGATTACGGCCACTGCGTTCCGGGGTGAAGTCACCAGCACCATCAAAAGTAAGGCGTGTTTTGGTAGAAGGGGCCAAGTCCGCTGAACCACCCAGCAACCAAGGCAGATTTTTCGCTAACCCATTCAACACCTTTGCGCTGGCGTCGCGTCCCGCCACGCCCTTGTCATCGGTTGCAAAGGTTGGCAGATCCTTGTCCCATCCATCTGGTAACTGGCGATGCTGCATCTTAAAGAGATGATCGGCCAGCTCCGGATAGTGTTTCTTATACTCCTCAAACTGTGCTAGCCATGCCGCGCGCAACGCTGCTCCACGCGCACCCATCCCTTCTGCGAAATGTTGAGGCACCTCCGGTGGCACCAAAAACTTAGCGTCTTCGGGCCAACCATAGTTGCGTTTGGTCAGGCGAATTTCCTCTTCGCCCAATGGCTCGCCGTGTGCACCGTGAGTGTCTTGCTTGTTGGGCGCGCCATACGCGATATGGCTGTCGACAATAATCAGCGTCGGGCGTTCGGTCTCTTTCTTAAATGAATGAAAGGCACGCGCCAGCATATCTAAATCATTGGCATCGCCTACCCGCAACACATTCCAGCCATAAGCAATGAAACGTGTCGCGACATCCTCGCTAAAAGCCCAACTGGTATTGCCCTCAATCGTGATCTTGTTATTGTCATAAACCCAGCATAAGTTGCTGAGTTTGAGATGCCCCGCCAGCGAGGCGGCCTCGGATGAAATACCCTCCATCATGCAGCCGTCGCCTGCCAAGGCATACACATCGTAGTCAAACATCTCGAAGCCCGGGCGATTGAAATAGCTAGCCATCCAACGCGATGCCATCGCCATGCCGACACTAGTGGCCACACCTTGACCGAGTGGCCCGGTCGTTGTCTCCACACCGCTTGTCCAGCGATATTCCGGGTGACCGGCACATTTGCTATCGAGCTGGCGAAAACGTTTGATGTCGTTCAGGCTCACGCTCAACTCACCTTTGATCTCATACTTTGCATTGACCGCCTTCACGCCGGTTAGGTGCAGCATCGAGTACAACAACATGCTGGCGTGCCCAACCGACAGCACAAAACGATCACGATTGGGCCAAATTGGATCGCTGGGATCAAAGCGCATGTGTTTCTGCCAAATGGAATACACCACCGGTGCCAGCGCCATGGCCGTACCCGGGTGTCCGCTGTTTGCCATTTGCACGGCATCCATCGCCAGCGTGCGAATGGTGTTAATCGAAAGTTGTTCAATTGACATGATTTTTTCTACACCGGACAAGCCGGGATTTTGCCGATACTTCGATGCAGCTGTGCCCTAAGCCGCGTAGATTTGCATGATTCCGTCTAGCAACGCAAGTGCTTCTGAACGGGGACGTTGGAATACATTACGCCCAATGATGGAACCGAAGCCGCCCCCAGCACGAATAGCGCGGGCTTCATCAAGCACTGTCTGATCGTCATCTTTCTTGGCCCCACCGGAAAAAATGACAATCCGTTTCCGGTTAAAGGTGCTTTGCACCACATGCTGCACGCGCTCGGTCAGCGTGTTGCGGGGAATGTTATATTGCTCATAAGCCTTTTTGGCTGCGGGCACCTCCAGATTCGCACTGGGGAGTTTCACTTTAACGATATGTGCGCCCAATTCTGCAGCGATGTGGGCCGAATACGCGATGACGTCCAAGGCGGTTTCACCTTCGGCAGAGATGACTGCACCACGCGCATAACTCCAGATGACCACTACCAAGCCGTTGGCTTTGGCCTCGCGTGCGATCTCGCTAATCTGCTCATATTGCACCCGTCGATCGGCAGTGCCCGGGTAGATCGTATAGCCAATGCCAGCGCAACCCAATCGCAGCGCATCTTTCACACTTGCGGTTTGTGCACCCAGTGGGTCTTTCTCGTCCTGCAAAACATCGTGGTTATTGAGTTTGAGAATGAGCGGTATCTGTCCTGCATATTCGGCAGCGCCTGCCTCTAGAAACCCCAATGGCGCAGCGTAGGCACTACACCCCGAATCAATAGCCAATTGAAAGTGATAATGCGGATCATAGGCGGCAGGATTGGCCGCAAAGCTGCGAGCCGGCCCATGCTCAAATCCTTGATCTACTGGCAAAATGACCATGCGGCCTGTACCTGCCAGCCGTCCAGCGTTCATGATGCGGTATAGATTAGTCAGCACACCCGGGTTGTCGCTTCGATACCAACCCAGAATTTCGTTTGTATGGTTTTTCATATTTTGTCAGCGTCATTACTGACGCTCCTGTTCATGATTGCTTGCGATGACCTTGCACCCAAGTCGTATCGCCGCGCTCATGCAATTTGGTCGCTGCGTCTGGCCCCCAACTACCCAACTCATAGTTCATGGGTTTCAGGTTAGCTTTGATCAGCGGATCCATCAATTGCCAAGCACGTTCGATCTCATCGCTGCGAATAAACAACGAGGCGTCTCCCAAGAGTGCATCCAGCTGCAGGCGTTCATAAGCCTCAGGCAGCTTATCCATCGCAAATGAATCACCAAAGTGAAACTGCATGTCCACCGAGCGTGAATCCTGTGTGCTATCAGGCACCTTGCTTTCGAACGTCAGATGAATGCCTTCATCGGGCTGAATAAACATGCGGATGGCATTCGGCATCATGCTGGTGCCGGCACCGGAAGCGCTCTGCTCATTGCCAAACAGCGCATGCGGCGGGCGCTGAAACTGAATGTTGATCTCGCTCGTCTTGGCCTTTAGCGCTTTGCCAGACCGCAGATAGAATGGCACACCTTTCCAACGCCAGTTGTCCACGTAGAGTCTTAGGGCCGCGTAGGTGGGCGTGCGCGAGTCTGCCGCGATGCCCTCCGTGCCGAGATAGCCCTGATATTGCCCAAGGACCACATCGTTCAGATCAAGCGCGCGAATGGCACTCAGCAACTTCACTTTTTCGTTGCGCACTGCATTAGCGTTGAATGACGCCGGAGGCTCCATCGCCACCAGCGCCAACAATTGCAGCAAGTGATTTTGGAACATATCGCGCAGCACACCGCTCTGATCGTAGTAACCAGCGCGATGACCCACATCCACCGTCTCAGCCACAGTAATCTGCACGTTATCGACGAAATTTCGGTTCCACACCGGTTCAAACAGGGTGTTCGCAAAGCGAAAGAACAAAATATTCTGCGCCGTCTCTTTACCCAGGTAATGGTCAATGCGGTAGACCTGTTTCTCATCCCAAGCGCTATGCACCACCTGGTTTAACGCCAAGGCCGAATCGAGATCGTGACCAAATGGTTTCTCAATAATGACCCGTCTAAAACCATCGACCTCATCAGCCATACCAGCTGCGCCCAACGCTTGTGTGGCGGGGCCATAGTATTCCGGGGAGGTCGAAAGGTAATACACTCGATTGGCCGCCCCACCCTCCAACTCACGTAAGGTTTTGTCCAGTGCGACAAAGTCCGCCGGTTTGTCCAATTCACCGCGTACATAAAACATTCTGGCGGCGAATTCTTCCCACATAGCGTGGTCACCGCTTATGCCTCCGCCAAACTTTTCCACACCCCCGCGCATGCGTTCGCGAAAACTATCATGGGTGTAGGGTCGGCGCGCGAAGCCCACGATACGGGTGCCCACAGGCAAACGCCCTTTACGCTGTAGGTTGTAGAGCGCGGGTACCAGCTTGCGTTGCGTCAAATCTCCGGATGCGCCAAGGATCACAATCGTGTTAGACATAGCTCAACCTTTGATCTTTACGCCATGCCCACCAAACTGATTGCGCATGGCCGCCAACAACTTGTAGCTAAACGGTTCTTGATCGCGCGAGGCGAAGCGTGCTTGCAGAGATGCTGTGATTACTGGTATCGGGCAGTCGAGATCTATCGACTCGACAACTGTCCAGCGACCTTCACCACTGTCGGGTACCCACGCAGCGATGCCATCCAGCGTCGGATTTTGCTTCAACGCACTTTCAGTCAAATCCAACAGCCACGAGCGCACCACACTGCCGTGTTGCCAAATCTCGGCGATGCTATGCAAATCAAAGTCCATCACCTTTTTCTTGCGCAACAGATCAAAACCTTCGGCATACGCCTGCATCATGCCGTATTCGATACCGTTGTGAACCATCTTGACGAAATGGCCAGCACCATGCGGCCCTACATAGCCCCAACCTTTGTCTTTAGCCGGTGCCAAAGTCTCGAAGATGGGATTGAGGGCCGCCACAATGTCTTTCTGGCCGCCCATCATCAACGAGTAGCCTTCCGCTAAACCCCAAATACCGCCGCTGGTGCCGACATCCACAAAGTTCAGCCCGGCAGCTGCCAGCATGTCAGCCCGGCGCATCGAGTCTTTGTAGTTGCTGTTGCCACCATCGATGACAGTGTCGCCTTTAGCCAGCACGCCCATCAAGTCCATGATGGTCTGCTCTGTGGCATTGCCCGATGGCACCATAATCCATACTGCGCGCGGCCCCTTCAGCTTGCGCATCATGTCTTGTAGCGAAGTCGCCCTAATGACACCTTCGCCCGCCAGTGGTTTCACAGCTTCGGCGTTGCGGTCAAAAACCACCACTTTGTGTCCGCCCTTTGTCAATCGGCGCGTCATGTTCGCGCCCATTTTGCCCAGTCCAATCATTCCCAGTTCCATAGCTCTCCTTTGAGTGCGTGATTAATCAACTGCCGATCCCAATCGCTAATCGCTAATCACCAATCGCAAATAGTCTTACTTGGTAACTATTCAGCCACAATTAAAATCCGCTAATCACGCTAATCTTCGCAAATAAAATTAGCGTAAATTTGCGTTATTCGCGGACAAAAACAAAATTTGGACTGAATAGTTACCTTACTTGCCCAAAATTTTTTTCACCGCGTCCGGCAACAGCGTGGGGTCATCCACCACAAACCGCCGATTCAAGATGTCTGTAGTGCGAAATTGCTCGCGTGTGTAGGGTGTGGTCACTGCGATGACATGCATGCCTGCCGCAAGTGCTGCATTCACGCCGTTGGGCGAATCCTCGATGACCAGACACTCTTCTTGTTTCGATTCCAGTTGTCGTGCAGCCAGAAGATAAATTTCTGGATCAGGTTTGCCACGGTCCACATCCTCGCGCGCAGCAACAAAGTTAAACTGCCCGCGCAGGGACAACACATCCAATACCCGTTGCGTTTGTTCACAATGGCTCATCGTCGCCAGCGCGGTTTTGTAGCCCTGCGTACGCATATCGCGTAACAAAGCCACATTGTGCGGATATTGGTTCTCGATCAATATGTTTGGCTGGGCCAGAATCTTGTTGTAAATCACCGTGCGAACACGCACATACACCTGCCATGGTTCGCCGACACCAAACTCATGCAAGTGTGCACGGCAAATCGGCTCCAATCCAAAACGCTTCATCAGCGCTGCCGCCACTTCCTGCCGTGACAGTCCAACCACATCCTTAAACGCTTCAATCACATCCTGTTCATCTAATTCGGGCTGCAATTGTTTGGCTGCCTGTGCGTACGAGAGCGCCTTGAGATTTTCGGTCTGCACCAGCGTGTCGTCGAGATCAAAAATAATAGATGTAATCAAGTTAAATCAAGCTCCCTTCGCCAACATTGCTGCGCCCACCACACCGGCGTAATCGCCCAATGCGCTTGGCACCAGTTTGATTTTGTCGAGTTGCGCTTTGTTAATCGCATGCTGTTTCGCGGTCTTGCTGATGCGTTTCACCATCCAATCCCCTAGCTTCTCCATTAAGCCACCGCCATAAACAATCAATTCAGGGTCAAGGCAGTTAATCAGGCTGGCTGCATGCAAACCAAGATAGTGCGCGGCTTGTTCCAGCATCTCGATCGTCAGTTCGTCTTTCTTATGAACGGCTGCCTCTAACACGCTGCTCTTTAAGGCATTGTCGTTCTCGCGTAATAGCTTAGGCAAGATGGATTCGCGCCCATCGGCCAACGCCTTGCGCAGGTCCCTTTCGATGGAGCTGCGGCTGGCCAACGCTTCAATACCGCCACGGATACCTGCGCCCAACGCCAATGGCCCGCCCGCCAGCGTAATCATGTGGCCCACCTCTCCGGCATTGCCGCGTGTACCCTCCCACAACTTGCCATCCAAAATAATGCCGCCACCAATCCCAGTGCCTACCCACACGGTCACCATGTGCTTGTAACCTTTGCCTGCCCCATGCAAATACTCACCCCAACTCGCCACGCGCACATCATTGGAGAGCACCACCGGCGCAGCGCGACCGAGCCAATCACGCAGTATCTTGGTCATCGCCACTTGCTCCATGCCAGGGATGTTCGTAATCTTCACAATCAGGCCGCGTTTCGCATCGATCACACCCGGCACACCAATGCCAATACCTGCAATATCCTTCTTTGTCAGCTTAGCTTTTTCTAGCACCGTATCCAATGTATGCTTGATACGTTCAATAACGGCCTTAGCGCCTTCCTGTGCCTGTGTCAATTCTTTGACAGCCGCCACCACCTTGCCCTGTTCGTCCACGACTGCGGTCAGAATCTTCGTTCCACCCAAGTCAATACCGATGGTGTATGTATGTTTTTTGCGAGCCATTACATTACCTCGCCGCCAGCATTGCCCAGTCCGGCCAACTGCCACAACACACCGGTCACAGCACTCCCTAAATCAAAGCGGATCACCCGTCGATTGCTGTTGAGTAACGCTTGCCGATCCCCCAACGCCTGCGCTTTAATGAGTGTGCCAAAGCTGATCCCAGATGCATCATCACCCGCCTCGTTCGGAATTGCACAGTCCTGTGCCGGGTTATTCACAAACTGTATGAATAAGCCATTGCCACTATCACCTTTGTGTAATTGACCAGTGCTATGCAAAAAACGCGGCCCATAGCCAACTGTTGTCGCCATGTGATACCTATCCCGAATATGCATGCGCAATGCATGCAATGCCTGCGTGGTCTGGTGTGTCGGCTGCAGGTAGGCTTGAATCGTCACATAGTCGCCGGGCTTGGCCTGTGCAAGAAAGTCCAACAGCGTCTGAACCGGGGTGTCAGCAATAACATCGGCATAGACCGCCACCCCATCTCGCTCCAGCGTTGGTGTTAGCACCGGCAGCACGCCCTCGTGTTGATACGTCGCAACCATTTGGCGCGCTAGTATTTTGGCGCTCTCGACATTCGGTTGGTCAAAGGGGTTGATTCCGATGCGCCGCCCAGCAATCGTTGTGGCCATCTCCCAATAGAAGAATTGCGCACCAATGTCGTAGGCATCACGTAGGTGCAAGCGAACCACCGGATGCCCAGCGTTGGCCAGCGCCTCCAGCGCCATATCATGGGTCTTATCATCATTCATTTGCAGGTGCACGAACAAACGGTCGGGGCTATATTGCTCGGCTACTCCTAGAGATTCATCGGCCACCGGCAAAATGCCACGCCCGTCTTTGCCCGTGCTTTCCGCGATCAGCTGTTCGGCCCATGCACCAAACGACGCCACCTGCGGCGAAGCCACAATCGTCACTTTGTCGCGGCCCTGCACCGCCAGTTCACCTATCAGCGCACCCAAACGCCCAGCGATATTGTCACCATGCCAGGGGCAATTGCTGCCATCGGCATTGCACGCAGCGGTCTGGGCGCGTTCCAGCAATTGTTTCAAATCCACGCCTATTAGTGCCGCAGGCACCAACCCAAAGAACGACAGTGCCGAGTAACGCCCGCCGATGTTGGGGTCGTTGATAAAGGTCTTGCGGAACTGGTAAGTGGTTGCAGTGTCTTGCAACCCGCTGCCAGGGTCGGTAATGGCGACGAAGTGTTGACCCACTTTAACTGTGCCAACTACCGCAAGAACACGGTTGTAGAAGTATTTGAAGAACGAGAACGTTTCCACCGTGCCGCCAGACTTGGTGCTCACGATAAATAGTGTCTTGGCGTAATCGAGTTGATCCGCCAGCGCCAGCACTGCATCCGGGTGGGTGCTGTCCAGAACCAAGAGGTCAAGGTAGCCCTCCTGCACGCCAAACGTCAGCCGAAACACTTCCGGCGCGAGCGACGAACCGCCCATGCCCAACAACACCGCGCGGGTAAAGCCCTCACCTCGCACCGCATTCACCAACGCCTGAATATCGGGGATGGCATCCATCATCACATCCGGGCTGTGCAGCCAACCCAAACGATTGGTGATCTCGGTTGGCTCCGGCTTCCACACGGTGTAGTCATGCTCCCAAATGCGGGGGATCACTTTATGCTCTGTCAATTCGGCACAAACATTTTCGACAGATGCAGTGTAGGTGCCAAGCTTCGCGCTAAACATAGCATGTGCCATACCTAGCCGTTCGCGCTTTTCGGCGATGCTTGCTATCAGCGTTTCAAACGATTTGGCAAACGAGACTACTCCCTCGTCTTGTAGCGTTTGAGCAATTGTGTCCATGTCGATCCCCAGCTTTGCCAACTGAGCCAATGTCGCTCGGGCCAACTTCACATCCGTCTCTATGGTCAAGGCGGCATTGCCATGGTCAAAAATCGCGTTTAATGTGCCTGGCGGCACCGTGTTTACCGTATCGGGTCCGATCAAATTGTCGATATACAAGGTGTCGGCATAGTTCGGGTTCTTGGTCCCGGTGCTGGCCCACAGTGGCCGTTGCACACGCGCACCCGCCTGCGCCAATTTGCGCCAACGCGCGCCGCTAAATATTTCTTTGAAGCGGGCATAGGCAACCTTGGCATTTGCAATCGCTGCTTTACCTTGCAGCGCCACATCAGTCAGCGCTTTATCAACCACAGCATCGACACGACTGATAAAGAACGATGCGACCGAAGCCACCTGCTTAAGATCACCCCCGGCTGCTTTCAAATCTTCCAACCCAGCCAGATAGGCCTCAGCAACCGGCTCATATTGTTGCAGGCCAAAGATCAGCGTCACATTTACATTTACACCAGCGCCGATCAACGCCCGGATTGCGGGAATACCAGCCGGTGTGGCTGGCACCTTAATCATCACATTGGGCCTGGCCAATAACGCAAACAGACGTTTGCCTTCGGCTACCGTTCCAGCTGTGTCGTGGGCCAAGGTTGGGCTCACTTCAAGGCTGATATAGCCGTCCATATGGTTGGTCTTCTCGAAGACCGGCCGAAGCAAGTCCGCACCGCGCACAATATCAGCAATCGCCAGCGCTTCGTAAATTTCCTGCGCCGACTTGCCCTCGTTGCTAAAGCGTTGAATATCTGCGTCGTAATCCATACTACCGGCGATGGCTTTCTCAAAGATCGTCGGGTTCGAGGTCACGCCAGTCACGCCTTTGTCGAGCAATTTTTGCAGGTCACCCATCTCGATGAGTGCCCGGCGAATGTTGTCATACCAAATCGATTGACCGAGCGAATTAATCTGCTGAACAGGGTTCATGTGTATTTCTCCTACTAATAGTCGAACTACACACTAGTCCACATGTGTGGCTAAAATGTTACAGGCCTGCGTCTACCAAAGATTACGAAATTATTACGCCACCACCTTCTATACATCCTCAACCGCTGCCCGCAACAACTCCGCAACGCTCCACGCCTGGGCAAAGCACCCACTGGGCTTGTGTGGGGCATACCCATCAAATACCTCTGACACATGCCCCAGTCCGGCATCGGCCAAGTGCGGCAGGAATCCATCCAGCCAGTGTTGGGCTTGTTTGCGGCTGGCCAATGAACCGGCATTTACTTTGACATACGCGGTGATGAAAGGCCCCATCAACCAGGCCCACACGGTGCCTTGGTGATACGCACCATCGCGGCTGGTCATGTCGCCGCCATAGTGCCCCCTAAAGTTTGGGTCACTAGGGCTGAGGCTACGCAATCCCATCGGGGTGAGCAACTCGCGCTGCACTGTGTCCACCACGCTTAGAGCTTTGTCTGTAGGCAACATCGTATGAGCCAAACTCACAGCAAAAATCTGGTTTGGCCGAATCGCCGCATCGCGCGCCTCGCCATTTACAACGTCGTAGAGGCAGCCTATCTCTGTGTTCCAAAATTGAGTATTAAAGCTGTGCTGCACTGCCATCGTGCTATGCCACAGATCTTTGTGGCGCGTCTCATCACCAAATTTGAGCGCGAACGCATCCATGATTCGGAGTGCGTTGTACCAAAGCGCCTGTATTTCAACAGGTTTGCCGATACGTGGCGTTACTACCCAATCGCCTACTTTGGCATCCATCCACGTCAGTTGTACGCCTGGCTCGCCTGCAAACAACAAACCATCATCGTCCACATGAATGTTGTAACGCGTGCCGCGCTTATGCCACTCGATCACTTCCATCAGCGGCTCATACAGATAGCTACGCACAAACTCATCATCGTTAGTGTAAGCCGTCAAGGCGCGCGTGGCTTCGAACATCCACAAGGTGGCATCCACGGTGTTGTATTCGGGTGTCTCGCCACGATCTGGAAACCGATTGGGCAACATGCCTTGGTCAAGGTGCTGTGCAAACGTGCGCAAAATGCTTTTGGCAATATCGTATTTCCCGGTCACCAGCGTCAGCCCAGGCAACGCAATCATGGTGTCACGCCCCCAATCGCTGAACCATGGGTAACCGGCAATCACCGTTTTGCTGTCCGGATTGGATCCGCGCTGCACAATATAGTGGTCGGCGGCGGCATGCAACGCCGTTACCAAATCACTGCCAATGGGCGTATCGCGCGCGATGTCTTGGCGACGCTTGACCTCAACCGCGCGTGCGTCGCCCAGGCGGGCAATGTTCGCGGCACTGGGTTCAACCGATGCCACAATGCCCTTGGTCTGGTGCGAAGTCAGTTCATATGTAAGCACAAACGGGCTATACAAATCTTCACGAAAATCCAAACCGCGTTCGCGCTCGACCGCAAACTCGAAATTACGATACCAGTCGCCCGCTTTGTCAATCGTATCGGCATCGTGCGCAATATGCAGCGCCGGCAAACCCACATACGGTCGCACTGTCGCCACCTGCGCATGGATCTCGACACTCTGATTGAGCCCATCGTTCTCATGCGTGGTGCTGTGAAAATCGCGGAAAGCGATCAAGGGCCGCACTTGGAGAGAAGCTGTATTGACTAACTCTGAATGGCCCAATGTGTATTGCACGCACACCGTATTCTCGCCATGCACCATAAACACGGTCTTTTCGAGCGTGATTCCTTCGACCTCATACGTAAAAATAGGAAATGGATCAAGTCGAAACTGGGTCAAATAGCGATAGCCCTGTGGATGAACTGTGCCTGGATACTGATTCGCCGATAACTCATAGCGTCGCTCCGCACCGTCTGCATCGCGCAGCACTAGCGTCTCCTCCAGTTTTGAGAGCAACAGCATGCGCCCCACCGGCGGCTGAGTGGCGGCTACCAACAAACCATGATAACGCCGCGTATTCACACCCAAAATTGTGGATGAAGCAAAACCGCCCAGTCCATTAGTCTCCAGCCATTCGCGCTGAGTTGCAGCAACGAAATCGCCGCAGATATCCCGGTCAAATTGAATCATGATTTCCTCCCACTGACCTTCGC
The DNA here is from genome assembly GCA_031392845.1 of Chloroflexota bacterium. Classification (GTDB taxonomy): domain Bacteria; phylum Chloroflexota; class Anaerolineae; order J036; family Brachytrichaceae; genus JANMVQ01. The sequence goes on from JANMVQ010000260.1 coordinate 14,691, forward strand.
TAAGTAGTATCAATACCCGCCCACGCCCCCGCTGACACTCAAGACCACCGGCAACAGCATCCCAAGACCCAGCACAAATAGCCACAACGCCGGGGCTGGTGTACCAAGGGGTCGGCGGCGCTTCGCTTCTCGTGCGGCGATGCGTGGATCAAGTTCCAACCAGGCGGCATGTCGGCGTTCCAGCCCAAGGAATATTGCCGCAGTGGCTGCGCCATAAAACAGATGTCCAACCAATGACGGCAGAATTGCTCCCGCAGCTGAGGCAGTCCAATCGAACGGCTTGCCCAGCAAAATAGGGAACAGCGTCAGCGCGCCCAGAAACCACCAGACCAACCCATACAACAGACCCCACACAATGCCGGAGCCCACGTTGGGCGCTTCGTTTTGGAACAGCAAGCCAAAGCTCATTCCGATCAAAACACTAATCACGAGATGCACAAAGAAGCCCAACACAGGCGATGCGCCACCGACAATGGCGGCCACCCGTGGTAGCGCTCCGGTACTCACCATGACTAAACTGAAGATCAGACCGCCCGCCAAACTTGCCACAGCACCACGCACCAACGACTGCAATGAACGCGATCCCACCCCCTCAACCTCGCGGTTAATCGGGTCAGATTCGTGCAAGAAACCAATCCACAGCCGGTCAAGCGTCGCATAAATTAGACCAACGATGAGGCCGTAAATAACGTGGCCAACCAGCGAGCCAAAGAGGTCGCCGCCATGTGCTGCGGTCCAATCAATTGGTTTGCCCAGCAAAATGGGCAACAGCGTGAGCGGGCCGATAAACCACCACAACAAGCCATAGGCCATGCCCCAACCCATGCTGCTGCCATGCCCCCGCGCATCGCGCTGAAACAACACGCCGAAGCTGGAGCCAATAATGATGGCAAATAGGTAGTGCAAGCTCACACCGGTCGCGCGGGTGTTCGCATTGACGATATTGGCGATAAGCGGAAAGAAGTTCACCTGCTCCATCCACTTGCCAAACGCCCACCCGCCCAAAATACCCGCAATACCTCCGACCAGGATGGCGCGCGGCCAACTGAAACGTGCGATGGCGGGATCGACCCTCTTAGCGTTGTCCATCATCCGTCGACCACCGGCTCGTGGCGTCAGCGTCCCAAGCACTATCCCCAACGGTAGGCCAATACACACGATATAGGCAACCAATTCGGGGAAGTGCTCGCGTGCAGAATCCAACATACCCATAGCAGGCTGTTGCGCCTGCATCGCGCTAAACAGCGGCAGGATGCCCGCAGGCACAAACAGCCACAACAACAACACGTAGGCCAATCCCCACAATAATCCCGCTCCGGGCGAGGTGGCATGCTGCCCAAACAACAACGCAAAGACTGCACCATATACGGCCCCCAACGCCGCAGTGCCCAAACCCAATGTCATGCTGGTCACGACCGTGCTTAGTGCACCGCCGCCAAAGCCCACTGCGGCACAAACGAGGATGATGTTCAATTTCGAATTCATAGTTACTCAATCGTCTGCACGATATCGCGTGGAAAGAACAACTCAATGAGCCAATCACTCAACACCCGAACCTTACGGCCCAACCCAGGCAACTTGCTCAAATAGATACCGCGCCACATCAGCCAGGCCAACAGGCCAGAGAACAATAAAGTCTTGCGTGTAAACGGCACTGCCAGCTCAGCGCATGCGGTGTGATGACCCACTACCGCCAATAGACCCAGCGCTTTGAACTTGAACGCTGCAAGTGGCTGACTGCGCAGTGTGGCGTGAATGTTATGCGCCAATGTATACGCTTGGCGTATCGCAAACTGGGCCGTCGGTGGACAGGTCTTTCCGGGGTTTAGCGTATCCGGCACCACAGCGCAATCGCCCAACGCCCACAAGCCAGATTGATTGGGCACAGCCATATTGGCATTCACCACAACTGCGCCACGCTTGTCGCGCTCAATCTCAGGGGGCAGTGTTTTTAGTAATGGGTTGGGAGTGGTTCCTGCGGTCCAGACCAGCGTATTGGATCGGATACGCAGCGGATTGTTATTGCATGTCGCCATCACGCCCTCAACATCGCAATCGGACAGCCGATGGTTGAGCATAAATGTGACGCCGCGCTCGGTCATACGCTGCTCAGCATACTTTGCCAGGGGCTCGGACAGTTCGGGCAAAATGCGATCACGCGGGTGCAACACCGCAATTTTCACATCATCTTGTGACAGGTTAGGATAGTCCGCCACCATGCCACGCGCAAAGTCATTCAGGCCACCGGCCAATTCAGCGCCTGCAAAGCCCGCGCCCGCAATCACAAAAGTCAGCATGGCTGCTCGCTTGTCCAAATCGGCTTCGCGATTGGCCCGCTCAAACATGTCAATCACCCGATTGCGAATTTTCATCGCGTCGCCAAGGCTTTTGAAATCATAGGCCAATTGCTCGACATTCTTCATACCCAAATAGTTCGACACCGCGCCTAATGAAAGCACCAGATGATCAAATGGGATATCCCACGTGCGGTCTGCATCGGCCAATGTCACGCACTTGTGCGCCAGATCTATGTTTGTGGCTCGCGCGCGTAGCACATTGGTACGACGCAGACTGGTGCGCAAGGGCGCGCTGATGTGCGTAGGTTCGAGCGAACTCGCAGCTACTTCGGCCAGCATGGGCGTGAACAGCAGCGCATTGGTCTCGCTCACCAAAGTAATTTCGACACTTGGGTCTGCCCCCACCTCCTGTTCAAGGTGATCGGCGGTGGTCATACCGGCAAAGCCCCCACCCAAAATCACAATACGGCTCTTGATGCTGCGTGTTGCCATTTTGGCTGGCGGTTCCGCGCCAAGAAAGCGCGCGACCAATCTGCCCAACACATGTTTAAGGCAACCCAGACACGCGCCAAACAAAACCCAGCCGATCAGCGCAGGAAATTGTGCGCGCATCCCCTCTGCCGACCATTGCGGCGGTTGACCTGCCCACAGTGGCAACCCGATCACGTTGACCAACGTCCAAAGCGGTACACCCAATGCAGCGGCAGTCATAGCATCCTCAGCCAAGCCGCCGATCTTCGCATCTTGGGCGGTGTGGAATGTGAATACATACGCGATGCCTGCCACAGCACCCAACCCAACCGCAAGCGCCAGACTAAGACCGGTGAGTACCAGCACCACGCTGCTGAGTGCACCGGTGACTGCCCCAATAAGCATCCGTCGAATTAAGAAATGCATATAAATTTTTCTTTGCGATTTGTTGTCGAAACTCACATCTTCCGCAAATACTCGCGGATCATCAATGCGGCCGTCGCACCTTCACCGGCCGCGCTGGCGGCTTGTTTAGTACTACCCAAGCGCACATCGCCAGCGGCAAACACGCCCGGCATACTCGTCTCCAGCATGGCGTTGGTAATAACAAAACCGGTTTTGTCTCGTGCAATCTCTGGCGGTAGCCACTGGCTGTTCGGTTGCAAACCGATAAAGACAAACACGCCTTTGGGGTGCAATTCTTCCAGCACATTGGTAGTGCGATTGCGCAACGTCACGCTGCCCAATTTGCCGCTTTGCTCGGCATTGCCTTGAAACGAAACCGTGTCAGTGTTCAAGCGCACTTCAATATTGGGGGTCTCAGCCAGTTTGTCGATCACCACTTTGCTGGCTGTTAGTTCCGAGCCGCGCACAATCAGTGTGACTTTCTCTACAAAGCGCGTCAGAAATATGCTTTCTTCGCCTGCACTGTTGCCGCCGCCGATGACGGCGACATGCTGGCCTTTGTAAAATGGACCATCGCAGGTTGCGCAGAAGTGAATACCTGCACCGATGAAATCATCCTCACCGGGCACACCCAGTCGTCGATATTTTGAACCAGTGGCGATCAGCACCGCCCGCGCGCCATATTCGTTGCCATCCGCAGTCTTTACATAGCGACTCTCGCCCTCGGCGCGCAAGCCAACGACACTCTGCGCCTTCAGGGCTTCGACACCAAATCGAATTGCCTGTCGAGCCAGCCGATCGGCAAATTCTGCGCCAGAAATACCGTCTGGGAAGCCGGGGAAGTTGTCAAGCCGCTCGGTGATACCCGCTTGTCCGCCTAGGGCGCTTCGCTCGATCACCAATACACTTAGTCCTTCGCGGGCCCCGTATAGCGCGGTGGTTAAGCCGGTCGGCCCGCCCCCGACGATAATGAGGTCGTAATAGCTCATTTGCGCCATCGTTTGCAGGCCTAATTTTTTGGCGAGGTCGGCGTTGCTGGGTTCAACGAGAATGCTGCCATCCGCAAACACAATGGTTGGAATAATGCGTTTGCCGTTGTTTACTTTCTCGACGAAAGCCTGACTCTCAGGGTGCTCTTCAATATCCACCCAGTCGTAATGCACACGTTGCTCGCCCAAGAATTGCTTGGCCCGTTTGCAATCCGGACACCATGTCGCACCATAAACGGTAATTTTGGCTGCCGGGTTAGTTAGATCCATATTTTCCATTTCAATTATTCTCTTTGTCTATAAGAGCCTATCTCTAAACGGTTCACGTCCGCATCCTTCGACTTCGCTCAGGATGCTTACCCATCAGTTTAGAGATAGGTTCTAAGCTCGTGACACGCCGTGACTCAAAATGCAAGGCGCGATGCGAATATCGGATTTCGAACGTGACAATAAGTACAGCAACAAACAACAGTGCGATACCTGCCAGGAAAACGCTCAACACCAACAGGGCTAAACCGTCAATTTGCAATGCCGAGGCGCTCGCAATAACAAACATGTTAGCAATAAAAACCAATACCGCCATATACACAAACATCAGCGCATCACGCAGTTGCTTGTGTCGCTGCAACAGATCAGGCATCTGAGTGTCAATCTCAGTCAATCGCTCGCGATCCAATTGTGCATCGCTCATCTTGCGCAGCAGATCCAGCCGCTCACGGTTCATACCGCGAATGCGGTCGTTGATGGCTCCGTAGCGCACCATCAGGCTGTTCAACATCAGCCCACAGGCGGTGACCATCACCACCGGCGCAAGAATCAACTGAATTGTGTGCGCCACCATTTCAACATTCATCATTCTAGGTTAGTCCACCCTAACCCATATTTGTTACAGTCCATCGCTGATTACCTTAGCTTTTTACTGTTATCCGCGAATCACGCGAATCTGCGCTAATAAATTCGCGAGAATTAGCGTGATTCGCGGAAAAACCTAAGGTAATCAG
>JANMVQ010000279.1:0-14170 GCA_031392845.1 Chloroflexota bacterium
CTCCCCAAAGTCGCCATTGTCGCCGCCATGCACAAACTCCTCAATACCTTGAACGCGATCTTACGCACTAAAACCCCCTGGCGGTTGGCAAGCACCCCTTGACTTTCAACACAGTTGCTCCCCCGTGCCTAAGAAGGCACAAGGGAGGGTTGGGGTGGGGGCCAAGCCTAACCACGCCGATTTTCTCAATCACCGCCCACCAGGCCCACCCGCAAAATCTCCTCCAACACGCACTCAATCCACGAAAGAGAGGGATCGTTGTGCACCCGGCCCCGACCCATCTACGCTGCACTCTTAATCGGCGTGGGCAGGGTATCCAGCAGGCGGGTGAGTTCTTCGCCCACCCGTTGCAGGTTGTCGCTAGCGGCCAGCAGGCCTTCCTCGACAGAATTCAGAAATTCGCGCACATAGCCATGATAGATGGCGATCATGTGTTTGGCCTCTGCGAGGCGTTTGGTCGCCAAGGCCACTTGCAAACCAGCATCCAAGCTGCTCAACATAGGCGTGAGATCCACTGCCGAGTTGCTGGTCAACTTCTGGGTGGTCTTAGTAATAACACTCCATTCTTCGGCGAGGTCTTTCAGACCAACATCTTCTGAGGCTTCCAAGCGATCTAATTCGCGATCCATCTCCTGCCAGCCGTTATGACCTGCTACCAACTGTTCTAGCTCGGCGCGCAAACGCGGCAACGCCGCCACCAACTCGCCAAACTGATTTACATATCTTGGGGCCACTTTTAGTTTGATTAACATCTGATGGACTGCGGTCATTCGGACAATCAACTCCGATTCTAAAAGCACAGTCACAGCAGAAGCTATCCAGTCGTGAATACGATCTGGCTCATGCGCGACCAAATGCTCCAGCCAATTGATGGAATCTTCCAGCAAATCGCGGTTGGAGCTGGTCAAAGCTTGGCTTAAATGATCACGCACCTGCGCCAAACGTTCGGCCCATAGCATCTCATTGGTGGACGAAGTGGCTTTGGGGGTCACCGCTAGCAAGGTATTCAGCGTGGTGATTGTCTCGATCATGTGTTGCGACAGCACATCCCAATCGTCATGGTCACTATCCGATATGCGAAACTGATTAATAAGCTCTTTCCACGACCCATTGTGGTCTTTCAAGTGGGCAAATTCAGCTTCAACCAACTTGAATTGCGGTTCTAGAATGCGAAACAAATCTTGCAGACGTTTGAGGTAGCGCAGTCGGCTAATCAACTTGCGTGCCATCGCAAAATCAGCGCGGAATGCCGCGACGGCGTCAATCACCTCGGGCGTGCTCATTGCGTTAATGAGGGCATTCAAACCATCTTCAATCTTGGTCGTCTCGGTCTGCACCTTTTCAGTGCTGCCGTCCACCCACGGTTGCACAACCGATACTTCAGACTTGGCGGCGACTGCGGTTGAGCCGGGCATCAACCCTGCTTGGATCAGGTCATCGCGCAGCTGGGGTTGTTCGACAAAAATAGTATCAATCAAGTACAGCAGCTTCTCTTTGCGCTCACACAACAGAATAAGTTCACGTGCTTTTCCCCGTATCGTGTCCCCTGATACACTCTCAAAATCCAAGCCCATGACAAAGAACAGCTCTTTTAATTCCTCCATATTGAAGGCCTGATCCAAAATCGCTAAGAGTTGCACATGGGAAGGTAGTTCAATTCCACCGAGGGTATGTTTGTGTTTTGCGGGGCCGGGAATAGGGGTCATGATTAAGATCTAATTACCAGAGCAGCGTTTATTTAGCGTGTTTTTTCTTTACCTGCTCAAGTAATCCCTCGATACTACCGCACCATTTGGACGAATTGTCCTGTCCTGTAACGATGCGCATCAACACCTGGGTCAGCACTGCATTCACCGGCGTGGACACACCGCACGCTGCGCCTGCGCGTGCCACTGCGCCATTGAGCCATTCGATTTCGCTCTGCCCGCCACGACTTGGACTTACAACATCGTAATAAAACGAGGGGCGTTTGTCTCCACGCCCACGCGCAAAGCGTTTGGCCAGCAGCATTTGCAGCAAGGCATCCGGCAACCAACGCACTGCCCGTGCCAACATCCGCGCTGGATACCCTGGCAGGTCGATCAGCGCAATATGCTGTGCCCGCATGACTGCCAAAATCTCGCGCAACATGCGCATTTCCAGTCGGAATAAGCGCGAATCGGCAAACAACTGCGCCGGCGGCATGTCCAGAATTGCCCCGCTGGCGTTCCCAATCACATTGAGCAACAGCTTCGACCAGCGCATCGCGCGGTAGTCTGCGTAAAGCGTGGGGCGAGGAGCGTAGGGCGAGGGCAAGAGTTGAGTCACAATATCGTTCGTGATGCGCCCTACGCCCCACGCTCTTCGCTCTACACCAGCTAACCCAATCCCCCCATCGAGTCGCTCGACACGAATGACGCCGGGCGCGACGATGGAGACTGGCGTGGTGGTTGTGGCGGCAATAACTCGATCACTCCCAAACGCCTGCGCCAGAAGATCATCGGTGCCAAAGCCATTTTGAAAGCCCACGAAATAAGCTTGCTGCAAGTCGGCTACAAAGGGCGTGAGGTCGGCGATGGCTTGGGGAATGGCATATGCTTTCATGCACAAGATCAGCGCGGCGGTGTCGCGTAGCAGCGCGTGGCTGAGGGTGGTAGTGGCATGTAGATCGTCGAGCTGCCACTGACTACCATCGACAAACTGCACTTGCAAACCGCGCTCGGTAATCGCCTGCACCAATGGCGCTCGCCCGACCAAAGTCACGCTATGTTCAGCCCGCGCCAGTTGCGCCCCGATCCAGCAACCAATTGCACCTGCCCCCAGAACGATTATTTTCATGGCAGCGCCAACTCTACACTGTCAGCAGCTGGATTGCCCGCAACATCAATCAGCATAATCGGCTCAAGATTTGGGTAGCGATAACTGCCTATACGAACAGCAGTCGGCAGCGCACCCGCAGGTAGCGGGATATCGGCCCATTGCCACAACACATCGCCCACCCGCCAACTCCGCGCAGGCACACCTCCCCCATCCAGTTGCGCTAGCTTTTGACCCTTGGCATCCAAGACGTGATTGAACCAGTGAACGTCAGTCTCAATCTGAGGCGGCTGCGTCACGCTGGTAAACGTCTCAAAGCTCAGGGTGTCGCCGTCGCGCTTGGCACGATACCCCACCAGTTGCACCCCATTCGACCACTGCCCCACCCCCATCGTAATGTGGCCTATACCCAACGACACCGGCATCACCTGCACATAGACATACGCACGCGCATCATCGGTGCGGAACTTGAACGATTGAGTTAGCACATCACCGGGTGGCACAAATTGCAACAAACGGTTGAGCGCCCCTTCACTGCCGGGGGCGAACACATATTGGGTCGCATCGCCCCGTAAAATCAGCCCAGCGTCGGCATCTACAAAGCGGTGTGGCACATCGGCCAGAAACACATCCATGATTGTCGCAGCCTCATTCACCTGTGGGTCACCCCCTGGTGTGACCACAATCACATCGAAATAATTGCCTATGCGAATTTCATCTTTTGCACGCTGCACCGCTGCCAGCCCGGTGCGCGCTGGTTCGCCGTAGCCGCCTTGGGCGGTGTTGTGCTGGGCGATAAAGTTTGTAAAACGAAAAGTGGTGATGAGTTGCCAGAGAAGAACGACAACTGTGATGCACAAAAGCAATGGACGGAAGACGGCGGACGGAAGACGAGTGAGAAATATCCATCTTCCGTCCGCCGTCTTCCGTCCGCCAATAGCCCACCCCATCATCACAAACTGCACGGGGTAGAGCGGCAGCAGATAGTGCAGTTGTAGCGGCTGGCTGGGGCGCAATTGCAGCAACACGGGCAGCAGGAACCACACAGCGAGTACAACCGACGCCTCACTTGTCACCCTGAGCGTAGTGCCTATACCACCCATAATATTACTAAGTCGCGCCAGCAATGAACTTTGTTTACTGATCGGACGAGGTTCCTCGCTAACGCTCGGAATGACAGTGAATAGTACAAGTAAGAAGAACAGCCCCAACATGCCCATTTGCAGCGTGTCGATCCAGGTCAGCCACGCCGGCCATTCGGTTTGCCAGATTGCAAAAGCCGGGCCGGTCAGGTCGCTTAAGTGTGTGCCACCGCTCAGCCAAAAGGCGAAGCGCAGGCTGTCCAGCGACCCATTACGCGGGCCTGCGGTGTTCCCGCTCGAAAGCAATGCACGCACATTCGCAAAGTCGTGTTGTGCGTCGTAGCCCAGGTAAATTACGCCTAGCAAGATGAACGGCAGCAGCCCAATCAACACCGGCCGCAAGTGCAGGGTATGCCTGCGCCAGATTGCGACAGCCAACACTACCGGCAGTAAATAGATTGCGCTGAGATGCGTGCCCAATGCCAGCGCAAAAGCGATGCCGGTCAAAATCCAGCCACGTGGTTTGCGGTGCTGCGCCACTTCAAGCAAGCCCCACAGCAACAATACCTCCCACACCGGCAGCGGGGCCAACCAGGTCTTGCGTGCTTGTTGGATCGCCCAGGGGGAGATGGCATAGAACAGCGCAGCAAGTATTGCCACCGGACGATTGAAGTAACGCACGCACATGACATAGCACAAGCCAATCGCCAGCACATCCAGCAGCACCCGATACGCAGCAACCCACATAAAACTGCGTGTCAATAAATAGGGCAGCGCCATCACATACAGATACACCGGCGGATGGTTGGCCACGCTCCCACTAAACGGTGCGACCCACAGCCACTGCCCCTGCGCAATCGCCAATGCCGACTGCAATGCCGAGGCTTCGTCGTAACGCACATCGATCAAGTCCAGCTGATACAGGCGGAGGAAGGCAGCGAGCGTGAGGATGAGTAAGGCGTAAAGCGAAGGGCGTGAGGCGAGGAATATTGTTTCGCACCTCGCTCTACGCTTTACACTCCATGCCTCACGCCGCTGTGTTGACCGCTGATCGCTGATCGCTAATTTACTCAAGCACTTGGATTGTAACTTTGTCCATGTCTTGAGTGCGGCCGTCCTTAAAGGTGGCGCGGGCAATAAGGGTGTGCTGGCCGGTTTGGAGCGACCAGAAGCCAGTGAAGGCACTTTGGCTGAATCTCGCAATTTGCTCGCCGCTGGCCAGTAGCAGGTCGATATGGTCGATAGGGTTGCCGACATCATCGTCCTGAACCTGCACTTGAATGGGAATGCGCTGCACTGATAGCGGCAACTCTTTACTGATGCGAAAGATTGCGCCCTCGTCAGGGCGGAGGATGGTGAGGCGCGGGGCGTAGAGTGTAGAGCGAGGGGCAAGGGGCGAATTTTCGGTCGCCGCACGCCTTTCGCTCGACGCCTTACGCTCTGCAACCAGCGGCCAACCACTCGCGCGCGCCCATTCGCGCAGAGGGAGCGGCAGATCAAGTTGCACCCGCTCGACGATGCGTTCTGGAGGCGTGCTGGCATTGGCGGGCAGATTGGTTGCGGCATCAATACGCACTTTTTGATGCCAAGTGTCGACCTGCTTTGGCTCGGTGCCAGCAATAAACCACTCATTGCGGGTGTGTGGGCAGAGCGGTGTTGGCAGACGCCCGCTTAATTCACACACCTCGACTTGTAGCAAACCAGCGGGGCGCACAAAGTCGTGGATCGGTTGGCCACGCTGGGCCAGATCCATGAAGTCGTGCCAAATGGGGCCAGCGCCGGACACGCCGCTGATCTGCTGCATCGATTTGCCATTGGCGTTGCCGACCCACACCCCAGCCACCAAATCAGGCGTGTAGCCGACCGTCCAGTTGTCGCGCCAATCACTGGTGGTGCCGGTCTTGGCGGCGGCAGGTCGGCTCAACCGCAACATACTGCTCTCGCCAAATGCTGCTGCTCGGGCGTTGTTGTCGCTGAGAATATCGGTGATGAGCCAGGCGATTTGGGGGGAGACAACGACGGACGACCGACCATCGACCACCGACAGTAGCGTGTCAACGGTGGTCTGTGGTAGGTGGTTGGTGGTCTTCCCTCGAAATAGTACTATTCCCCCTACCGTCCGCACCTCGCGCACTGCAATAGGCTCAACCCGCTGACCTTGGGCGGCAAAAACCCCGAATGCGGCGGTGAGGTCGAGCAGACGCACTTCCCCACCACCGAGGGTTAGCGCAAGGCCATATTGGCTGGCATCGCCAAAGGTGCTGAGACCCATCGCATGGCCTTGATCGATCATCGTGGGCAGACCGATCTGGTGCAACACGCTTACGGCAGCCACATTGTTGGAAGTGGCTAGCGCCGCACGCACGCTGACCGGCCCATGATGACGGCGATCATAATTGACCGGCACATATGGCACTCCTTCACGAGTGGGGAAAGCAGTGCGCACATCAAACAGCGGCGTAGCTGCAGTGAAATTGGGTAATTTGGCAAACGCAGCAGCGTACGTAATTGGCTTGATGGCGCTGCCGGGTTGACGCAACGAAATCGCGGCGTTAACCGCGCCGCTAATCTTGGCGTCGAAGTAGCCCGGGCTGCCAATCATGCTCAGAATCTCGCCGGTATGGGGGTCAATGGCAATCAGGGCAGCGTTATTGGCATTGTGACCGGGGGCATTTGGCGCAGGCTCGGCCAAATCGCGCAGATGCGTCCGCATGATCTCAGTGCCGGCATCATTTAGGCCTAAATCAAGCGTAGTGGTCACGATCAGGCTGCCGCGCACGAGGCGCTCAGTCCCATATTCCTGTTCCAGCCAGCGCCGCACATAGCTCACAAAGTGTGGGGCGCGAATATCGAACTGGGCTGGGGCGTAACTCAATGGAGACTGCTTGGCAATTAGCATGTCGTCTTCGTTAATAAATGCATTGCGCTGCATAAGACCCAGCACAATCGCTTGGCGTTTCTTGGCCAGTAGTGGGTCGTTGAACGGATCGTAGTTAGAGGGGGATTGCGGCAATCCAGCCAACAACGCACACTCGGCGAGGTCGAGATCGGTGGCGGGTTTGCCAAAATAAGCGCGCGCGGCCGCTTCTACGCCATAGGCCAAATTGCCGTAATACGTTTCATTCAGATAAAGCCCTAATACCTCGTCTTTACTGTAGCGTTGCGCGATCTGCCAGGCGAGCAGGCTCTCACGCAGCTTGCGCAATAGTGTGCGTTGGGTGCGTTCCTCGCTATCTAGGAGCAGCAGGCGCGCCAGTTGTTGGGTGATGGTGCTGCCTCCCGCCAAGGCTTCACCGCCTCGAATATTGATCCACAGTGCCCGCACAATGCCAATGATGTCCACACCGGGGTTGCTATAAAAGTTGGCGTCCTCAACTGCAATGGTGGCCTGCTGCAACTTTAGCGGAATTTTGCTCATCTGCAACGGCGTATGGTGTCCCACCCGCGGGTCGATGATCTCGTAGAGCAACCGACCATGCCGATCCAGAATCTTGGTAGTGGGCGGTTGGGCGCGGGCATGCAGCCCTTCAACACTGGGCAAGTTGAACCACAATACGGCCAAGGCGATAGCCGGACCAAGAATGAAGGTAACCAATAAGCCAAGCAGTGTTGGTTTACCCCGAAGACGAAACTTCATCATAACCATGAAATCGTAACATGAGTGTCCGTTTCAGAGTGCTACTACTGCGGATTTACACCCACCCTGATGACACTACAGCCACCAGCACCGTGTATAACTTCACCGCACCCGCAAATGGGTGGACACAAATCGTGGTGCCATTCAGCGCATTGGGCAATCCTTCGGTCATTAGCCGCATTACTGTGCAAGATCGTAGCGGCAGCTCGCAATCGGCGTTTTATATCGATCAGGTGCAGCTGAGTTAGGACGCCGCACCGTGAGCTTCAGCTACTTTGGGGGTTTCACAGTTAACCGTTGACGACCGCAAGTTTTTCCGCGAATCACGCGGATCTGCGCTCATAAATTCGCGAGAATTAGCGTGATTCGCGGATAACAGTAGAAAGCTAAGGCAATCAGATCGCAAGCCTAAACTTGCGGCGATAGTTGCCGATCCAACGTGCGATCAAAAAGCCACCGATCACGCCAGGGGCAACCCAAATAACCCAAGCGATGTTGTCAGGAATGTGGCGCGATACATTCTGCACGAGAAAGGCGGTCAGGGTGGCAATATAGCCACTCAAGAAGCGATTCATATGCTCATACCACCACCAGTTTTTGTCGGTCGGCTGGCGAGTGTAGCTGATGGCATCGTTGATAGCAGGGTCACCACCACTGCAAATGTAGCACTCAGTGACAATGGCAGCAATAGCACGCTATGCGACACCAAAGGCATGATGATCAACCAGATGCTGCCAGCGCGGCAAAAATAAATAGCTGCGCCAGCTAACGCAATTTGCACCATTAGGTAGGTGGCAATCAGGCGCGCGGTTGCCGCGAGGTATTGACGCGCTCAAACCCAACTGTGCCGAACACCACATATAGCAACGCGATGATGATGAGTGAGACGATTGTGGTCTGCGATAACGACACGGTCAACAGCGTGATGAGCACGCCTGCCACTGTGGTCAGGGCAAACGCCATGGAGCCCACACTGAAGCTTAGAGCGCGCCTCGATGATGCAGCCGATGGGAACGTATCGGCAATGGCCGCTGGCTTGGACATAGGTTCCATTGTAGTAGGCACGGGCGATTAGATCTTTGGCACAAACCGCAGGGCCAACCAACGCTTGATGAGTGAATAGTGCTTCCGGTAATAACGCTGGCGACTCTGCCACTTCAGGCGTTCGGTGCGAGCGCGGGTCTGGCTGCTGCTGGCCCCACCGTAATGAGTGACCACGGCGGCTGGCACACACCACACCTCCCAATTTGCCTGATGCATCCGGGCAGCCCAGTCGATCTCCTCAGAATACATCTCGAAACCCTCATCGAGTAAGCCTACTTGTTGCACAGCCTCGGTGCGGGCCAGCATGGCTGCGCCCAGCGGGGTGCCGATAATGAAAGGCTGTCCGCTGGCATACTGTGCAGCGGTGTAGCGTCCGTCTAGGTGAGTGTTTCGCAAACGCGTTTGCAGCCGAGGGATCACATCAATCCACAGTTGCATTAATCCTGGCAAAGCAAATGCCCCATGCTGCAAAGTGCCATCCGGGTTTTGCAACTGCGGCCCGCACAGCCCGCAACGTGGATGTGCCGCCATGAAGTCGATGAGCGTCTTTGTCGCCCCTGCGTGCACGATCGTATCCGGGTTGAGCAGCCAGATATAGCGAGGGGCGCTGGAGCGTAAGGCGTGGGGCGTGGGGCGTGAGGCATCGTCCGTCGTCCGCGAAGCGGGTTCATCGTCCATCAACAGGCGCAATGCCAAGTTGTTGCCCTTCACAAAGCCGATATTTTCAGCGCAGGCGATGAGCTGGACTGCCGGGAATTCGGCGCGCACCCTGTCAGGGGAACCATCGGCGGAGGCACTATCAACTACAATGATTTGGACGTCGATCTGGGCACGGGCGATGTCGTCTAACAGCGCGCGCAGACAGCCGCGCAACAAATCGCGGGTATTCCAGGAAACGATGATTACGGCGAGTTCCATTTGACAAATCAAAGTCTGTCACCCTGAGCGTAGTGAGGGGCCTCGTTCTATCCGTGTTCTTCTGACCAAAACGAGGCCCCTCACTAGCCTGCCCTGCCGAAGGTGTCGAAGGGTTCGGGGTGACAACGAATTACTTCTCTACCAACTGCACCGACACTGGGCTGACGCGCTGATTGATGTCCATGATCTCGACGTCTTCCTGAATGAGCGAGGCCCAAATCGTAAACGGGTTGCGCGGCGGGATCTTGGTAAACACGATACAGCCACGCACGATAGCCCGTGCGCCTGGCGCCAGGTAATACAGTTTGCTGCCATCGCGCTCCACTACGTCCAGCTCCTGTGCAGTGCCCACACCCCAGCGCCACGGATGATCGGCCCCTCGATTGGTCTCAAAGTCCACACCCAGTCGCCACATACCCGGTTCATCGGGGCGATTCTTGGTATAGCGGGTGTCATCCATTTGGTAGCAATCGTTTGGGTCAGACGGGACCGCCGTACGAATAGGCGTATTGCCGGTATTGGCAATCGTGGTGGTGAAATGCAGCGTTCCGCCCAATGGGAGCACGATCATACGGCGCTCGTAAAGGCCTTCCCACTCGATACCATCGCCGTTGGGCTGCACCATAATTTCGCCCACCGGGCGGCCGCTGTCTTTGATCGTCAGCGTGCGAGTGACAATATCATGCTGGCCGCTACGGTCCTCCAGCTCGGCATACAGGGTATAGACACCATCGGGCGGCGGATCGGCACCAAGGTCGATTCCGCCGTCGTAGTCAAAGTTCCAGCGTCCAGCTTCGGCATTGCCACGATCATCTACTTTTTTTAAGCCCTGCTTAGGCGGCACGTCATAGCGCACGTTGTCGGAGCCAATAACATAGACACTTAACACGCCCACTTTGTTGGTAAATAAACTGATTGCAATTCGATCGTCGATACCATCCCGATTTGGGGTGAACTGCGCACGATCCATCGTCAGCTCAACAATCTTAGGAGCATCGGTATCGGCATCGCTTAGTGTTAGTGGGCCACTGATAACTTCGCTATTGGCGACGACGTGCCAGGTATAGTCGCCATTTGCCAGCATACGTCCATTTTCATCGATGCCGTTGAACAAAATCGTGTAGGACTTGGCAATGGCGGCACGCTCAATCTCGTGTCGAATATAGTGTTTCTCGCCCGCAGCATCGGTGAGGTAAATCTGCACTTTGGCTGGCTGGCGCAAGCGATACTCGATGCGAGCAAGGTCATCTTTGCCGTCTGCATTGGGGCTGATGGCACTTGGCTCCACTTTCACACCCGCCAGCGTCCCACCAAACGGGTTGCTACAGGCGGCTAGTGCAACTGCTAATAATATAGAGAGGGTTGCTTGCTTTGCTTTCATGCTAATTTCTCAGCCATCCACTCGGCCACTCGTTTCATCGGTCTATCCCGCAACACTACCGTGAGATGGGTAGCTTGCGATACCATCAGCAATTCGCGTTCTGGATGAGCCGCATCATGAATCTGATGTGCATTGTGGGGCGGGACGGCCATATCCTGTGCTCCATGCACAATTAAGGTTGGGCGCGTCCCTATTTGACGCACACACTCATCTATTTTGAACTGCTGAATCATGTCATACAAACTCTCACCATACCAAGCGCCACGTAGGCTTTTCCACTCTGCTAACACATCGCGTATTGAAACGTGGCGCAATAACGCAATATTGAGCGGGAGCAATAGCCGAATGGCCTCACGAACAATCACTGGCCGTGTGACGGGCTGCAACACTACCGGCGACGCAATACTACACATGGCCGCAATACGCGTGTCGGCAGCTGCCAGCGCGGCGACCTGACATCCCCCAAAGCTTATCCCTATCGCTCCAACTTTGCGAACATGAGGCTGTCCAAACAACCAATCCGCCGCCGCCTGTGCAGCCTTGCGTGCATTGTCGACCGTGCTGGGCACAGTCATGTAATCCCCATGTCCAGGCGGGTCAATCGTCAAAATAGCGACGTTCTTGCCGAGTAAGTATTTGAACATCTTCCATTTAAAAGACAAACGATCCTCACCCGCTCCACAAATTACTAATACAGTCGCGCCTTGCCACGCCGCTGGTTGAAACCAAGTGGCGGCCATGGGTTTATCCGGTGCAATCGCCGGCACCGATATTAGTACGTCCTTTGAGGTATAGGCAATACCAATTTTTTGTGGAGCTCGTTTTATGAGCGGCATGTAAGCCAAAACAACTGCCATAGCAGGGCTTATTGTAGTTTGTGCAGGCAGCGCAGATAGGTTTGTAGCGTACGCGCGGCGGTGCGCGGCCAAGTGAATTGGGCGGCCTGCTGCAGCGAACGCTGGCGCATGTCGCGACGCAGGTCATCGTCCTGCAATACCCGGGTTAACGCATCCGCTAGCGCAGCGACATCTATAGGGGGCACCAGCAGACCGGCAGCGCCGATCACTTCAGGCAATGAGGTGACATTGCTGCTCACGACCGGCGCACCGCACGCCATCGCTTCGAGCGGCGGCAGGCCAAAGCCCTCATACAACGAGGGGAAGGCAAACACAGCACACGCACTGTACCAAACTGGCAAGTCTTGCTCAGACACACGCCCAATTAACTTCACCCGGTCGCCCATACCCATTTGCCGTAGTTGGGTCAGAATCGCATCGTACTTCCAGCCTAGGCTACCGCCGATGATCAATTGACTATCGACCATTGACCCGTTACGCGGAGCATTGACAAGCATGAATGCTTCGAGAAGGCGTTGCAAGTTCTTACGGGGTTCGAGGCTGCCCAGATAAAAGATGGCGTGGTCACCCATGCCGTGTTGTTGTTTGAGCGCAGCAATGGCTACGGCCGATGCTGGCTTAAAGTGTGGGTCAACGCCCAGCGGGATGGCATCAATCTTGTCGGCGGCGACCCCAAAGTGCTGGATCAGGTCGCGCTTGGTCCACTCGCTGATGGCGATGATTCGCTGTGCTTTGTGACAGGCCCAACGGGTAAAGGTCGAAAGATACAACCGGTTGAAACGCTTATGTGTTTGTGGTTGGGTAATAAAGCTGAGGTCCATCACCGACACGACAGCCGGGCAGTGCAGGCGCAATGGCAGCACATTTAACAGACCGTGATACAGGTCGGCCTGGAGGCGTTGGGTCAAGGATGGTGTTTCGACTTGTTCAACCCAGATGCGTTTGAATGGGCTTTCAGTCGAGTGAGCAGCCGCTTGCAGCTTAGTCACCGATAAGCCTTCAACTTCTCGTTGCGCAGTAGGGCTGATCAAGGCGGTTAGGCGCACATCGCTTTGTTGTTGCGCCAGCGCATCCAACCCAAACAACAAACGCCGTGCATACTGGTGCACGCCAGCCTGGCGATAGCCAGGCGTGCCGCTAATCAGATAAGCACCAAGGGCGATATGCATGCTACCTAAACGCCGCAATAACTTGCTTGAACGTTGGTGTGCTGCCTGAGAGCAGCGACTGAGCCCGAAACAAGCGTGCAACCAGCACCACAGCAGCAATTACACCCATGCTCAGCAACACCAACCCCAACAGAATCTGCCATGGTGGCACGCCGCCCTCCACCAAACGCATAGGCATGACCACTGGCGAGGTGAGTGGGAAGAGGCTTAACCCAGTGGCTAATAGGCCATCAATATCTGAGGTGATCGCCGAATTCAACCACATCGGGATCAGCAACGGGATCATGATAAAGAACACATACTGGCCTGCTTCACGCCCACCCGGCATCAATGCACCTAGCCCCGCCATCAAGCTAGCGTAGATGAAATAGCCTCCAATAAAATACACCACCCCCCACAAGATCGCCACGATTGGCAGCGGGCCTACATATTGCTCGATAACGGGTATAAAGCGCACCAGCGACAGCCCCGACAACAACCACAATAACAATTGGATAAAACCGAGCAGACCCAAGCCCAAGATTTTGCCAGTCAGCAATTTCACAGCTGATGCCGACGACATAAGCACTTCCATCACTCGGTTCTCCTTCTCAACCGTGACCGTTTGCATGAGATACGATGCTGAACTAATCAATGTGAGGAAAAACGCAAAGCCAATTGCAAACGGCACCGGCGAGAATTCATCACCAAACCCTCCGCGAGCCTGGGTGGGAGCAAGAGATTTACGTGCGGTGATGTTCACTGGTTTATCAAGACGCTTGACCTGATCAACATCACCTTTCAGCAAAGCCAAGTGCAGAATATCGCGAAAGGAATCAGTCTTGTTTAGGTCCTCGAATGGGCTGAACTGTTTGGATACAAAGCGCACATCCCCGTTATCTAAATAGTCCTGATCAACCAGATAGAAGCCACTAATCTGGTCTGAACCTAGCGCAACACGAGCCTGTGCTTCACTTACAAAACTGCGCAACTGAGGTTGCTCAGCCAACACTTGGGGTGTCTGGGTCAGCAGCCCACTCATGTCCACTACGCCGTAAGGGCGCTCTGGGACTGCATTACGTTGCGCCATCGTGACTGCCAGAGCGGCGCTACCGCTGATGAAAACTACCAGCATGATTGCGCCGCTAATCAGCGGAACAGCAAACAAGCCAATCCAAAAGGTGGGCTTGCTGACTAGGCTTAGAAATTCATGGCGCAGGATGATTAGAGTTTTGTGCATATTAAATTCTTATACTGCTGGCGAGCTCCGCCAGCGATAACCGTTGGCCCAAATGCAACATGCCCGC
>JANMVQ010000287.1:0-2079 GCA_031392845.1 Chloroflexota bacterium
CCGCGCCATCCCTCTCAACACCGTCGGCAAAATCCCGCCGTTCTTGTAGTACTCCACCTCGACCGGGGTGTCCAGCCGCGAGAGCGCTTGGAACGTAAAGACGCTGCCATCCGGGCGGGTAGCCGTCACCGTCATCGTCTGGCGTGGCTCCACCGCGTCACTTACCGGGATGTCGAAGGCCTCGTCGCCCTTCAAGCCCAGCGTCTCCCAACTCTGGCCTGCGGGGAACTGCAACGGCAGCACGCCCATGCCCACGAGGTTATTCCGGTGGATGCGCTCGTAGCTCTCCGCGATCACCGCCCGCACTCCTAGCAGCTTGCTGCCCTTGGCCGCCCAGTCGCGCGAAGACCCCGTGCCGTATTCCTTGCCCGCCAACACAATTAAGGGCGTCCCGTCCACCTTGTACTTCATCGCCGCATCAAAGATGCTTGTAACTGCATTCTGAACTTTTGAACCTTCCGAACCTTCTGCACCTGCAGAACCCATATACCGTGTCACCCCGCCCTCAACCCCCGGCACCAACAAGTTCTTCAGCCGAATGTTGGCGAACGTGCCACGAGTCATGATCTGATCATTCCCGCGCCGTGCGCCATACTGGTTGAAGTCGGCCTTGACCACGTCGTGATCTTCCAACCACTGTCCGGCTGGGCTATTCACAGCGATATCACCTGCGGGCGAAATATGATCGGTCGTGATCGAATCCGCAAACAACCCCAGCACCCGCGCCTGCTCAATCGGCTGAATCGGGCTGGGGGTCAAGCTCAGCCCATCGAAGTAGGGCGGCTCCTGGATGTAGGTGCTAAATTCATCCCACGAGTAAAGCTGATTGCTGGCCCCACTGATCTTCTGCCATTCTTCCGTGCCGATAAACGCCTGCCCATACTGAGTAGCGAACATGTCCGGGCGAATGTGTGATTCCATGGCGTCTTGAATCTCAGCCTGCGAAGGCCAAATATCCTTTAGATACACCGGGTTGCCATCTTTGCCTGTGCCGATCGGTTCGCTGGTCAAGTCGATGTCGGTCGTGCCGGCCAACGCATAGGCCACCACCAAGGGCGGCGAGGCCAGATAATTCGCCTTCACCAATGGATGCACCCGCCCTTCAAAGTTGCGGTTGCCCGATATGACTGCGCTGGTCACGATGTTGCTGGCGATGACGGCATCGGCCACCATTTTGGGCAATGGGCCACTGTTGCCGATACAGGTCGTGCAGCCATACCCCACCACGTTGAAGCCCAACGTGTTCAATGGCTCGATCAAACCCGCGTCCTTCAAATACTCAGTGACGACTTTCGATCCTGGCGCGAGGCTGGTCTTGACATACGCGGGCACGCGCAAGCCTTTCGCCACTGCTTTCTGCGCTAACAAGCCTGCGCCCAACATCACGCTGGGGTTGCTGGTGTTGGTGCAACTGGTGATGGCGGCGATGACGACGGCACCGTGCTTGAGTTCAATTGACGTTTGATGTTTGACAGGCTGCGCGGACGTTTGACTCTCTGGCAATGCAAGCACCGCTTTTCGTCCCAGCTCCTCGGCCTTCAACCCAAACCCACGGTCTTTGGTCGGGGCGGTTAACGCGCCATTGAACTGCTTCTTCACGTCAGTAAGCGCCACTCGATCTTGCGGGCGCTTGGGGCCAGCGACACTGGGCTCCACACTGCCGAGATCCAGTTCAAGCGTGTCGGTAAACACCGGTTCAGGTGTATCGTCGGTGCGGAACATCCCCTGCGCTTTGCAGTAGCGCTCAGTCAAATCGGCCTGATCGGTGCGATTGGTGGCGCGCAGGTAGCGGATGCTCTCGGCGTCGATAGGGAAATAGCCCATCGTCGCGCCATACTCTGGGGCCATGTTGGCAATCGTCGCTCGGTCAGCCAGGCTCATGTTGCTCAAGCCTGGGCCATAAAATTCCACAAACTTCTCGACCACGCCCTTCTTGCGCAACATCTGCACCACAGTCAGGGTCAAATCGGTCGCGGTCACCCCTTCGCGCAGTGCCCCGCTGATCTTAAAGCCAATCACTTCGGGGATGACCATATACAGCGGCTGGCCCACCATAACTGCCTCGGCCTCAATCCCGCC
>JANMVQ010000296.1:0-17503 GCA_031392845.1 Chloroflexota bacterium
ACCCGCGCATGGTCCTGTTCACAGACAAATTACATGTGAGCGAATCCTTGCGCAAGACCCTCCGCAAAACATCCATTCAAATACGGACCAACACTGCGTTTCGAGCAGTGCTAGATCAATGCGCAACAACACGTGAAGGCCAGGATGGCACTTGGATCGGGCCAGATATGATGACAGCCTATGTGGCGTTACACGGCTTGGGCTATGCCCATTCCGTTGAAGCCTGGTTAAACGACGAACTGGTAGGCGGCTTATACGGCCTGCAAGTAGGCCGCATGTTTTATGGCGAAAGCATGTTCACCCGAGTTCCTAATGCGTCCAAAATCGCGCTGGTCTATCTGGTCATGCATCTGCGCAAGTTGGGGTTCCCAATGATCGATTGCCAACAAGAAACGCCTCATCTGGCCTCGATGGGCGCGTGCCCGATTTCACGGGTTGAGTTTGCCAAGCGCATCAAGCCATTGGTGCGTGTGCAGCCCCAACCGCAATTGTTTGACATTTGAAAATCCTGCATCAAACGTCAACACCTAGCCTTCCCCAGCTGCCGCGCCGCAAACACACCACCGATAGCCCCAAACAAATGCCCTTGCCATGAGATGCCCATTTGAAAAGGCAAGACGCCAAAAATGAGCGAGCCATATGCAGCAATGACAATAATCGCTATGACAGCAGAAAGCCAATGTCGGTCAAAAAAAGCACGGGTGAGCAAAAATCCAAAGTAGCCAAACACCACCCCACTGGCTCCGATATGCACAGTATTTGGTGCACCCAGCAGCCACGCGCCAACGCCGCTGGACACCCAGACGATACTCGTCACTCTCCAGAATTCGTCGCGACTGCGCGCCAGAATTAGCCAGCCCAATGCAGCAAAGGGGATGCTATTAGAAATTAAGTGCGCAAAATCACCGTGCAAGAAAGGCGCGAGCACAATTCCAATTAACCCCTCGATGGTGCGCGGTCGAATGCCAAAAGCGTTGAGCGCCCCGCCCAAGATAAAATCCACCGCTTCAACAACCCACATCAGTGCCAGAATGGTCAACAGCAACTGCACTTGTGATTTCACCGAGTGCGTCACCATCTTTAATTGTTTCGTCATATACCTATTGTGCCGCAAGTTATTTTCATCTTTCATCTTTCATCTTTCATACCTCATACCTCATCCTTCATCCTTCATCCCTTCTCCTCGCAAACCATCCTAAAATGCAAGTATCTGAAATGCGCACAATCTTTCACCTCGATCTCGATGCCTTCTTTTGTGCAGTTGAGGAGCTACACAACCCAGCTCTGATCGGCAAGCCATTTGCCGTGGCAGGGCGGCCTGACCAACGCGGGGTGGTGTCTAGCCCGTCTTACCCGGCACGCAAGTTTGGCGTGCGCAGCGCTATGCCTACCGCACAAGCCTTGCGGCTGTGTCCCAAGCTAATCGTGGTGCCCCACCGTCACGGGATATACAGCGACTATAGCCAGCGTGTGATGGCGCTGCTGCGTGAATATGGCAATCTACTACAGCAAATCTCAGTCGATGAAGCCTTCATGGACTTGACCCAATTCCCAGGCGAGCCACGCACCTTGGCACTGGAAATGCAGCGGCGCATCAAAGAAGAGATCAAGCTGCCGGCATCGCTGGGCGTAGCGACAAGCAAGTTGGTTGCCAAGATGGCCAGCGGACGAGCCAAACCGGCAGGTGTGCTGGTGATTGATCCTGGCAAAGAAGCTGAGTTTCTCGCGCCAATGCCGGTGGAAGAATTATGGGGTGTGGGTCAGGCTACCGCAGAACGCTTGCACGATATGAGCATTACCACCATTGGTCAGTTGCAGCAGGCCGTGCCTAGTCAATTGACACGCGTGTTTGGGCGCTTTGCCGAGCAAGTCATCGAACGCGCCAAAGGCATTGACAACTCGCCAGTCGAAACTGAACGCGAGACCAAATCGATCAGCGAAGAACGCACCTTTGCCCGCGACATTAGCGACGAACAGGAGTTGCGCAAAGTGCTGCTGCGTCTAAGTGATGAAGTCGCTGCTCGCCTGCGCAAATATAGTTATACCGCCAAAACGATTCATCTCAAATTGCGCTGGCACGATTTCAAAACCGTCACCCGTCAGACCACATTGCATGCACCGACCCAATTGGGCGAGGATATCTTTACCGCAGTCGAGCCGCTCTGGCGCGCCACTTGGAAACCCGGCGAGCGCGTCCGCTTGCTCGGCGTGGGTGTCAGCACACTCAACGAAGGCATGCAACTCTCGATGTTTGACGACGACCGCAACGAGCAGAAAATTGCGCTGGCTAAGACGCTGGATAACTTGCGTGAACAATATGGCAGCAATATCGTTATACGGGCGAGCCTGAAGAAAGAAGAATGAAGAATTGAGAATTGAGAATTGAGAAAAGAAAACGACATTCTTAGCTCAATGGCAAATGTGAAATGAAAGATGACAAATGAAAGATTCCTAAGCCGCCCACATGAGTGCCACCAAGTCGGCAAAAATATCACCCTTCTTCGGCGCAATCGACACTTCCTGAATATCGCTTAAGGCGCGCATCCATTTGTCGCTGATTTGGCTCAGCGCATGCTGATACTCGTCGGCAATAATTTGCAGATCGCTATTCAGGCGAGAGATAAGTTCCTCCGCCGCCTGCACATCGCGCTCGGACTGTTGGGTTTGGCGACGCTTCACCGCGCCCCAGCTCACCATCCGGCGATCCCGGCGGCCCAACACAAAATTCACCACACTCTCGGCGTTCGTCAGCAGCTCTTCGCGCTTGCGGTCGCCTAACTCAGCGCGATCAGACGCTAATCCGTGCTTCTCGCGGGCTAACTGACTTTGCAGCGTAGCCATGCGCTTGTCAATCTGCGTCCGCACTTTCAGTGCTTCGTTATCACGATTCTCGCGTGCAATGCCTTCGCAGCGCTGGCGAAAATCAAGCCCACTCTCGCCTATTAACCCGTACATCTTGAGCGTGCGATTGAAGAAAATCTGCTTGACCCCTTGGCGGTAAATATGTTCGACTAGCAGTTTCTCGCACTGCTTCAGCCAGCGCCCGGTTACACCTGCGGGCAACGCGATAAATGTCGCACCTGGCTGCGGCTCATGCGACAATGAGTTGGGGTCAAAGTCATGCCACTGTTCGGCCTGCGCCAAATCCGGCGCGCGCACAATGTCATTTAAAGTCAGTACATAGGTATACCGTTCGTCCTGCATCACCCCACTGCTGCGATCCGTAATGCGCACAGCAGCACTGCCGAGCAAATAGGGTTTGTAGGTCGTAGAGCGTGAGGCGTGGAGCGTAGGGCGTCCCACGGGGAGGCTGCGCACTGAAGTGTTCAGAAAGACTTCGCGCACATCAGGCGGGAGTTGGGGGCGCGGAGCGTTGGACGTGAGGCGTGAGGCGTTTAACTCTATGGCAGTCCGCGCTTCTCGCTCCTCGCCCAACGCCTCTCGCCCCTCGCTCAACCCCGCCACCTGATCCCGCGTCATTGGCCCACGCAAATAACTCATGGCCCAGCGGGTTTGGAAGAAACGCGGGTCGCCGGTGGCACTCTGCAGCAAAAAGGTGCGCGGCGGCAACGTGCTGAGTGGCTTCTCAAAGGTCGCACGGTCAAAGCCTGCGCCGGCGCCCTCAAGCCCTTCCAAAGCCCGATCTCGATCCCGCCCGGTGCGCAAGCGGCCAATGAACCAGGTGCCAATATTCGCTAGGCCTTTGTAATCCAAATCCGCCGGGTTTTGGGTGGCCAGAAAAAGCCCCAGCCCCGCCGCACGCCCTTGCTTGATGATGGTCATGATCGGTTGTTTGGTCGGCGGATTGCGCGGGAAAGGCGGACAATAACCGAACACCTCATCGAAATAAATCAGCGCACGCAACGATGATGTGCCACTCTGGGTGCGCATCCACAGCACCATCTGCGAGAGCAGCAATGTGACAAAAAATTGGCGCTCCTCTTCGCTCAGATGGGCCAGGTAAAAAATGTTTGCCCGCACTTTGCCGGCCGGGTTCGGCCCGCCAGGACTACGCATGAGCAGGTCTTTGACCTCCAACGAAACCCCATTTTGCCAAGCACTGAACGACGGCGACGCGCTTAGGTTATTCAGCGCCATCGCCAGCTCAAAACGATCGGTTTTCGGGTAAAACACATCGATGTCAAACGCGCCCACCCGCTTGATGGGCGGTGTCTGGATCATCTGGATCAGCGCCGCCACGTCGACCGGTTGCCCAGTCCGCCAGGCGCTCTCGAACAGGGTAGCCAGCAAAATATGCTCGCGGCTGTGCATCGCATCGGCTTCGATCCCCACCAATTGCAACAACGCCGAGCACAGTTGCGCGATCCGTTCACGCAGAGCTTCGGCGTTTTGGGCCCAGTTTAAGTTGTCGTCGGGCGGGTTAAACCCATGCAAAATATTGACTGGGGTGCCCGCGCTGCTGCCCGGCGTGAAAATGCGGAAATCGGTGCGCTCTTTCAGTTGGCGCACCCGCACTGGCTCGATATGCGAGGTACTTAAACCGGCACGCCAGCGCTGCGCGGTTTGCGTTGCCAGCTCATCCGGGCTAATGCGCTGGCGAATGGCTTCTTCTTCGTCGATCCACGGACGGAAATCACCCGGTGCCAGATCAGGGAATGTCAGCACCAAATTCGTAATATCGCCCTTGGGATCGATAATAATCAGCGGCACATCTTGCAATAGCAATTCTTCGAGCAACACAATTCCCAGACCGGTTTTGCCAGTGCCGGTCATGCCCAGACAAACTGCGTGCGTCGTCAATTCGCGGGTGCTGATGGACACCCTGTCCGCGCTAGGCTGCTGCGTAGCGAGGTCGAATTCGCAGCCCAAGTAAAGCCTGCCGGGTTGCTCGGTCATTTGAGGGGGTTCACAAAACGCAGGCCTTTGAAACGTGCAAAATCATGATCTGCAGAAAACACTGTTGCCCCGTATTCAATTGCAAGTGCAGCAATATGAGCATCTTGAACAAGGTTGCCAGCTGTACCAGTTGAAGTAAGTAGATCGCGGAGAATTTGGGTATGTCGTTCTGTTGGGTGCACGATAGACACATTTGGGCGAGCTAACCATTCATCAACATAATCAAAAGCTTCTTCGACTGATAACGGTTGCGCAAACACCCTATTTCGCGTGCCAATACGCACAAAACCAAGTAATACAACCCATGGGAAATAAACCGTCTCTGGTGATGACAGGGCATCCTCAAGCCATTTTCTTGCTTCAGAATGAAATGATGAACTGCTATCGATTGCATACAGTAGTAAATTAATATCAACCAATTTCATTTGCGCAGTTCCATCTTCCGAATAATTTCTTCATCTTCTAGGTCGGCCGCCATCTGATTGGCTTTGGTTAGATCAATGCCCGGGCGCAGGCCCATCGGACGCGGCTTGAGCTCATAATGACCCATCGTTTGGTGCAGCGACCCTGTTAAAACTTGGCGCAAACTATCGTTAAGAATCTCCTTAAAAGACTGCCCGCGCTCGCGCATAACTTGCCGCAAAAGCATTTCAACATCCGGGTCTAAAGTAACTGTTGTTCGCATGTGTCGCCTCATCCAATCAAGCTAGGCAGGATTTCCTCATCTTCCAATTGACCGGTCAACTGATTGGCCTTGTCAAGATTGACGTGCGGGAAGAAGCCAATTTTGAAGGTTGGGGTTTGAAACGGTTCCTTTGGGTCAATCGTCACTGTGGTTCGCATGGATACATCATAGCATCACGATACTTGCTGTCAAGATGCTTTTGCGAAATACTAAAAATTTGGAGTTCACCTGACCAGCTGAGAAAGCAGTTACGCGGTGCCCACTCGATTCACCGCTACGATGAACGCCATCCGCATTAATGCTGCTCTTCCGTATACGACTGGCGTAAATGCACCGGAGCCTGCTTACCGCGCACGCGCAGGTTTAATAGCTCTACAAACACCGAAAACGCCATAGCGAAATACACATAGCCTTTTGGAATATGAACATGCAGCGATTCGACGATGAGCGTAAAGCCGATCAATAACAAGAATGACAGTGCCAGCATTTTGATCGTCGGGTGATCTTCCACAAAGTCAGCGATTGGCTTAGAAGCAAAGATCATTACGCCAACGGCGATAATCACCGCTGCGATCATGATGGGCAATTGATCAACCATACCCACTGCAGTGATTACCGAATCCAGCGAAAAGATAATATCCAACAGCATGATCTGAATCACCACGCTCGTAAAGCTGGCCGCCACCCGCGTCGAATCGTGGCCCTCTTCTCCTTCCAGTTTGCCGTGAATTTCACTGGTGCTCTTGGCAATCAAGAAAATACCGCCCACCAGCAAAATGAGATCACGACCCGATGGCGCGAAATGACCGATAAATGGGAGGGCAATATCAAACAGCGCGGCTTCCAAACCCACCAGCCACGACAGCGACAGTAACAGCAACACGCGCGTGATGATCGCCAACAGCAATCCAATCGTGCGGGCGCGACTTTGCTGATCACGCGGCAACTTGCCTGCCAAAATCGAAATAAAGATAACGTTGTCGACACCCAGCACCAGTTCAAGCACAATAAGGGTAATCAGGGAAATCCAAGTTTGTGGTTCAGTTAGCCAAGCCATAAGGATCCTATTCTACGAAGTTTATAGGAGCGCGTCTGATGCAATCCTTTCACTGAGGTGACACCGCCGACAACACATGCCCAAAATAGGCGATCCGCTCACCCTGCGCCGTTCGGATGCACAATCCGCCTAGGTCGTCGATGTCGTGCGCTAAACCTTCAACGATGTCATCGCCACTTTGCACGCACACCCATTTGCCCAATGTATCCAGCCGTTTGGCATATGCGCGAGCCGGGCTATTTTGGGTGTCTATAAGCGCTTCATAGCGTTGCACAAATTGCGCCAGCACTGTGTTTAATACCGCATCACGGTTCAGCTTGAGTTCGCGCGAAAATCCCCACGCCTCACGCAAGCTTGTCGCTCGTGCCCGGACTTCAACAGGCGCCTCGGCAAAGTCAGTGTTCACGTTCAGACCGATGCCGAAAATCGCGTAGTCCAGTCGATCATCCGTAATCGCGGTCTCAACCAAGATGCCGCATACTTTTTTAGCGTCTAGCACGATGTCGTTAAACCATTTGATCGTCGGTGTAGAGACGCGCCGTATGTGCGTCTCGGCAACCCCCATCGCATGAATCGCATCGCTTACAGCTAACGCCGCAATCATGGTGATCCAACTCACCTGCGGCACGGCCAGCCGAGGACGTAACAACATAGAGGCGTAGATAGCCTGCCCCAGCGGCGAATACCAGGCAGTCCCGGTGCGTCCACGCCCAGCGGTTTGCCCCTCCGCCACAATCACCACCCCTTCCTTTGCACCGCTCTGGGCCAACTCTCGGCAAATATCCTGGGTCGAGGCCACGCAGTCAAACCGTCTCAAATCAATCTTCACTTTTTATTTTTTACTTTGCATTTTCAACTTTCAACTCAAACCGGCACCACCACTACTCGAAACCCAATGCAGTAATAGCGCATCTCCGGCACTTCTGGATGGCGAGCAGAACATCGCGCCAGAAAAGAAGCAGTGATAAACGATCCACCCCGCAACACCCGCAGCATGTTGTCACTGGGAGCCGGGCTTTCCCGTTTCTCAAGCTGGTCACTATATGGATACTGAAAATCCGGTTCATACTGATGCCGCCCCCACAAACTACGCGTCCACTCCCATACATTGCCCGACATATCGTCGCAGCCGTACGGGCTTGTCCCGCCTCCAAATTCCCCAACCGGCGTCGTGCTACCAATGCCCGGATCAGCGTCATGGTTGGCGCGCCCGGAGTCCACCCAATTGCCCCATGGATATTGCCGTTTGGGCATTGGATTGTCTTCCAGTGGAAAGGCCGGACCAATCGTGGTGTTGTCTGCCGATCGCAAACGCTGCGTCACCGCCGGCAAATAATCGTTGGCCAACGCCACAATGGGCTGCGAAGGAACCCGCCAGCCGCCGCGGGCCGCTTTCTCCCACTCCGCCTCGGATGGCAGGCGGACTGCCCATTCATCCGTCAGCAACCCCGCTATGCGCCACTGATCCGTAAGCCAGCGACAAAACGCAATCGCCTCATGCCAGCTCACATATAGCACCGGATGATCAACCTGTCCGCTCGTGCGCGCACGAAAAGCCTTAAATTGCCCAACGGTCACCGGAAAGCGCGCCATCCAATAGTCGTACTCAATATCAATGGCGTGCAATGGCATTTCCTCTTCCGGCGCCTGATCAAAGTTCAACAGCGATTCATCGTTTGACACAGCCTGCACCGAAAGATTCGGAATCTGTGATTCACTGCCCATGAAAAATGGGCCTGCCGGCACATAACAAAACGCCATGTCATTCAACCCTGCCCGCTCAGCTTTCAGGCTTGATTCGTCCGTTCGTTGTGTCATGGCTTACCACCCCATAGCATAAGCTATCTGATGGCGGGGCGACGCACCGCCCATCATCACGCCGCTTTCAACATCACGCAGCACGCCCATGCATTTGCCGTTCACCCAGCCGTCCACCAATTGCACCCGGTGTCCGCGCCAGGCCAATTCGGCTAACACGTCTGGCGCAATCCGATCTTCCGCTTCGATTTGGGCCGGAAAAGCATCGCGTGGATAAAATGACGACGGGAAGTGGGTGCTATACACCGTTGGCGCATCGAGTGCTTCCTGAATCGACATGCCAAATTCGACCATGTTCAAAAACAACTGCAAAATCCACTGATCTTGCGCGTCCCCTCCGGGTGTACCAAACACCATATGCGGCTGGCCGCGCTTCATGACCAATGCCGGCGTCAGAGTGGCGCGTGGCCGCTTATGCGGCTGCAGGGCATTCGGGCGATTGGGATTTAGATAGAACATCTGCCCACGCGTGCCCATCGACAGGCCTAATCCAGCGATCACCGGCGAAGTGCCAATCCAACCGCCACTCGGGGTGGCTGCCACCATGTTGCCCATTCGGTCAACCGCATCTAGGTGGGTCGTGTCGCCCAAATGCCCATGTTTGATGGAGTACGGCCGCACCAGCGCGTCCATATCCTCCATCACCATACCGGCCCGGTTGTCCGCCGCTACGTCGAAGGTGCTGGCATAGTGCGGGGCTGCGCGTCCACTCACCTGGCCAGGCCGCATCTCGCTGCTGGCCTGTGCGCCCAGCAGCGCCCGCCGCGCATCGTTATAAGACGAGGAAAGTAATTCGTCTAATGGCACCGTATCGAATTTCGGGTCGCCGTAATACGCCTCGCGGTCGGCAAACGCCAGCTTGGCCGCTTCTATCAGCACATGCAGATAATCCGCGCTGTTGTGCCCCAGCGCCGCCAGATCAAACCCCTGCAACAGCGCCAACTGCTGCAAAAACACTGGCCCTTGCGTCCACGGCCCGCATTTATACACATCCAATCCACGGTAATTGAAAGTAGCTGGCTCGCTCAGCTCGGGCTGCCATTCGGCAAAATCGCTGGTGGTGAGGTGACCGGTGTGGGCCTTGCCACTGGCATCTTTCACCGGATGCGTGCGCATAAAATCCACAATCTGCGCGGCGATCTCGCCTTCGTAAAATGCTTTGCGAGCGGCCTCAATCCCAACCAAGCGTCCCTTAGCCTTAGCTGCAGCTTCGGCTTGCACCATCTGGCGCAGCATGTTGGCAAAATCCGGGTTGCGCCACACCGCGCCTACCGCAGGCACCTGCCCAGCCGGCAAATAGATCTGGCCAGTGCTGGGGTACAGCTCGGTGTATTTTTTGACGTTGGCTTTTAGATGATTGTGCAACCCTTCATAAATAGGGAAACCGTGCTCAGCCAATTCGATGGCTGGGGCCAGAATTTGCCCAAAGCTTAGTTGACCAAAACGGGCCACCGCCAGCGCCCACGCGCCTACCGTGGCCGGCACACACGCGGGCAAGTAGCCATCGCCAGGGATCAAGTCAATCTGGTTGGCTTTGCACCACGCAATCGTCAGGCTCTGCGGAGACCAGCCCTGGCCGCTTAGCTCATACACCCGCTTTTCCTGCGCGCTATATATCAGTGTAGGCACTTCGCCGCCAATGCCATTGTTATGCGGCTCTAGCAAATTTAGGCAGATGCACATGGCCGCCGCCGCATCAATCGCGTTGCCTCCTTGCTCCATGATCCGAAAGCCAGCCGCACTGGCCAAATAGTGGCCAGAGGTCACCACGCCACGGGTGCCCATGACAACAGGGCGGGTCGTAAAAGCCATACTCGGATTGTATCGGTCTTCGGGGTGAATTAATGGAATCCCACGGCATGCGATTCTTGGCATCCAAAAGCTACACATACTATGGACAGCTTAGTTTTTTCATTTTTGACACAAAATCATTAAACTCCATATAATCTGGGCCCGTTCGCATATCTTGAGGTACAGTTGTAGCCGCAAAGTTTGATCGAATTTTGTTTGTCCTATTTTCGGTATTGGCTTGACCCTGTGATAAATCAGCGACAGAAGTCAGAGGTGATTTAATATGATGCGTGTGCACGTCGAAGACGACGAAACCTTCGAATCCGCATTGCGCCGTTTTAATAAAATGGTGCAGGGCGACCGCGTATTAGCTGAAGTACGCGGAAGGCGCTTTTTCGAAAAGCCCAGTATTATCGAAAAGCGCAAGCGCGCAGCAAAGTTGCGCAAAAGCCGTCGCTCAGGGTCGAAGTTTCTGGCCTCTGAAGCCTAAATCACCAGCAAGTTCAAGCCGAATTCGTTCTTAAATTTAAGGGCATCGCATGAGGGCGGACAGCAATGTCTGCCCTCTGCCATTTATGAGTAAATAGACAAGACTATGGAAGTTTCACTAAAACAGCGACTGATGGATGATCTAAAAGACGCTATGCGCAACAAATCTGAAATGCGCAGCCAGGTCATCCGCTTTCTCGTCGCAGCGGTCAAGAATGAAGAAGTCAATGCACGCACAGATGGCCGCAATGGCGTGCTGAGCGATAATGATGTATTGACCCTAGTCCGGCGGGAGATTAAGCAACACGAAGAATCGCTGTTAGAGGCAAAAAATGCCAGTCGCGATGATCTCGTCGCCCAGCAGCAGGCTGAATTGGAGTTGCTGCGGGTCTACTTACCGCGCCAACTTAACCGTGCTGAAATCGCTGAAATCGTCAGAGCAACTATTGCCGAAGTAGGTGCAACAACCGCCAAACAACAGGGTCAGGTGATGAAAGCCCTGCAACCCAAAGTGCGCGACATTGCAGATGGAAAGTTAGTGAATGAGGTAGTTCGTGAGTTGCTCGCTGGGACCTAAACATTAGCTCTGTTTCTGATAACCACAGGTTTTTGGAAATAGTCTGCCACACTCTGCCAATGAATTTAGATGCGGCCACCCATAAAGAACGGCATCTCAGTCGGCAAAAAGCGATTGTGTTGCTCGGTTTGGCTTGCGCGACATTTTTCGGCCTAACCACGGCTCAATTGTCGCGTTATGTCATTGGCGGACGGGCTGCATCGGATGTGGGCGATGTCGCTTCACGCGACATTCGCTCACCGCGCCGCGCTGCATATGTCAGCGAGATTGAGACACAACGCCAACGCGATTTAGTCGAGGCCTCGGTAATGCCTGTCTTCACTCCACCCGATGCTCAAGTCTCGCGCCGCCAACTTAGCGCTGCCCGCGCCTTGCTGGATCGCCTGCGTCAAGTTCGGATCGATGCTGCGCTCCTGCCCGATGACCGCATCAAACAATTGATGGGATTGCCTGGCCTGACCCTAAGCCGAACCGATGCGGAGAGCGTAACCCGATTCAGTGATGCAGCTTGGACACAGGTCGATAGCCAGGTCATTGGCGTATTAGACGATGCGCTGCGCACCCCCATCCAGCCTGATACATTGGCCCAAGCGCGTGAGAAGATCGGCAACCAAATCAGCCTAAACCTGAGCCAGGACGAAGCGCGAGTGGCCACCACACTGGTGCAGGCGCTGCTAGTGCCCAACACCAACTACGACGCAGCCGAAACCGAACAACACCGCCAACGGGCACGCGAATCGGTGTTGCCTGTACAACGCACCTTCGAAGCCAACCAGATCGTGATCCGCAGCGGCCAAGTGATCTCGCCGATCGATGTCGAAGCACTGAATATGTTGAACTTGCGGCGGCCCGACTTAGGGGCTGGCGATCTAATCAGCGCCATCGGTCTGGGAGCGCTTTCGGTCATGCTGCTGTCTTTGAGCATGACCTTTGGACACGACAATGTCTTTAGTCGTCCAATACGCAACACCGGGCTGAGTGCATTCATCGTATTTTTTGCGACACTGTTGCCACGTTGGTTGCTGCCGGGTCATGGGTTGCTGCCGTATCTCATGCCGCTGTGTCTAGTAGGCATCAGTGTGACAGTATGGTCGGGCACCTTACCGGGCGTAGTCAGTGGATGGGTGGTGGCTTGGTTAGTGGGCCTCCCACTAGAACGCTCGCTAGAGATAACAACCTACTATGCCGTGGGCAACCTGATGGCTTGCCTAGCTCTGGGGCGAATGGAGCGGCTTAGCTCGTTTGTCCGGGCAGGGTTGGCGGCAGGTGTAGCCCAATGCATCATCGTTATTGCGTTTAATTTGCCGACCATGCAGCCGCAGGACTTTGCCACGCTGGCAACCTATTTATTGAGTGCAATTGGTGGCACATTAGTCGGCACTGCGATTGCGCCGTTTATTTTGTATTTGTCCAGCGTGTTGTTTGATGTGACAACAATTATGCAGCTCATCGAGCTATCACGACCCTCGCATCCATTGCTACAACAAATGTTGCTACAAGCGCCGGGGACATATCACCATAGCCTAATGGTGGCCAACCTGGCCGAGCAAGCCGCCGATCGGATTGGGGCAGATGCACTCATGACACGGGTGGGCGCGTATTATCACGATGTCGGCAAGGTTCCTAATCCTCACTTCTTTATCGAGAACCAGCTTCAGGGCATGAATGTGCACGATCAGTTGGACCCAGTGACCAGTGCGGCATTGCTGATAAACCATGTGACGGATGGGTTAAAGCTGGCGCGCCAATACCACTTGCCGTCGCGCATTCGTAGCTTTATCGCTGAACACCACGGCACTCTGAAAACAAAATATCAATATGCCCTGGCAAAAAAAGAAGGGGGGCTCCTGCCGGATGACTCGCTCTTTACGTATCCGGGTCCACGTCCACAGAGCAAAGAAGCTGCCCTAGTCATGTTGGCCGATGGCTGCGAGGCCGTCGTGCGTGCGCAGAAGCCCGCCGATGTGGAAGCGCTGGACAACATCATCCGCACGATCATGGCAGATCGCTTGAGCGAACGACAATTGGACGACAGCAATCTCACCTTGCGTGAGTTGGAACTCATCCGACAGTCGTTCTTCGATACCTTGCGCGGAATGTATCACCCGCGCATTCAATATCCATCAATGCAAACCCAGCCACAGCTCAATACGCCCCAGGGTGTCGCTATGCCAGACCCGCACGCGGATGACCTCACCGAAAAGATAGACCTGGCCTCAATCCCTCGCGCGCCAGATATCAGCCTCTAATAGATTCACCAATAAACTTAGCGCATAAACCCTCGCGGTCTTGGAGGCCGCGAGGGTTGAATGAGTCAACTCTAAATGGGAAATCTCTAATATGCTACGCACCCGCATTCATATACAGATCGACACCCGCTTCCGCAAACGTGCAGACCCACGCTGGCTACGCACGGCGGCGCGGGCAGTGTTGCAGCAGACCGCTGCGACTAAGGGGGTGGAGATATCAATCCGCGTGACAGACGACGCCGAGTTGCGCGAGCTAAATCGCACCTATCGCGGGCTGGATAAACCCACCGATGTATTGTCGTTTGGCGCTGAGGGCTGGCGTGATGGTGCACGTGCAACAGATCAGCCCACCCATGAATCAGCCGAGCCGGAATATCTGGGCGACATCGTTATTTCAATTGAAAAGTGCGAGAAACAAGCACACAAGGCTAATCACCCCGTTGAGCACGAATTGGCCCTACTGGTAGTGCATGGGGTGCTGCATTTGCTGGGGCACGACCACGATACCCGCGCCCGAAAAACGTTAATGTGGCAACGCCAGGCGGCAGCGCTGGCTACGATAGGCGTGCAGGTTAAGGTGTAACTCAGCGTATCAGCGGCACCACATACAGCACAGTGGCGCACACCAAACCCCATAAAACGAACACAATCTGTAAAGGCCGGTCTTTGAGGGCCAATTCGTCGGGCGCCCCGCCCTCACCCTTTACGATGACTAGATATAGGTAGCGAAACAAGCCGTAAAGCACGAATGGGACCGACAGCATCATGCTATGGTTGCTGGGCAATTGCGGCGCAGAGAACGTATAAAATGTATACGCCACAATCAATGAGCCGGTCACAATCGAGATGATCTGGTCCAGCAGTGGAACGCTATATTCGCTAAGAATGGCGCGGGTGCTGGTTTTGCCGCCCAACTCAACCAATTCCTGACGGCGCTTGCCAAACCCCAGCAATAACGCCAGCAAAGACATGCACACATACAGCCACGGCGAAAACCGCTCGGCGGATACTAGCACGGTGCCAGAGGCCACCCGTAATACAAATCCAGAAGCCAAGATCAACACATCCAAAATAACCATGTGCTTGAGCTTGAAGGTATAAGCCGTTGTGATCGCAAAGTAAGCTGCCCCCAACAGCGCAAAACGCCAATTAAGCCACCCAGCAAATAACAGGCATACCACGACCAATGTGCCTGCATATCCCAGCGCCACAGGAATCGGTACGTCGCCACGCGCAATGGGGCGGTTGCGTTTGGTAGGGTGCTGCCGATCCGCCGCCGCGTCGGAAGAATCGTTAATAAGATAGACGGCGCTAGAGAGCAAACACAACACCACAAAGCCATAGACGGATTGAATCAACGGATAGGGGTGAAAAAGTTTGCTGTCGAAAACCAGCGCGGCAAAGACCACGATATTTTTGGACCACTGACGCGGGCGCATGCTGCGCAGCAGACCCTTGACGAGTCGGTGTAGTTGCATGTTCGACCACAATGATAAGCGAGGTATACAATTCCAACGAACTCTAATAAACAAGACATGCACCGATTTGAAGATTTGGCCCAACGGTTGATTGAAGGCTCGCTGGCGCGCTTGCTGCGCGAACGCCTGAGCGCCGACGAAGTGCTGCGTGCATTGGTGCGCGCCATCGATGATTCGCAGACGCTGAACGAAAAAGGGGAAGCACTAGCCCCTAACCATTACTGGGTGACCCTTAGCGAACAAGATCTGGCCCCACTGGAATATTTTGAGCCGCATCTAGCCGACGAGCTTTCCGAAAATGTGCGTCAGATGATATTGCAGATGGGTCTGCGTATGGATGCGCCACCGCGTGTGCTGTTGCGTGGGTTGGCCGATCTGCCGGCGCACCATTTACGGGTGACCGCGCGCTGGATTCCGCCAGAATTGCCTTCAACCGACACATCACCCCAGGGGGCGCAACCGCTGCGTCTACCGCGTCAGCCCTTCTTGATCGTCGATGGACGACGGCAAGTTTCGTTAACGACTGAAATAGTTCGAGTCGGGCGCTCGCGCGACAATGATGTGATTCTGGACGACCGGCGTGTGTCGCGCCATCATATCGAGCTGCGCTGGCAACCTGCGCTCAGCAAATTCCTTAGCGTAGACCTGCAAAGCTCCGGTGGTACCAAGCTGAATGCGTATCCCATTCAACAATGCACGCTCGAAGCGGGGGATGTATTGTCATTAGGCGGTGTCGAGGTCATTTATGGAGAAGAATTCGCTCTCACCTCGACCAATGCCTTTCCCGCTTCAGACACTCACTCCAATCTAAACAAACCCTAAACCGGACAAGCCGGTCACGCTCAACCCATCGTCCTACCCACGCGATAGAATATCCCGGAGACAGATTCACGAACAGGCTAGAACTTTGACATGGAAATCTACGAGCAACAACGCATCAACGACGACGCACTCATGTTGCGCTCGCGCGTAGCAGAAGTGATGACCGTCGAATCTACCCAGA
Source organism: Chloroflexota bacterium (assembly GCA_031392845.1). Classification (GTDB taxonomy): domain Bacteria; phylum Chloroflexota; class Anaerolineae; order J036; family Brachytrichaceae; genus JANMVQ01. Next base: position 16,005 of record JANMVQ010000296.1, read on the forward strand.
TCGATGCCCCTAACCAAGCCTATGTATTCGTCGGCAAATTGCAGGTGCCGTCGGATGTAGCCTATGCCACGCTAAAAAAGCGTTTCGCAGAAATTGCATATGCGCCACTCTTACGCGACGACGACAATAGCGACAACCAGGTGATTGTTGCCCTGAAAGGCGATCTTAAAGTTGGCCATGCACCCAAACCCTGGATTAACTTATTACTCTTAGTCGGAACACTCTTCACCACAGTAGGTTTTGGTGGAAGGACTGTGTCCATGATGATGGGGATAGACTCCATCGGTCTGCCCGATGTTTTGCGAAACGGAATCCCGTTTGCCTTATCCTTGCTGCTAATACTGGGAGTGCATGAATTGGGCCACTATCTAATGGCGCGCAAACACGGCCTGCCCGTGACGTTACCCTTCTTCATCCCCATGCCGTTTGCATTGGGCACGCTGGGCGCATTTATTCAAATGCGTGGTGCTGTTGAGAATAAGCGGGCATTGTTTGATGTCGGGCTGGCTGGGCCGATTGCTGGGTTACTGGTCGCCATTCCATTATTCGTAGTAGGTTTGCTGATGGCTACCGTGGGTGAGGCCGGCGCACCCCCGACACGCTCTTATCTCACCCAAATATTGATTAACATATTTTTGCCCAACGCCAACCAAAATGGCATCGAGATGAGCCCAGTATTGATTGCGGCACGTCTAGGGCTGATCATCACCGCGATGAATCTGTTGCCAGTTGGCCAACTGGATGGCGGACATGTGGCCTATGCTGCAGTAGGCCGACGCTGGGCACGTTGGATCGGCTGGGCGGTTATCGCCATCATGCTTGTGTTGGGACTAACGGTCTCAGCCAATTGGCTGGTCTGGCTGGTATTCTCTTTGTTCAGCGGCACACGTCACGCTGCCCCACTCGACGATCTTACAACGCTTAATCTGCCGCGCAATCTGGCGTTTCTCGGCACAGTGCTGTTGTTTCTATCGCTATTCACAGCGCTTCCGTTTTAGCACATGTGAGTACAGCGAGTACAATTTGTCGAATGATAACAAAGCTCCGCTCTTGGGCTAGTGCACATCCCAAACTATCTGCCTGGACACTCCTAGCGCTGGGTATGGTCATCATTCTGATTATTGCCGCCCGCGATGTAGGATTGCTCTGGAACCAATGGCTATGGATGATTCTCGCTACCATTGGCCTAGCCGGTTTGTGCGTGTGGATTATTGGCTGGGAAGACGACGAAGAAGACGAGAAAGACAGTGAAAAGTTGAAAGTTGAAAGTAAAAAGTAGGCAGAAGGCAGAAGGCAGAAGGCAGAAGGCAGAAGGCAGAAAATACTACTGTTTCCCTCTGCGCTCTACTTTCTACTTTCTACTTTCTACTTTCTACTTTCTACTTTCTACTTTCTACTCTTCGCACTCTGATTACTACTTCGCCATCCACTCCCACACATTCCATGTGATCGGCAAATTGGCTGCGGGTTTTACACCAGTGATGCCGTGGACTTGCACC
>JANMVQ010000298.1:0-4260 GCA_031392845.1 Chloroflexota bacterium
GTTCTTGCTGCGGCTCTTGCCAAGCACGGAAGATTATCTCGCCGCCTTCGGGCGAATAGCGCAGGGCATTCGTCACGAGATTGCTCAGCACCTGGGTCAAACGATCTGGGTCAGCAAACACGGGTGGCAAATTCTCGCGAAACTCTGTCTTAATCGTGATCGATTGCTTGTCGGCCAGGGGTCGATAAGACTGGGCCACCCGCTCCAACAAATCAACGATGGGAGTTGACTCTCGGTTTAGGCTTAGTTCACCTGCATCGGCCTGCGAGAGCGTGCGCAAATCTTCCACCAAGCGCTGTAAGTGCAGCACTTCGGAGTGAATCAGATTCAAGCGTTCGGTCGTCGGCTTGAGCACCCCATCGCGCATCGACTCGACATACCCGCCGATGACGGTAAGCGGCGTGCGCAGATCGTGCGCAATATCAGCGGTCATCTGCCGACGAGATTGCATCAGCGCATCCAAATCTTCACTCATCTGGTTAAATGCACTGGCCAACGTGCCCAACTCATCGTGCGAGGTCACCGTCACGCGCTGTTTGAGGTTGCCAGTGGCAACCGCACGGATTGCTATAGTCAATGTTCGCAAGGGCTGGGTCAGGTTGCGCGCCAGGATAACGCCTAACAACAAGGCAAACCCAGCTGCACCCAGGGCGGCATAAAACAGCGCCCGATTAATCCGCCGCAAAAATGCCTCTTCAAACGGGTTTAGCGGTGGGGCACTCCCAATCGCCAACACACGGCCCACCTGCATGTTATTGACATTCACCGGCACACTATCGGTCATCGCATTTGTGGGCACAATATCGCCCTGTTTGTAATCGCCCGCTGGGACGATCACTTTGCCGATTGAATCCATCAAGATGAAATACAACCCGCGTGGGGAGCGATTTGGCACAGGCGGCACTATAGACGCTGCAGTCACCGATAGCGATTGGGTCGCGTCAGACGTCGCGATCGTCCTTGGTCCAGAATCGTTGGGGGGTGGAGGGCCGCGCCGTAAGAAATAGGCTTCGGTCAGACCATCCCACTTGCCATTGGCATCATAGTATGCCGTAGCATCAGCCACAAACCGATTGCGTGCTTGCTCCATAGACAACTGTTTAAACTCCCGCACGGTCAGCCAGTTGGCGATGACCGAGGCCAGCGCCAATCCAGTTACGCTCACCAACAGGAATGCTGCTATCAAGCGGGCAGTAATGGAGATGCGCATGTTACTTGCCTATATTATTTCCCTACAAATTTATAGCCTACCCCAAACACAGTCTCAATGTATTTGGGCTGGGTAGGGTCAGGTTCAATCTTAGTACGTAGGTTGCGCACATGCACATCAATTGTGCGGGTAATCCCTTCAAATGAAGTCCCCTGCAATCTTTCCAACAGATCAATACGCGAGAACACCCGCCCAGGCGAGGCCATCAACACCGCCAAAAGCGCAAATTCGGAAGGGGTTAATTTCACTTCGGTGTCGCCCGCCATGACAGAGTGTGTATCTTCATCCAATACCACATCCGCAACCCGCAACACATTGATGGGCGCAGCGGGACGATTGGTGCGTCGCAGCACAGCATGAATCCGAGCTAGCAATTCACGCATGCCAAATGGTTTGGTCATGTAATCATCGGCACCAAGCTCCAGCCCCAATACTTTGTCGGATTCTTCCGGCTTGGCTGTGAGCAAGATAATCGGGGTATCGCTCTCTTTACGATAGGTTCGGATAAATTGGTAGCCGTCCATCTCCGGCATCATGACATCCAACAAGATCAGATCAGGTTTCCCTTGGCGTGCCGCATACAGCGCAATCTGGCCATTCTCGGCAGTGACCACGCGGGACCCTTCCTCAGTAAGGTATTCACGAACAAGCGTTCGCACGTTGGCTTTGTCGTCTACCATCAAAATCGTCTTTGGCATCTTGTTCCGCCATACTGTTTGTGTCATGGGAATGCGCACATCATTAAGATGCGATTACCGCACGTCTCTACTTAGACTGCATTTCTATGTAGGGTTAGGATACATCCAACTTGTTCATAACTCGCTTAGAAATTCTGTATATCTCGTGTACGTCAGTGATTAGCCGTCAGCTATCAAACAGCTAACCCCTCACACAAGGCTTATCAAATCTGAACAACTTCTTTTCAAGTTCGCGCTATTTTTAACTCGAGTTATTTATCACGCCTGACACGACTCGGGCCAAATCGCCGAGAACGGCAAAGGCAGAAAACAATGTTTGGAAGAAAAAAGGCAGCGCCGGCCCAAAATAGCCCCGACCCATCAGACCATTTTGGCGCAGGCAACCTTGTAGGCGACAATGCCAACTATATTGTGCGGGTCGATGATGTTCACAAAAGCTTCGTCATGGGCAAAGAGGCCGTGCCAGCTTTGCGCGGCGTCAGCATCAATGTGCGTCGTGGCGAATTTCTGTGTCTGATGGGGCCGAGCGGCAGTGGCAAAACCACCATGCTCAATATTATTGGCGGTTTGGATACACCCAGCCGGGGTCATGTGATCGTGGATGGCGAGAACGTGATATCGCTGAACGAAGAAAAGCTGGCTGCGCTTCGTCTGCGCAAGAGGGGCTTTGTCTTCCAGAACTTCAACCTGCTTAGCAACTTTACTGCACTTGAAAATGTGCAGGTGCCAATGGTGTTGCTCGGCAATAACAACCCAAAACGTGCCCAAGAGTTGCTGCGGATGGTGGGATTGGGCGACCGCATGGGCCACTATCCCAGTGAGCTATCCGGCGGCCAGCAACAACGCGTGGCTATCGCCCGCGCGCTATCCAACGACCCACCGCTGATCATTGGTGATGAAATGACCGGTGACTTGGACACTCGGACTTCCATCGAGATCATGACCCTGCTGGTCAAGCTGAACAAAGATCACGGCACGACAATCGTTTTTGTCACCCACGATCCGCGCATGAGCAAATTTGCCAGCCGGGTCATCCATATGATCGATGGCCGCTTGGCCCGCGAAGACAGGCTACCCGGCGAGGCTACAACTGATGCAGATGATGAGCCCGAGTTAAGCGCACCGATAGGTGTGAATGGCACGCATGCGCCTGAAGCGGTCATGGGATAGGCATTCAAATTAAGTTCTGGCTTCAAAAGCGAGGGGAATTCACAATGGGTCTCAAATACGTCATCAACTCCATGAAGCGCCGGGTGTTGCGCACCATCATCATTGCCCTGGCACTGACGATTGGAGTGGCGCTAGTTGGCGCGCTGTTGGCATTGGTTGACACACAACGCCAATTCAGCTTGCAATCGCTGGGTGCCCAGACCGGCGGTTATGACCTCAGCATCACCAAGAACAATCTGGCCGAATCGACGTTTTTCAACATCGCCAATGTCACCAAAGTTGTATCAGACAGCGATAGTAATATCGCGCAGATATATCCCCGTATTCAAGGTAGTGCCGAGGGACGTAAGAGCGGCGCCATTGAAGGACAAGCGGTTACATTTGTCGCCTTAGAAATTGTCAGCGATAAGTTGGTTTCGGTGACTTCCAGCGCAAATAGCAGAAGCAGCGGCGGGATCGGAATCAACATCCGCATCGGTGGCGGCGGACGTGGACCAGGGAGTGGCGGCGGCCCGCCTGGAGGAGGCGGTGGGCCATCTAGGGCGACAACACAGACACAATCTTCAAGTACTACCACCAGTACACGTAGCAGCCGCAGCAGCACGGGTGGCGCTTATCCTCCGGATATGGGGCAGGTTTATCTCGACACCAGCACAGCCGGCGTGCTGGGGGTAAAAATAGGCGATGAAATCTCGTTGTCGTATGCGGTACCTGTTCAACGTGAGGCTGACCAGGCGGCCGTCACCGGCGGCAGTGTGCCGCGTATCACCGCAAAGTTCATCGTCGGCGGCATCGGTGTGCTTAGTGGCCTCAGCAGTGATGTGTCTAATCCCATTGTCATGCGTCTAGCAGCCTGTCGGAGTGAAGAAGGGAATCCCTATTTGCCCTAGGTTTTGATCCAACTTGTGGAGCGAAAATCCAGATTTATGGCTTGAATGCCTTTCTAAATGGGGACTTGTCGGCATTGACTGCCCTTTCTCCGACAGGCTGCTAGATGGTTTTGTTTAGAAACAATCGGCGCTGTCGTCACGAAAGAGAACCTGATCGACAATCAGAACGCGCTCCAAATATTCCTTCAGCACGATCACACTGCTGTGCTGCATATCTGGACTTTTGGAAGTGTAAACAAGCGTTACATCACCCTTACGGGCTGCATTAAGAACAGTATGGGTAATTTCGGTC
>JANMVQ010000305.1:0-13097 GCA_031392845.1 Chloroflexota bacterium
CAGCATCCGAAGCAACACCGCAGCCTGTTGCACATCTAATGCACCCAGATCGTATATGCCGATACCGTCGTCACGAACGTCAAAAAGGATATAAGCATCGGGATAGTTCGGATCGCCAAGACCCAACCCGCGCAGCCCGCGCCGCACAAGCAGACTTGCTACATCACGCGACCAACAAGCTGACACAGGATGTAAACGGTCATGGTGCTGGAGCAATGCAGCCACGTTAATGACAGTCCATAGGGTATCACTGTCGGGTTCGGTTGTGCGCATGGCTAGACCCTCTTGTGTAGGTGCCGCCCACTCAAGCAACAGCAGGTCCCGCGTCACCTGCATCCCAGCGTTCGTATAGACACTCAATGCCCGTATGTTGCGGGCAAGTGCCTCTAACACCAGATGGGTGGCACCTGCCTCACGTGCCCGCGCCAAAAACGCATTAAAGAGCAATGATCCAAGACCCGCGCCGCGCCAGGCCGGCACGATACCAAAGCCGCCACACCAGGCACGCTGATCGCGCAGTCCGATTGTCGCCTGCCCCGCAGATTCACCATTTGCCAACATTACTGCCGAGTGATAGAGGTCGAGCTGCTCGGCACGGATGCGCGCAGCAAAGCCTTCGGCCGTCTGTGTCATGGGGTAGAAATAGTCTTCAAACGAACGGCTGTATACCTGAACGAACGCTTCAAGCGTCAGCGCTGAGGCCCGGATGAATTCCAGAGAGTTAGCTAATTGCGGCATTTCACTTGATGGATAACCTCAACCCCAGACAAACGGGGGTGCGTTCAACATATATGTATCAAACAGTCTGGGCTCGTGTTTGACAGCAATAACAGTCACGCTACTCCGGCACAGGCAGGCCTGCCTGTGCCGGGGTAGCAAGTTGAATCGACTTACTTATCCAACCAAATCGTCGCCGGGTTCGGCAGGCCAATGGTTGGGTCAATCTTGTCGCCCTTCACATAGTCTTGGCTGAGATTGAAGATGCCGCGCTGCTGAATGGGGATGCGCCACACTTGCTCGTTCACAGCGAACTCGAAAATCTCGCCAAACAATTTGGTGCGCTGCGGGTCTTGCAGACTCAGCGCCTGCGACTGCGCCAGTTTGTCATCAATCTGTTTGTCGCAGAAGTCGGCGGGCAATGGCTTGGCCTTGCAGATGAAGCGGTCAGTGACAAAGTTATCGGGGTCGAGGTAATCTGGGCCGTAGCCGTTCCAGCGCATCTGAATCTCGCCCGATTCAAAACGGTCTTTCACCGCCGAGTAGTTGCCCGTCAACACCTCAACTTGCATGCCGATGGCGGTCAGGTCGGCCTGAATCAAATCCAACACGCTCTTGTCGAATGACCAGAATTGAATTTTCAATTTGTCGGGTTGGTTGGCATACTTCGATTCGGCAATCAGCTTCTTGGCTTTCGCCGGGTCATATTCGTATTTGCTCTTGAAGTTGGGGTCCATCATCGGGAACCCCGGCGCGAGCAGGGAATCTATGACCTTGCCCGCCTGCAGCTTGGCGATGATGGCCTCTTTGTCAATGGCATGCGCAATCGCCTGGCGCACCTTTAAGTCGTCGGTAGGTGTGGCGTTACGAATGTTTAGGAAGTCGGTCACCATGGTCAAGCCTTCGCGGGCTTTGGCAGCCAGCTTGGGGTCGGCGCGGATGCGCGCAATTTCGGGTGGCGTCACATTGATGGCCCAATCCGCCTCGCCCGCCTCCCACTTCAACACTTGCGTCTCTTCTTTCACGTTCAGCAACAACTCAACTTTGTCGAGATACGCCTTTTCGCCAAAGTAGTCATCAAAGCGCTCCAGCGTCACCTTTTCGCCTTGCTTCCACTCGGCCAACTTAAACGGGCCAGTACCCACCACCACCTTGGTGCCAAAATCCTTGCCCGCCGCCAGCACCGCCTTCTTGGACACGATGCCGTTGGTACACACGGCCAACATAGAGATAAACACCGATTGTGGCCGCTCCAACGTAATCGCAATCGTGTGAGGGTCCATGATCTTTACCCCAACCAACTCTTTGGCCTTCTTATCAATCATGTCTTGGGCGCCTTTAATGTTGGTGATGAAGGGCATACCGGCGTTGTTCGCCAGATCGGGGTCGAGCATGCGCTCGAAGGTGAACTTCACATCGTCGGCGGTCATCGCTTCGCCGTTGTGAAACTTCACACCCTGGCGCAGGGGGATGGTGTAGGTCAGCTTGTCGTCGCTGATCTTGGGCATACCCGCTGCCAGGTTGGCAAATAGCTTCAGATCAATATCGTAGGCGTAGAGTTGGTTATAGAGCAGGCGATACGAGGCCAACCAGTCCACATAACCAAACGCCACTGCCGAGTCGAGCGAGGACCAGTCGCCACGCTCCATCATGCGGAAAGTGCCGCCGCGCTTGGGCGTGCCGCTGGCTGCGGCGGGTGCGGTCGTCGCCTCAGCCGCTGCGGCGGGTGCAGCAGGCGCGGCAGGTGCGCTGGATGGGGCTGCTGCCGGTGGCGCACAGGCCGCCAGCAACACGGTGCCCGTGGTCACACCAGCGGCCTTAAGAAAACGTCTGCGCGAGAATAACTGCGCTTGGTTTGCCTGTGGCAAACGGTTCAGGTTGTTTGAATCCGACATTCTTCCTCCGATAAATAGTTGAACAACGAACGAACATTTATGGTCAGCCGATGGATTCACGCTGTGCATCTTGAGATGCGCAGCAATGAGTCGTGCGACTGTTAACCACCCATGCGAATGCGCGGGTCAAGCCGCGCGACGATCAAGTCGGCCAACAAGTTGCCGACACCCACCAGCAAGGCTGCCATCAGCACACTGCCCATTACCACGGGCACATCGCGGTTAGTCACAGCGGTCAACACCTGCAGTCCAATCCCCGGATAGTTAAAGACCGACTCGACCAACACGACACCGGTTAGCAAATACGCCAGATCGAGGCCAGCCAGCGTGACCACTGGAATAAGCGCATTGGGCAGGATGTGGCGCGTGGCGACCACGCGGGCGAGCAAGCCTTTTGCGCGGGCCGTCCGTGCATATTCGCTAGAAATTTGATTGAGCACGTTAGAGCGCAGAAACAAAATGTAGCCTGCGGCTAACGGCAGCGCCACGCTTAACACAGGTAGCACCAAGTGCGCGGGCGTGCCATACCCACCAATCGGCAACAACCGCGTCTGAAAAGCAATGAAGTAAATAAAGACGAGCGCGAGAAAGAACGATGGCAGTGCAATCGTCAATGTGCAAGCGGTGATGATGACGCGGTCTATGGGTGTGTTGCGGTAAATGGCGGCCAACAGCCCCAGCGGCAAACTGATGAGCATGGCGACCAGCATGATTAACCCCGCTAGCAACAACGTATTGGGGAACTTCTCGAACAACAACTCGCGCACGGGTCGATGAAAATAGTACGAGTCACCCAGTTGGCCTTGCGCCAATTGCGAGAGATACGTCAGATATTGCACCGGCAACGGCTTATCTAGGTTGTATTGCTTGCGCACGGCTTCCACCACTTCTGGCGAAGGTTCAAGCCCGGGCTTGTGCGGAGCCAACATGAGGGCCGGGTCGCCCGAGGCGAAGATCAACCCATAGCTTAGCGCCGTCACGGCCAACAGCGTAATCAAGATAAAGAACAGTCGGCGCACCACATACTGCATCATGTTTTTGGCTTTGTCCTATTAGCTTCTTTTATCGTTGAACAGTTGGATCAAGCGCATCACGCAGGCCGCTTCCCACCAAGTTGAAGCACACCACTGTCAGCACAATCGCCGCACCCGGCATCATGATCTGCGCAGGCGAGGCGCGATAGAACGCGATGCCCTCCTGCACCATTGCTCCCCAGGCCGGTTGCGGCGGCGGCACACCCAGCCCCAGAAAACTCAGGCTGGCCTCGGCAAACAATGCTGCCGGTATGCCCAGACTGATGTAAATAACGATGAGCGGAATGAGATGCGGGAACACATGCCGCGTAAAAATTTGCATCGGCGAAACACCCAGACTACGCGAGGCCAGAATAAATTCACGTTCACGCAAGGATGCAACCTCGGACCGAAACACGCGCGAGGGTTGCGCCCAGCCAATCAGCGCAATCACCAATATCGTGATGCCCAGCCCCGGTTTTGAAATCGCCACAAACATCAAGATGATAAAGAGCGTAGGCAGGCTCAACGCCACATCCACCACCCGCATCAGCAGCATATCTACCCAGCCACCAGAGATGCCAGCAAAGCTGCCGATGGCAACCCCCGCGCTGACCGCCAGTGCGCTGGCTACCACGCCGACTAGAAAAGCAGCCCGTCCGCCGTAGAGCAAGCGCGTGAACATATCGCGCCCGTTGCTGTCGGTGCCCAACAAAAATTGGGCGCTGGGGCCAACCGGCATGCCGCCCTTCAGCCCTTCCTTGCGGTATTGCTTGGCCGGGCTGTGCGGGGTAACAACGGGCGCAAACACACTCAGCAAACAAATGCCAACCAGAATCCCCGCAGCCGTCATACTAACCCGATTGCGCGTGAAGCGGCGCATGGCACGCACCCACCAATTCGGGCTGGCCGAAGGCAGGGCCGATGAAATCCGACCTGTGCCCTTCATAGCGGGGGGTTGGGTGGCGGTATCTATCATTCGTTGATTTTCAAAGTCACAAACGCAACAGCGTGTTACGGACGACATCAACGGCATGGTCAATGTCTTGCTCGGTGTGGGCCGCCGAGAGATAAAACGTGCCGCGACCCAGAATGCGGACGCCTTGCTCTTGCAGGCTCAACACAAATTTACCCAGCTTGGCTTTGTCGAATGCCAACGTGTCTCGCAGGTCTCGCGCGTAGGGCAGATCGGTGAACGCGACATGCACAATGGGACCTGGCCCCTGCACCAGCATGGGCTGGCCCGCCTCGTGGGCAGCCTCGCGCAAGCCCGCCATCAACCGCTGGCCCAAGTGGTGCAGCTTCTCTTGCACCCGGTCGCGTTCCATTATCTTGATGGTGGCTTGAGCCGCCGCAATGCTGGGGTTGCCTGCGTTGGCAGTACCTGCGTGAATCACCTTGCCTTCGGCGATGGGCTGCATCCACTTGTGTTTGCCCGCCAATACACTGATGGGATAGCCATTGGCGATGGCCTTTGCAAAAATCGCAAGATCAGGCGTGACACCATAATAGGCCTGCGCACCGCCCAGGTGCACACGGAAGCCAGTGATGACTTCGTCGAAAATCAACGCGATGCCGTAGTGATCACACAGTGCACGTAGGCCTTCCAAGAAACCTGGCAACGGCTCGATACACCCGGTGTTGCACATGATTGGCTCAGTGATGATCGCTGCCAACTCCTGGTGCCGCTCTGCTACAACCCGCTCAATCAGCGCGAGGTCATTCCACGGCAACACAATAAATTCATCGTGCGCCCGATCAGGCAGGCCCTGCGTCCAGGGTAGGGCGTTGGGCATCTCGCGGTTGCCCAGTGCTTCCAGCGAACTGCCATTGATGCCATATGCCATGTTGTCGAACCAACCGTGATAGTGGCCTTCAAAGCGCAAAAATTTCTGTCGACCAGTGACTGCGCGCGCCACGCGTATAGCGGTGTGATCGGCCTCCGACCCAGTGACACTGAAGCGAATCAACTCAGCGCACGGAATGATCTGTTGCAGCTTCTCAGCCAGCTCAATCTCAGCCAAATGCAAGGCGGCATACAGTTGCCCATCGCGTGTGGCGCGTTCGACCGCTTGGGTCACCTCCGGATGACTATGGCCGAGCACCATCGGCCCTTGGCTCAGGGCAAAATCCAGATATTCGTTCTCGTCGACATCCACGAGCCGTGCGCCTTCGGCACGGACGTAGACTAAGGGATGAGGCAAATTGGCCTTGCGGAATTCGCTAGAAACTCCACCCGCCAAAGAACGCTGGGCGCGCTCGAACAACTTTTGGGATCTCGCATGATTGAGCATTTACATCCTAAAGGTAGCACATACCAAAGTCTAAGGGAAGATGTGCTTGTGTCGTGTGGAGAAACAAGTACACTGTGTCGAATGAAGTATGCGTCCACCAGTGTGTCGCAGATCTATATCATCAAACCAGTGCTGAAAGCGCTGCGTGTGCTGAAATGCCTGAGCGAAGCCGGACGTGAATTGCCTCTCGTTGAGATTTGCCGGATTGTCGCCTTGCCAAAGCCAACGGTCTATAAGTATTTGCAGACCCTCAAAGAAGCTGGATTTGTGCTGTATGACGCACAATGCGAATGCTATTGGCTTGGACCCAACGCCTGGTCGTTGGGGCGCACGGTGGACCCTAGCTTGCGCGTGCGCGAGGTCGCCCGCCCCATCATGCAACAACTGCGCAACCGTTTCGATGAGACGATCAACTTGGGTGTGTTACATGACCACGAAGTAGTGTATCTGGAAATGGCGCTCAGCCGACAGGCATTGCGGATGCAGGCCACTATCGGTGCTCACGATCCAGCCTATACCACGTCGTTGGGCCGCGCCATACTTGCATTTCTCCCGCAGGAACTCTGGAAGAAACATATCCCTAGGCAAATGCGCAAACGCACAGCATTAACGATTGTCTCGCCTGATAATCTTTATGCCGAGCTGTTGAAGACACGCCAGCGTGGCTATGCCATCGAACGCGAAGAGAATGAGAGTGGTGCGATGTGCATCGGCGCGCCAATCTTTGATCAGGATGGCAATGTCGTTGCCGCAGTCAGCTTGTCTGCGCCTGCAGCACGCATAAGTCTATTGGTTGAAAGTGAAGTTGGCGAAGCAGTCGTGCGGGCTGCGCATGATATCTCTAACCGGTTAGAGCACTCGCCAACGTTAAGGGCGAACGCAAAGTCGATTTGAGCCCGACAGTTGTAGACCAATACAACCCAGATCGACAATATTCTTCCAGAACCTTAAGAGAACAATGCTAAATTTTGATTTGCTCAAAAAGTTATGCGAAACCCCGGGGGTAGCTGGCCGCGAGGCGCGGGTGCGCGATGTCATCATGGCAGAGTTGCGGCCTGTCGGTGGTCCGACTTGGGTCGATGAAATCAGGGTTGAATCGCGCGCTATTTGGCGAATTGGGGAGTAATTTTCGCCAATACTGTCAAACGCCTTTTCATAGGCTGTCACAGCGATATTTCGATGGATCGGTTGCACGTAAGTTTAAAAAGAATCGGCTTATTGCCCATCGGTGCTATCTGTATAGGCCATTACCTTACCGCGCACCTGCAACGACACACGCATGCCGGCTTGAAGATTAGCGTGGGCAAATGTACGTGCGTTTACGCATGTATTCGCCTGCAAGAGGCGCACCCGCACCAACTGGTCGTGACCCAAATAGGTTATGTGTTCAATACAGCCCAAAACGTTGTTATCGCCGGAGCTGGTTTGCACTTCAAGTTGTTCTGGGCGAACGAGCGTCTGCACGTTACCCTGTGCCGGTGTGTTCAGCAATAGTGTGCCCAGTTCGCAGGTTACAACCTGACCATGCGCGATGCCGGGCAAAAAATTTACATCGCCTACAAATTGGGCAATCTGGCGCGTGGCCGGGTTCAGATAGATTTGCTGCGGTGTGCCTTGCTGTACGATGCGTCCGCTATGCATGACCGCGATCACATCCGAGATACTAAACGCCTCTTCCTGATCATGGGTGACAAAGATGGCGGTGGCATTGACCTGTCGCAATATGTCTCGCACGTCCTCGCGCACACTTCTGCGCAACCCAGTATCTAGGTTGCTAAAAGGCTCATCCAGCAACAGCACGCTGGGTTTGGGTGCAAGTGCGCGCGCCAACGCTACGCGTTGTTGCTGCCCGCCACTCAACTGATGGGGAAAGCGTTCTGCCAGGGCACTTAGCCCCACCAACGCCATTAATTCTACGCAGTAATGATGTTGTGCGCGTGCGGCAAATTCTATATTTTGGGCAACGGTGAGATGCGGGAATAACGCAAAGTCTTGAAACACCATGCCAATGTTGCGTTTCTCAGTAGGCACATAAAACTGGTCACCCGCCACGCGAATGTTGTTTAGCCACACCTCGCCTGCATCCAGCGCTTCTAGCCCAGCAATCAAACGGAGTGTGGTGGTTTTGCCGCAGCCGCTGCCGCCTAACAGCGCCATCACCTGCCCGCGTTCTAGGTGCAGCGATACCTCTTGCACCGCACTCACGTTGCCAAAACTCTTGCGCACGCCTGTGAGTTCGACTACGTTTCCATTCTCGTTCATCTTGAAAAATCGCACATAAAAATACAAATAGGACCTGAGGCCATCATGTCATTCGTTTAGCACCCGCGATAACCCTAGCCGATCTCGATTGTAGAGCAGGAACAGCGGAATGGCGGTGATGATGATGAGCAACAGGGCCGGTGCTGCTGCCTGCGCCCACACGGCCTCGTTGGCAGCAGCCCATACCCGCCCAGGCAATGTTTCGAAGCCAGGTGGGCGCAGTAGTAACACAGTGGGCAATTCTTTCATGGCAGTGACGAATGCAACGCACCAGGCGGCTACCATGCCCGGCGCAGCCACAGGCAAGACCGCACGCCATAGAGCCTGCGTCTGGTCGTGTCCCAGTGTGCGGGCGGCTTGTTCCAGGGTTGGGGGCACAGCACGTAAGGCCACCTCGCTGTTGGTTACGCTGTGTGGCAACAGGCGAATAACAAAACCACATACCAATGCAAATAACGTCCCATATGCGGCACTGAGAAGCGGAGTGTTAAAGATGAAGACGATACTCAGACCAATCAACAAACCCGGCAAGGCAAACGGTGCTTTGCACAACCCCATGACAATACGACTGCTTCGGCCAGGTGCGCGCATAGCCAAATAGGCGGGGGCCACGGAAAAGGCCATAGCCAGCGTAGCTGCCAAAACCGATAACCAAACTGTATTGAATGCCCATGTGCCCATTGTGTCGCCATAGCCGTACAACCGGTCAGTGGGTGAAGGGCTAATCCACTGGCGCAGCAACATTGCTCCAAATACAAACACTGGCACACCCAGTGCACACAGCGCCACCAACAGCACCAGTCCCAAGGCGGGCCATTTCCACCGGCCTAAATTTATAGGGCGTTGTGGTTTCCAGGCGCTTGATGGCACAAACAGCTGGGCACGCCGTGCCATTGCTGTTTCACCAAACAAGATGGGCACAGTGAGCACTAGCAACATGCCGCTCAAAATGGCGGCGCTGGCGCGGTCGGCAGTGCCGGAGAATGCATTAAAGATGGCCGAAGTGAAAGTGTAGACGCGCAAGATGCCTACCGTGCCAAAATCACTGAGGATGTACAGCGCCACCAGCAATGCACCGGCCACGATGTTTGGCGCAACGAGCGGTAACGTGATCCGCATTAGCGTGCTGAGTGGGCTATGACCCGCCACCTGCGCCGCTTCCTCCAACGAACGGTTGCTGCTGCGCAAAGCTGCGCTTACGGGCAGATACACATATGGATACACCAATAGCCCGATGATGACGGCTGCGCTACCGACAGTATGTAGGTTGAACGCCGGAAACTGAATGCTTTTTGGGGTGCTGGTAATGGCACGCCAGATGGGTTCGATGAGGCCACCGTGACCCAGCAGGCCGATGTAGGCCACTGCACCAATATAGGCCGGGATGGCAAGCGGCAGCACCATTAGCCAGCGCAGTGTGGCACGCCCCGGCAGGTTGGTGCGCTCAATCAACCAAGCCAGCCCGGTGCCGACGATGACAGTGAACGCAATTGTTGAGACCATTAACACGGCAGTGGTGCCTAGCAGTCGGGGCAATGGCCCCAACCACAACTGCTGCCACACCTCGACATCTGCGCCCAGCGCACGAATGCAGATGTACAACAACGGAATGGCCGCTATTGCACTGATGACAATAGCTGCGATGCGTACCCCTAGGCTGACGTGTTGCATTACGGCAAACCTGCAGCCTGGACTAGTTTCTTGGTTGGGGCAAGTTCGTCGCCCAGCAACTTAAGCGTCACATCTGCGATCTTGCGACTGTCTAGCGGCTCAACCCCGGCAGCCAGCTTGATACCAGGCATGATGGGATATTCGTAGTTCTTTTCTGCAAACACTTTTTGTCCAGCATCGCTCAACATAAAGTCTACAAAGAGTTGAGCATTGGCGAGGTTCTTGGCATTTTTGACAATGCCAGCATTGGTGCTGTTGACGATCAAGCCAAATTTGTCGTCTTCCAAATAATTAATGCCGACGGGTTGGCCCTCGGCCTTGCTAAGGTAGTAGTAGTAATGATTGACCAAACCGATTTTGACCTCACCTTTACCGATAGCGTTGCGTACGTTGGTGTGGCTACTGCCCAACCACTTGGTCTCGTTAGCCACCCATGCCTTCACCAATGTTTCGACTTTGGCATCGCCGACCAGTTTGCGGAGGGCAACCATATGTCCCATCATCGCGCCGCTGCTGCTGTCGGTCGCCGCGAACTGACCTTTCCATTTTGGGTCGGCCAGATCAAAAATACTCTTGGGCAGCTCGTCGGGCTTGACCAGATCGGTGTTGTACATCAGGACACGGGCGCGCAGGGTTAAGGCGGTCCATGTGCCATCATCGGCGCGGAATTGAATGGGCACTTTCTGTACAGTTTCCGAATTGTTGGGTTGAAAAACTGCGCTGTTTGTCACCATGCTTACTGTGTCGCTATTGATAAAAACATCGGCTTTCGGGTTTGAGCCCTCTTCTTTGATCTTGGCAAGCAGGTCGCCATTACTACCACTGAGAACGTTGACTTTGATACCAGGGTAAGCCACATTAAACGCCTCGACCACTGGCTTAAACAGCGCCTCGCTCCGACTGGTATAGACCGTCACCTCGCCCGATTGGGCCAAGACGGTGGGCGGGGTAGACATAGTGGGAGAGGCGGAGGGAGGGGTGACGACGCAGGCAGATAGTGCGATGACTCCCAGCATGCCGCTCATACCTACAATGAACTGGCGGCGGGTAATAGTTTTTCTTTTGTACAACAGTTGTGTGATTTGGTTATTTGTTTTCATTCCGCACAACATGATATGCAGCAACAAACTGAAAGGGAAGATTATGTGGTTTACAGGAAATGTTGTCACAGGTTAATAATGGATGTTAACCCCTGCAAACCGCGGTTTGGCTACCTGCATCACCAATGATGAATGCCGATCAAACGTCATCTGTACAAGCCATTGGGCTTAAGAACCTGATGCCGGTCTATTGGCGTACGATCGAGCCAATGACTATCGTATAGGTTTGTATGTGATGAAAGTCTCTTCGCTTCAGACAAAATTTCGGAGACTGGGGATCACACAAATCTTGTAGCTCCTGCCAATCTTCTTGGGACAGATAAGGCTTTACGCGATGGGCCCAATAACCATTGAAAACGCACTCTATAAAATACACCTCGTCATTGTGCGTTAAAGGCATAGTGCGTTCAATAGTGATTGTTTTTGCGGTGACCTGCGTGAAGCCTGCCTCTCGAAGCAACCCAAACCAACTTCTGTAGTTGCTCATACTGTGTTCACTCAAGCCGTATTTGTCACGGTAATAACGTCTATTTGCCAGCATGACTTCACGCTCTAGGCGTGCGTCCCAAGCAAAAAACATTTCAGCCAAAAATCCACTTTGGCCAATCACGAGCCGCCCATTGGCTTTTAAGAGGGCTTTGAAATGATTTACGGTTTCAAGTGGATTTATTAGATGATTGATCGTGTTGCTGCACCAGATCAAATCAAATGTGTCTGGCGCAAACGGCAGCTTCAAAAGATCGCCTTGCAAAACATATGGATTTGTCTTTCTGGCATATGTGACATGCGGAAAAGACAAATCAACACCCACTGCAGCACCCTTTGGCAGCACGTGTGCACTAAGCCAGCCGGTGATCATGCCGATACCACAGCCAGCGTCTAAGACAGACTGACCCACTTGTAAATCCAGACTAACAATCACATCTTTAATCTCAGGTGCAGCGAACTGATTAAAGAGCAGCAACTTGTCGATGTAGGCACGATCCGGTGTATCCCCTAGCAGTCCTTTCATAGATTCAATTCCTCAGGCACACCGAATTTTATGCTTGGACTTTGTCCAGAATAACTTGTGCAGCTTGTGATCAATGCTACATCTTTGCGGAGGGCGTTCCGCACTTTGGCGAAAGCGTTCCGCGCTTTGGGGGAGACATTCCGCACTTTGGCGAAGGCAGTCTACATAGTGGTGGAAGGCGTTCTACATTTTATGCAACATGTTTGCATTTTGGCAAAGGCATGTTCACTTTGGCGAAAGTGTTCCAAATTTTGCGGAAGGCGTCCCGCATTTTGGCGGAGGCGTCCTGCACTTTGGCGAAAGCGTACCATATTTTGCGGAGGTATCACATTCTTTGTGAAGGCATTTTGCGTTTTTGCTAAAGCTTCGCCTTCGTGAGGGGATTTGCACCCTGCAAAATACAAAAGAAAATTCGATGGTAATGGTATGAGCGGGGACGTCCCATCGCTTCCCCATCAGATGCTGTAATTTGAATTACTGTTTTCGCACGGTTTTGTGAACTGCAACGGCCTGTTTCTTGTCAAAACTGGAATTGTATTTCAAATTGTCAAGAATCTAGAGTGGCTAAACCAATTTTAAGTGCATATAGCGCAGCTTGTGTACGAGACGGCAGGTTTAGCTTTGTCAACAAATTAGATACATGTGTTTTTATAGTCTTTTCACTTAGCACCATACGCACGGCGATATCTTTGTTGGATAGTCCTCGACTAAGCAGCTTCAAAACTTCGGTTTCTGGGTCAGTAAGTTTCTCCACTTTATCTGGAACGCGAACTTCCCTCATCAGGCGTTTCGCAGCTTCCGGATGCAATTGAACCTCGCCGCTATTTGCTCGTTTAATTGCATCAGCAAGCTGATTTGCTTGCGTATCTTTTAATAAATAACCCATTGCCCCGGCGTGAATTGCAGAGAAAATTCGATCGTCTTCTAATACACTTGTTAGGGCAATTATTTCTATGTCCGGGAACCTAATTTTGATCATCTGTATCGCTGTCAGCCCATCCATAACGGGCATAAGCAAATCCATTAGGATAACATCCGGCTTCAAGAGTTTGGCTTTCTCAATGGCTTCTTGACCATTGGTCGCTTCACCAACAACAACTAGCTCAGGGTCAGACCCCAAAAACTGACCTAAG
>JANMVQ010000307.1:0-5883 GCA_031392845.1 Chloroflexota bacterium
GTGCTCTTGTGGTGGAGATTGGATGTGATGAGTCTAGCTGTAGCGTATATCGTAGGGGCAATTGTCACGACAAGCTATGCTGCGCTACGGGTGCGTGCCCTTTTGCCCACTTCGCAGGTCGATCCACTGGGCGGACAATGCTTCGGCTGGCTGCTGTCACAATCTTTGCCGTTAGGGATGGCGATTGTGCTGTCTGTCGCTTACACCCGCACCGGCCCGCTGCTGCTGGACTGGCTGCGCGGGGCTGCGGAGTTGGGAGCCTACAGCGTGGCTCAAAAGCTGGCAGAACCGATGTCGCTACTCCCAGCATCTATCATGGCAGCGGTATTTCCGTCTCTGAGTTGGGCGCTGACGCATGATCCAGCCCAGGCCCAATCGCTGCAACACCGCACACTTTTGATCCTATCCGTCGCTGGGGCATTCCTAGCGTTATGTATTGGACTAGGCAGTGATGCCTTGATCAAATTCCTCTACCGCGGCCAGTATGCCGATGCCATTCAGCCACTCCAGATACTTGGGTTGGCAATTTTGCCGATATTTGTTAACCATGCACTAACTCATTTCACTGTCGCGATGGGTCGACAACGGCTAAACTTGCTGTTCAACGGCATCATTTTCGGCTTGAACCTAGCTTTATGCCTATGGTGGATTCCACATTACGGCGCAACAGGGGCGGCTGCAAGTGTGCTGATCTGCGAATGTATCTTGTTTGGCCTATGCTCGATCGCGCTCAAATCTCCCCAAAACAGCCCCAAGAAGCAGTGGACGCTCAGACGGTAAATACTGTCTCACGCATTGCGACTAGGTTGATGCGGCTTGCTCGATATAACCAGATACTCGCTACGGCCCTGCTGGTAGCGCTCGCGGCCATGTTGCCCTTCGAGTTGGCCCGGCCTCTAATATTGCTTGGGCCGTTTTCGATCACTAATATAGAAGCGATCCTTTATATTGTGCTGGCGCTTTGGCTTAGCCATGTCATCTTTACGCGCCGCCTGCGTTGGAGCGGATTGCATGCCGCCGTCATCGGTTGCATCTTGGCCATCGTGCTGGCCGCGCTATTTGCACCTTTTGAGCGAACTGCTGCCTGGAAATTCACCCTGCGCAGTCTGAGCGGTTACGCGCTATTTTTTGCCGCAGCAGATTTTCTGAATACACCAGTCCGGATTCGGATCGTGTTGACAACGTTGGTAATCGCCACCCTCCTATCGGCGCTGGCCACCTTCGTGGAGATTAGCATACCGGCCAGCCATCCCTTTTTATTGCTTTTCAAGACCCGCATCTTCAATATAGGCGAATATACAAGGGCAGGTGGCACTTTTGAGTATCCCAACACCGCCGCGATGTTCTGGGAAGCTATGCTGCCTGTGGCAATCGGATTGGCCAGCTGGCGCTCCATCGAGAAAGCGGATACCCGATCCTCTATACGAGGAATGCTCTTAGCAGCCACTGCCGCAGCCATCTTCACCCAGGCCATTCTGCTCAGCGCCAGCCGAGCGGCATTGATAGGTGTGGGGCTGGCCCTGCTGGCCAGCCTATTGATCAGTTGGCGAGTAATGCCAGAAGTCAGGCGGGCCGTCATTATTTGCATTGTCAGCGCTCTCATTGTTTTGATTGGCAATGTCATCGCCAGTCCATTGACCGCCCTACGGTTCCAGTCCGAGAGCAATGACAGTTGGTTCCGCGGAGAGATTAAGCCAGCAATCCAGGCCATCCAGTTAGATTCAAGTGAGCGCATGACCATGACTGTGGTGGTTCGTAACACCAGCATCGTGATGTGGCGAGCTACCGGCACCCAACCCGTTAGCCTCAGCTATCACTGGCTAGACGCGCTCACCAGAAAGAGCATCGTCCGCGATGGTGTCCGCACGGTGCTGCCACATGATCTGGCACCGGGTGCTGAGATTTCCTTGCAAGCTGGCATCGTCGCGCCGGACAAAGCGGGTCAATTCATTTTGCAGTGGGATCTTTTGCAGGAACACATCGCCTGGTTCAGCCAATATGGCAACCCGACTATCGACGTTACCGCACAGGTGCGTTCTGGCTTGGGCCCACCTCTTGCGGTGACCCCCACCCAATCTATTGAAGTCACGGCCCGGATAGAACCCTCGCGACGGGAGCTTTGGATGGCAGCCATTCAGATGTGGCAAGCGCATCCAATCTTTGGCATTGGCCCAGATAACTTTCGCCATGCCTATGGCCCGTATCTAGGGTTAACAGAGTTCAACTCCGCGATTCACACTAACAACTGGTACATCGAGACCCTGACAAACGCAGGGCTCGTGGGTGCATTTGCGTTAGCCATACTCCTATGGGTGTTGCTGCGCACCCTATGGCGCATTCTCAGCAAGCCCAATGTCGATTTTGATCGACTAGCGCGGCCAAACCGCTGGCTGCTGCTGTGCGTTCTGATCGGGCTACTCACCTATTTCGCGCATGGGCTACTAGATTACTTTTTCGAATTCACACCGACATACGGCCTGTTTTGGCTGCTGATGGGGATTGTCGCTGGGTTGAGCGCCAAAAGTTCTGAGGCAAAGGAGGCCGCGTTTGCCCACCCAACGTGACATGCTCATTGGCTTTGACGCCACACCCTTGGAGGTTCGTCATCGATCTGGCGTCAGCCGCTACGCGACCGAATTGCTGTCCGCATTGATTGCCCGCAACGATGGACGCCGCTATACGCTGCTCTCCAGCCGAGCGCTGAATGGCCATACACCGGCTGGCGCCTACGCTTACAACCGAGTTCACTTTCCAAATCGATCATTCTGGATGCAAGCGGTGCTGCCACTTGAACTACGTCAGATGGGGCCACAACTTTGCCATTTCACCAACATGATCGCGCCCATATTCGCGCCTTGCCCATTTGTGCTCACCATCCACGATTTAACGTTACTGTTGCATCCACAAACTCAACCGACCAAAAGCCTGCTCGGTGTAAAGCCTATGGTGGTGCCAGCCATACGAAAAGCGGCAGCCATCATTGCCGTCTCGCACAGTGTAAAACAAGAGATCGTACAACTCCTTGATGTTGACGCCAAGCGAGTGCATGTGGTGTATGAAGCAGCCTCACCCAGTTATCGTGTAATGACCGATCAAGCCGAGTTGGCGCGGGTGCGCGGCGCCTATGACCTGCATAAACCATTTATTCTCTTTGTCGGCACAGTTGAGCCGCGCAAGAATCTGGGCAGACTGCTCGAGGCATTTGCCCAATTGCGCCATGCAGGTCATACCGAACAACTGGTCATGGTGGGCCAGCTTGGCTGGAAATACGGGGCCATTGTGCAGCAAATTGAAGAGCTGAATCAAAGTAGCCCAGATATGCGCGACACTATCCGACTGATTGGCTACGTAGCGGATGACGATCTACCCGCGATTTACAACCTGGCCGCCGTGGTGGCACTGCCTTCACTTTACGAGGGCTTTGGCCTGCCCATTTTGGAAAGTATGGCGTGTGGCACGCCCGTATTGACATCCAATATCTCATCCATGGCTGAGGTGGGAGCAGATGCCGCTGTGTTGGTGGATCCGTTTGACCCCACAAGTATCGCTGACGGGCTGCGGCGGTTGCTAACCAATGCCGATCTCCGTCAGACCCTGCGAACTGCCGGACTAGCGCGTGCGCGGGAATTCTCGTGGGCCCGCGCCGGCCTCGAAACCATCAACGTATATGAGCAGGTGTTAAACGCATAACCGGGAGTGGTCGATAAAAGGTTAATAAGGCACAATAGCCCCATGACAACTGCACTTATTTACGGTGGTGACTACAACCCGGAGCAATGGCCGAGTGACGTTTGGCGTGAAGATGCACGCTTGATGCAAGAGGCGGGCGTGAATCTAGTCTCGCTGGCGATCTTCTCGTGGGCCAAACTGGAGCCCAAACTGGGCACATACAACTTCGCCTGGCTGGATGAAGTGATCGACATTCTGCATGCACACGGCGTTTCGGTTAACTTGGCCACCGCGTCCGCATCGCCGCCAGCGTGGTTCTCGCACATGTATCCAGATAGTTTGCCGGTCGATAACAACGGTCTGCGCTTTAATATTGGCTCACGCCAGCATTACTGCCCCAACAGTAGCGCCTACCGCGCGGGCGTTACCGCACTCATCATCCAGTTGGCCCAACGTTACGCTAAGCATCCCGCCGTCGTCATGTGGCATGCCAACAACGAATACGGTTGCCATATCAGTGAATGCTATTGCGAGACCTGCCAAGCCAAGTTCCGTGAATTTCTGAAGCAGCGCTATACCAATATCGAAACTTTAAATGAAAGCTGGGGTACAGCCTTCTGGAGTCAGGCCTATTACGACTGGGCCGAGATCAATCTGCCCAACCGCACCACGACCTTTAGAAACCCCGGTCAGGTGCTCGACTACAAGCGTTTTATGCATGAATCGCTGCTAAGCCTGTATCGGATGGAGTATGACACGCTGCGGGGGGCGGGCGCAATTCAGCCCATTACGACAAACCTAATGCCAGGGCACAAGCCTGTCGATGGATTTGCATGGAGCCAGCACTGCGATGTGATGGCAGTCGATTTGTATCCTGACCCCGCCACACCGGAGCGCTCTTGGCGCGAGAGTGCCTTTTGCTTCGATCTGACCCGTTCATGGAAGCAGTCCGCACCGTGGATCATGATGGAGCAGACCACGACTCAAGTAAATTGGCGGCCGCTGAATCAACTCAAACCACCTGGTCTGATGCATGCCTTCAACATGCAGGCATTGGCACGTGGCGCAGATGGGTTGATGTTCTTCCAATGGCGTGCCTCGCGCAATGGCGCAGAGAAATATCATGCCGGCATGCTGTCGCATTATGGGCCAGACGGCCGCGTTTTTCAGGAGGTGAAACGGCTGGGCAGCGATTTAAAGAAGCTAAACGAAATCGTTGGCAGCAGGGTTGAGGCACAGGTGGGTATTCTCGTCAGCTACGAAAACATGTGGGCGATGGAAGTTGACTCGAAGCCTGCCACGCTTGAAGGCTGGGAGCAGCCCGGCTACTGGCATTCGGCACTAAATGCGCAGAACATCAGCACAGACTTGGTGCATCCCAGTACAGCGCTGGCCGCTTTAAGCAAATACAAGCTGTTGGTAATGCCAATGCTGTATCAGCTGACTGAAGCGCAAGCCAATACGCTACGCCAATATGTGAACACTGGCGGCACCCTGATCGTGACGTATTTCAGCGCAGTAGCAGACGAGCGCGAGCATATCGGTTTAGGCGGCTATCCAGCAATGCTACGCGATATGCTCGGGATTAAGGTGGAGGAATGGCAGCCGTTCCGTGCCGATCAGCGCAACAAGCTCAATGTCGTCGGGGTTGACGAGCCGGTGGCGTGTGATCATTGGGCCGACTTGATGCATGTAACCACTGCACAAGTGTTGGCCACCTTTGGTGAGGACTTTTTTGCCGGGCGCGCGGCCATCACCAAGAATGCATTTGGCGCAGGCAATGCTTATTACTTCGCCACTCGGCCAGAATATGCTTATCTCGTGCCCTTTCTTGGCCAACTATGTAACACCTTGGGCGTGCAAGCAGCCGCCATTGCAGATGCAGGTGTAGAAGTTACCGTGCGTAGTGCGGGTGACCAAGGCTTCCTGTTTCTGGTCAACACCAATCCCGCACCTGCCCATGCCACATTAAATGGGCTGAGCGGGACTGACCTCCTCAGTGGCCAAACGCTCAGCGACGATGTAACGATTGAGGGCTATGGAACGATTGTGATGAAGTATGAAGTATGAAGTATGAAATATGAAATATGAAAGATGAGAAATGAGAAATGAGATATATAAAGGAGGAGGTCTGGGACGTTTTGGGCCAGTAGCGCAACGACAAGAATCCAAAACGGGGCTTACCAGCGTTTTCTAAGATGCATCCTGCATACT
>JANMVQ010000397.1:0-27256 GCA_031392845.1 Chloroflexota bacterium
CCTCCACAATCTCTTTTTACCGTATTCACAATTCAAGCGCATTTTGGACGCACACTATTGGCCATAGACACATGTAAAAACCCACCGCCATCACAGGCTCAGCGGGTTTAGACAAACGGAGAAACAAAATGAATTCCAAACCTTTCAGTAACCTCACGACGAATCAGAAGTGGGCCGCCGGCATTCTGGCGGCCATTGTGGTGCTGTGCGGCGTATTTAGTCTGACGGCAGCTAGCTTTCAGATGGGCCGTATGAGCAGTACACGTCAGGGCTATATGCAGGGGCCGCCCCAAGCTCCCAACGCGCCACAGTATCAGAATGACCAGCCCGTGCCCCCACAAGCCCCGGCCGGTCCGCAGTTTCGCAATAACCAGGACGATGACTTTGGCCCGATGCGACGTGGCTCGATGGGCTTCGGCATCTTTGGCATCATCGGCGGCTTCTTTCGCCTGATCTTAACTATCCTGTTCATCGGCTTTCTCTTTATGCTAGTGCGCCGGTTTGTGTTTGGTCGGGGTGGATGGGGCCCGCGTGGCATGGGTTGGCGTGGCTCGTGGAATCACGATCAGCATGATGTGCCCCCACATGTTCAAGAGTGGCACCGCCGCATGCACGAGCAACCCGCTCCTGCACCCGTGACACCTGCAACTGACACGCCCGCTACACCTGCGACCGACGCACCACCGGCCAGTGATGAAGGCAAGTTGGTTTAATTCGCAACTCGAAAACCATTTAGACCTTTTGTTTGAAAAGATCGAAAAGATCGAAAAGATTAAAAAGACCTGGCCGGCTTCAAAACCGGTCAGGTCTTTTTATACGAGGCGATTCAGCCTGTGGCACAATCTGAAGTTAACCCACCTATGAAAACCATTTTGGTCGTCGATGACGAAGCCAAGATCGTGCAGATTGCGCAAGACTACTTGTCGCACGATGGCTTCAACGTCATTACCGCCGACAACGGGCGGCAAGCCCTCGCTCTGGCGCAGACACAGCAGCCGGATTTGATCGTGCTCGATCTGGGTTTGCCTGAAGTGAACGGGTTCGATGTCACGCGTGCTTTGCGCAAAGTGTCTGAGGTGCCCATCATCATACTCACCGCCCGCGGTGAGGAAACCGACCGCTTGGTTGGCTTAGAGCTGGGCGCTGATGACTACATGATCAAGCCTTTCAGCCCCAAAGAGCTGGTGGCTCGGGTGCGGGCGGTGCTGCGCCGTAGCGAGATCAAGTCCAGCCAGGATACGGCCAACGCCACCCCCGATGTATTGCGCATCGCCGATGTAAGCATCGATGTGGCGCGCATGCAGGTGCGGGTGGCGAGTAATCCTATCGAATTAACCGCGACCGAGTTCCAACTACTGGTGGCGTTAGCACGCCAACCCGGGCGCTTATTCACGCGGGCCCAATTACTGGATACCCTGCATGGCATCGCCTTTGAAAGCTATGAGCGCGCCATCGACGCCCACATCAAAAATCTGCGCCGCAAATTGGAGCCAAATCCGCGCGAGCCGCGCTATATCCTCACGGTCTACGGCGTGGGTTACAAGTTCAACGATGCAACCTAACCAATGGCCCCCTCGCGAGCGCCCGTCGTGGTGGTCGCAAGATGTGCCATGGCCGCCGCCCGATGGCAACGCCCATTGGCAACGGATGCGCCGCCGCTTTATGATTACAGCGGCAATTGGGTTAGTCTTGTTGCTTGTGTTTGCGATTGCGGTGGGGACGCTCGTGTTTTGGCTGGTGGCAGTAGATCTCAACTGGATTGACCCAGCCAAGATTGCACTACCGCGCCCACCACAGCCTCCATTTCCACCCCAAGGCCCTGCTGGGCGTTGGCGGGGCATGCCACTGATATGCGTTTGG
This sequence comes from Chloroflexota bacterium, assembly GCA_031392845.1. Classification (GTDB taxonomy): domain Bacteria; phylum Chloroflexota; class Anaerolineae; order J036; family Brachytrichaceae; genus JANMVQ01. The sequence continues at coordinate 1,861 of JANMVQ010000397.1, forward strand.
CCGATGCTCATAGTGTTAGCGGTATGGTTATTCCGCTCATTTCGGCGTTTCACTCGCCCGCTGGGTAATTTGATCGAGGCTATTGGACGTGTGGAGTCCGGTGATTATGCTGTGCGGGTGGAAGAGCGTGGCCCACGCATCGTGCGCGCATTTACGGCTTCATTTAACGGCATGGTGGCACGGTTGCAATCCAACGAAGAGCAACGCCGCGCAATGTTGGCCGACGTCACCCACGAATTACGCACCCCACTTACTGTTATTCAAGGCAATCTGGAAGGCTTGATCGACGGAATCTATCCACGCGACGAAGCGTATTTGCAGACCATTTTAGATGAAACCCAAGTGCTCTCACGATTGATTGATGACCTGCGCACGTTAGCGCAGGCCGAAAGCGGCATGCTGAAATTACAGCGCGAACCTTTGGATTTGTCTCTGTTGATCGGTGAAGTCGCCACATCGTTTCGCCCTGCTGCCGACCGGGCTGGGGTGTTGATCAAGATAGATACACCAGCGCTAGCGATGATCGATGCCGATTCGGTGCGAGTGCGCGAGGTATTGGTTAATTTAATCGGTAATGCGCTGCGCTATACCCCCTCCGGTGGTACGATTGGTGTGCTGGCCGAGACAGTCACGGGCAATCGGATGCGCGTGACAGTGCGCGATAGCGGGCGCGGCATTCCGCCCGAATTGTTGCCGCATGTGTTCGACCGTTTTGCCAAATCGCGCGATTCGATGGGCAGTGGGCTGGGTTTGGCGATTGCCCGTCAACTGGTCGAGGCGCACGACGGCCAGATTTCAGCCGAGAGTGTGCTGGGTCAGGGCACAACGATTTGGTTTACCCTGCCGGTGAATGGATAAAACCATTGCGGTCATCGTAGAGACGCGAAATTTCGCGTCTCTACATTCGCGTCTCTGCGATGGATTGGCAGACTAAAATCAGTGGATATGGCAAACCCGACAAATGTAGCAGCGATGTCTGACCCAAGCAATCCTAGTTTTTTGCAGCGCTACGGCATGTATATAGCGTTGTTGGCAGCTTGGATTGCGATGGGTGGCAGTCTCTACATGAGCGAGGTGTTGGACTGGTCGCCGTGTTGGTGGTGCTGGATGCAGCGTATCGCTATGTATCCCAACGCCATTATTTTGGCGCTGGGCTTAATCCTGAAAGATCGCAAGCTGCCCGCTTTGTCTCTCACTCTGGCTGGTATCGGCATTCCCATGTCGATTTGGCATATCCTGATCCAGAAAGTTCCAGAATTTACCAAGCTGGAAACCTGCAAGCCGGGCGAATCGTGTTCGGTGGATTATTTAATCCGTTTGGGTATCCCATTTGTGACGATCCCAATGTTGGCGCTGGTTGCGTTTGTAATAATTTTTGGCATGTGTTTGATTGCGTTGCGTCGCCCAGAAGCTGCGTCGCTTGAGCGCGACGATGAAGCTGCTTCCCGCCCACTATTTACCCCAACCGGGTTAGTGTCGCTCATTGTGGTACCGGTCGCGGCATTGTTTCTGATCAGCGGTGCGATCAACAAGGGCAGAAGTAGTATTAACGCTGGCTCCGGCTTACCGCCCAATGCCACGGGTGAGCAACTATATTCGTATGCCTGCGCCAGTTGCCATGGGACTAACATCAAACTCGTTCGTAAGGAATTTCTAGCGCAGACTGACTTAGATTTGATTTCGTTTGTCAACAAAGGCCGCGCCGTGGGCGACAAAGACAATCTTTCGGGCCAAGCTATGCCCGCCAACGGCGGCCGATCTGAGCTCACCCCGCAGCAGATCGCAGCGATCTTGAAATACATGCGGGAAAGTAAGAATTGAGAAGTATGAAGTATGAAGTATGAAACGAATCATAAGTCATAAGTCCGGTTAACGTCATACTTGCGGCAAATGTACATCTTGCGACAAAGTATCACTTACCGGACTTATGGTAACTATTCAGCCACAATTAAAATCCGCTAATCACGCTAATCTTCGCAAATAAAATTAGTGTAAATTCGCGTTATTCGCGGACAAAAACCAAATTTGGACTGAATAGTTACGACTTATGACTGATTGTATGTACTAATCATTCGTGACTCGTCAATCATTTCATACCTTCATGAGGATGCGCCGCTATATTTCTTCGTCCCTTCGATCCATATACGGCGAGAAATGAGAAAGGCGACCACACTTACACCGACAAAAACAAGCACTTCCCACCAAGCAAGTTCCCCGCGTAGGGCTTGTAACGGGATCGAAGTTGCCAAGGCAATTGGCACGATATAGGTCACCAGCACTCGCAACCACGCTGGATAGACCGTGACCGGGAAGCGCCCGGTGTCCGTCAGCGCGTGCATCAGGGTCACATTGTTGTCGAATTTGGTAAACCAAAATGTTAACGCCAGCAATATGATCCATAGGCTGTAGATCGCGATTCCGCCGGTGAAGATCAGCAACACAAACGTCGCTAATGCCAATGGGGTAGTGGTGTTGCCGACCATGTTCAAGCCGGTGGTGATTAGAATCACTGCGATGATCAGATCAGACACCCGCCATAGCTGCATCCGCCGAATGGTGACTAAAAGCTGGCTATTGGCCGGCAACAAGAAAGTGTAATCGAGGGTGCCTTCACGCACACTTCGGTTGAACTCTTCGGTGTTGGGCGAAATGATCGTATACATGAGCATGTTGACCAGGCGAAAAACGCCCAACAACGCAATCAGATCGCCCGCGCGCCAACCGTTTATGCTGTTGGTGTTTGAAAAAATGATGCTAAGGCTCAGTAGGTCAAACCCGACACCCATCACCACCAGAAAGAGATTCATGGCCATGTCGGCCCGATAAGCCATGCTTTGTTGCAGGTTCATGCGCAAAAATGCGCCAATGAGTTTTGCCATAAATCTTACGCTCCCACTGCTGAGAACTTACGCACGCCGCGCTTCCATAAGGCTTGAAAGAGCACGAACAAGACCAGCAGCCAGGCTATCTCCAAGCCAAAATTTAGCGCAATGGCTTCAGGCGTGAGCTTGTTCGAAAGCAATTGCACCGGGAACCATACCCACAATTGAAAGGGCAAAAACTGGGCGACCGATTGCACTGTCAGCGGCAAGAGCGTCAACGGGAAGAGTTTGCCGCTGAGCATGCTGCCGGCCGTCCAAAATACTTGCATCGGCCCATACGCGCGGGTGGTCCAGAATACCAACAGACTAAGGCCACTTTCCATCAGAAAACTGGTGGCAAAGCCGAGAATCAATGCTGGAATCGTCAGCAATATACTGCCCCAGGTGACCGTAAACTGCGGTTGAAAGACGATGATGAGCACCAGCCAAATCGGGATAAACACAATCAACATCAGTGCCTTAAACGCAATGTTATTAATCAGGGCATTGGTCAAGACCGGATGGGAAGGGCGCAATAGTTCACCAGACAGAGATCCGTCTTGGACTTTGTAAGTAAAAAGATGAAAAGTAATCGACGAGGTAATCAAATCGACTAATAAACCCAATAGATAATAGGCGGCAAAGTCGTTGGCGGTCATGCCATTGACCGTGCCTTGTAGGTTCGCCACCGTCATCCATACCGATAGATACACGATGGGCGATACAACCCAAAAGGCCAAATACATGATCAGATTGGCGCGGTACTGCCATTGCTCCGCCCAATTGACTTGCCAAAAGCGTTTGTAGACGTTGAGCATGATAGAACAATTGTACTGCCGACCTCGAATAGCCTCACAGGCAACACAGGCGAAGGGGAGCGATGCGGAATTTTCCACGGATGTACACGGAGCTGCACGGAGAATATCCTCTTTGCATGCTCTATCCATGCGCGAAGCGTCCGTTGGGCTCCGTGGATTCTGGAAAGAGGGCTTGCTAAAACACTTGGGAGTGATCAGCGCATGTTTCTGGCTGATCTGGCTGTTTTTGCCGCAAGCCATGCGTGCGGCGACAGTGCTGCCGCCGACCGCCCTCATCGTCGATGACCTCAGCCCGCAGTTCCAGCGGTTTGGTCCATCTGCCCACTGGCGGGCTGTTATTGTGCCGGATAGTACGGCCTACTATGCCAGTGGCATGATCTGGACTGCCAATACGACGGATGTCATTGAGAATTACGTGACGTGGACGATGCCCACCCAAACCCTCACCAGCACGTTTGCCATCACTCAGGAAGTCTTTGTGTTTATCCCCAAGTTCAATGCGGACACCCAACATGCGGAATATCAAATTGTGCACAGCGGTTTCACGAGCACCAAAATCTTGGATCAAAGCCAATATTTTGCCGAGTGGGTGAGTTTGGGCAAATATCTGTTTGCATCCGCTGGGGAGGGCATGGGTGATGGTCGTAACTTGGTGCAGCTGACCGACGCCACAAGAGAGCCGTATGGCACGCAGCGGGTCGGCTTCGACGCCGTCGCCTTTGTGCCGGAGATTACTTCCACCCTCACGGATACCTCCAACCTGACGAGCACCGTTTTTCTGCCCACGCTGCAACATGGCAAGCTCGCTGTGGCCAGTAGCAGTTCACGCTATGTGTCCACCATCGATACGCAAGCGCATTACAAGATGGGTTGTGCGGCGGGTCAGACTAACGAACGTGGCACGATTGTGCTGGCCTTTGGTCAACCCTACCAAGTGGGTTTTGGCTATGGCACCTTCATGTACGACTATGTGTCGCTAATCTCGACCCAGCAAATTGCAGAAGCCGCCAAGAGTTTTATCCGCGGCTATGGTCAGTGTGCACCCGATGAGTATTCGCTCGATCTGGTTTTGGGCACCAGCAATTACAAAGGGGAAACCAATGCCCTACATGGCGCGGCTTGGGCCGGTATGATCAATGACATCCATGCTTGGCTGACGACATCTGGCGAGGCCAAAGATTGGTCGACCCGAATTAGCGTTTCCGGTGGCAGCGACATTGAGCCAAGCTGGAACACCGCAGCCAACACCCGTGCTTGGGTGGAGGGTTATGGCTCGCTGGCAATCCGCCCGTTTTACAACTTTGGCTCGTGTGATGGCTGCCCAACCGGAAATAACCCATCGGCCCAACCCAACAACGGCTGGACGCTGGAAGACATTTGGTATGTGTCGTATGGTGCAAACAAGGCCCGCGCTTTTCCTGAGATTTATGCCCGTAGTGGCATTCATGCGCGCCAATGGCAATACATAAGTTTATATGCCGCACTACAAAAGGGCGCTCGTATCGAATTTGCTGGGGTGCTGACCCAATATCAAGCCTGCCAGGATCGAGACCCATCTGGCTGTCGCGCCGATGGTCTAGACAACACTCCGCAACAAGGTTGGGAACAAATGCAAGATGTGCTTAATGCGGATACCCGTACTACGCAAGTGTTGCCCACGCCGAGTGATATTACCTGGCTGACCATTCGTTAGCCGAGGACGATTGACGATTGACGAATTATCTTTTTCTGTCGTCTGTCCCTATCTCAACCACCGCTCGACGGCCACCATACCTACGATCGTAAACACAAGCACTGTGCATTCTAAAAATACCCAGCCCCAATCAGCCGACAAGCGCCGCCGCCGTCGAATGATGGGATGCTGAAACTTGCGCTTGCAGCGATAGCACTTCACCCCATGCAATGGCGCAGGATAGCCACATTCCGGACAAGTCTTGTAGGCAAGTGACATAGGCGAGGACATAGTTAGTGATACTGATACTGGCAACAACGTATCTTGTGCAGTTGATGAGCAATCACAGCCTTCCCCCACTATGTATATAGCGCACTCTCCGTTTCGAGAAAAGACCTAAATGCCAAAGTGCAGCAGAATCGAAGTGCAATCTCCGACAACTCTAATGCCCTGTCGCGTTGCATCTATGCGCATACTTGTAGTTTGTCTAGAGAACATGCAGAAGTGTTACTATCGAGTTGTGGAAACTCGTAGCGCCATCGCACAGAAATCTGACCGTCTCGACAAGATTATTGCGGCAACATTTGCCGATGTCTCGCGCAGCGCCGCCCAGCGCCTCATCGACCAGCAGCATGTCACCGTCAATGGTGTATCGCGTGATGCCAGCACGCGCATCAACCGTGGCGACATGATCGAGATCCGGTTTCCGGATTTAGTCTCGGAAATACCTCAACCCGAGCGCATCTCTTTGGATGTGCTTTACGAAGATGAGGAAGTCATTGCTATCAACAAGCGGGCTGGCATGGTCGTACACCCAGCCGCCGGGAACACCAGCGGCACCTTGGTCAACGCCATGCTGGCCTATTCACCAGATATCTCCGATGTAGGTGATGAACAGCGTCCTGGCATCGTGCATCGGCTGGACAAAGAAACGAGTGGGGTCATGTTGGTCGCCAAGACCAATGAAGCCTATCGGGCCTTGCAGGAACAATTCAAAACACGGGTCATCAAAAAGACCTATCTGGCGATATGTGTGGGGCGGGTGGTGCCAACCCATGGCCGTATCAACAAACCCATTATGCGCGATCCATCTAACCGCCAGCGCATGGCGATTGTTCAAGGTGGGCGCGAGTCGGTTACGGAGTTTCTGGTGACCGAGCTATTTGAATTGACTGCACGACAACTCTTGGCTGGGGCCACTCTTGCGAAAGGCAGCACTTACACGCTGCTGCGCGTTATGCCCGAGACTGGGCGCACTCACCAAATACGAGTGCATTTGGCGTCGCTGGGATTCCCGGTGGTTGGAGATGCTCTATATGGCGCAGCCCGGCATGACCCACTCAGCAAGATGCTGGCCCCGCGCCATCTGTTGCACGCCAGCGAGTTGCATTTTGTGTTGCCTTCTTCTGGCCACCCATTGCGCTTACATGCGCCCATGCCCGCCGATATGCAAGAGGTTGTGCTGGGTTTAGGTGCACTGGCCAATGAGCAGATGCATTGAACTGCCTTCTTCTCGGAAGGCAATCAAACTATACGTGCGCACACCCCAGAAGCCGTGACGCACCTTATAGCCAAACAAATTTCTAACGTTAAATCTTGCCGTTGTCAATCACTTCTTGTGCCACTTTGCTCATGGTGGTGCGACGCGAGCGGGCCGCCATCTGAACAGCGTGATACGCCTCTTCTTCGCCCATGCCATTCTTCATCAAAATCCCTTTGGCTCGGTCGATCAGCTTGCGGGAGGTGAGTTTCTCTTCCAGATCGACCACTTGCTCCGAAAGTTGGCGTTGCTGGCCGAATTGAGCCAATGCCACCCGCATGGCAGCCACTAAATCGTCACGTTTGACCGGCTTGATGAGATAGCCCTGCACCGGCAATGATGTGGCACGGTCAAGTAGAGTGCTCTCGTTATAGGCCGTCAAAATGAGGATGGGAATCGGTCGACTCTTGAGGATTTCTCCGGCAGCTTCCAATCCATCGCGAAAGGGCATTCGCACATCTAGAAGTGCAATATCCGGCTGCTCACGGGCTGCCAGCGAAACGGCTTCCATGCCATCGGCAGCGCTATATACAGTATGACCAAGCTCGGTCAAAATAGTGCGCAAACCCATACGAATAATCGATTCATCATCAGCAATCAACACACGAAGATTTTTATTGGCAGTCATAAATTTTCCTGAATTTGTGGGTAAATGTTTAGACCAAAGAAGGTCGGTCAGGCATCGCAGCAAAACATCACAGACGTGTTTTATCTGCGGCTGCTCTTCGTGGAGTTGAGCTGATTATACTTACACTTTGAATTTCCTAAAGCTGCTATGTTGTTAATCGTTGCGACCCTCATTGTTGTGGTGCTGATATTGCTGCTGATTGCAGCCAATATGGATTGGCTGCACCATCTGCAAAAATTGGGCATGCTGGTTCGTTCGGACGACGCAAGCGTTAATTTGCCCGTCGATACGCCAGCATCCCTTGCCCTATCGATCATCATCCCGGCTCGTAACGAGGCCCGCAATATTGCCCGTTGTTTGGATGGGGTGTTGTCTCAGCAGACCCAGCTGAACTATGAAATCATCGTGGTGGATGATGGCTCAACCGATGATACGCCCACGATATTGGCGGACTATGCCAAGCGCAAGCCCCACCTCATTCGCGTGCTGCAAGGGCGCCCATTACAGCCTGGCTGGGTTGGCAAGTGCAATGCTTGCCAGCATGGGGCAGAGGCGGCCCGAGGCGAGTGGTTGCTCTTTTTGGACGCAGATACCGAAGCAAGTCCACAGTTGATCGAGTCTATGTTGCACATGGCGCGCTACGATCAGCTCGATGCGCTCTCGATTATGCCCTTCAACCAACTGGTGTCACTGTCGGAGCGCGTTGTGCTGCCCATCTTTTGGTTTTTTGCGTTCACGGTCTTTCCAGGTTTGCGTGGACATAAGCCGGAGATCAAACCAGCCCAAGCCATGGCCGTGGGCCAGTGTTTCATGTTCAAAGCCCGGGTCTACTATGCACTTGGCGGGCATGCCGCTGTCAGCGATAAAGTGCTGGAAGACGTTGAATTTGCCCAAGTCCTGCGTGCATCCGGTTATCGGCTAGGCATGTCGACCGGTTTCGATGAGATCCGTGTGCGGATGTATCACAACTTTGATGAAGTGGCCCTCGGCCTGATGAAGCATGCCCGTGCTGGCTTGCATCTCAGTGGATGGCGGGGCTACTGGGCCATTTTCTCCACAGTGGCAGTCTCGATCCTGCCATTGGTACTGCTTATTGCGCGCTTACTCCAATGGCAACTGGGCCAGTTTGATCCAGTCTTTGGCATCGCGGTGCTTTCATCCATTGTGTGCTATATCGCATCTTTGCAGCTGTGGGCACAGGTGTACGCCAAGCTCTTCAAACTTTCCGCCCTACACGCCTTTATGGCTCCATTCGGTATGGTGGCTTATTTGGCTATTGCGCTAATGGGTATCTTGCGCGTTACTTTCAAACGCGGCATCATTTGGAAGGGTCGCGTCTACGAAGCCAATACTTCAGGCTGATTCCTGGAGATATTTATCGACAAATCACGCGAGTTTCTACAGATATCTTATGTGATTTGCCTATCAGTCCAACACGGGTGGAGCATCCACCACCGCCGAAGTGTCCAGATGCGCTGCGCCACTAGAAACTGCTTGCGCAAAGTGTTGCTGCGTCAACGCCATCATGGGCATGACCACGTTCAGCTCTTGCGCGGCTTTCAGCGCGTAGTCAATATCCTTAAGCATCCACTGCAGCTCAAAATGCACGTCGCTGTGATCATGGCTTAAGGCGTTGGGCAGCTTCATCAGCACAATCCGACTGGCAAATGGGCCATTCGGCACGGCCTGCCCGACCCTTTGCATGTCCAGCCCGCCCTGCTGCGCCAACCGCAACCCCTCGGCCAATGCCACCAAATGCGAGGCCGCCACCATATTGTTGATGAGTTTATACAGCGCGCCTGACCCCACTGGACCAAAGTGCACGATGCTGGTGCTGAAGCTCTCCAACACTGGGCGCGCCTCGGCCAGTGTGTTGGGGTCAGCACCAACCAATAGCACCAGTTGACCATTGGCAGCCGCTACTTTGCTGCCGGTTACGGGCGCATCCATGAACCGCATGCCCTTGGCTTGGGCGCGGCCTGCCAGCAACCGAATCTGGTCGAGCGACATGGTGCCACACTCCACTGCAATAGCATTGGCCCGCATGCCGGCCAATGCGCCGTTGTCACCCAACCATGCGGCGCTACCGGCCTCGTCATTGGCCACAAAACTGATGACCACATCGGCATGGGTCACCGCTTCCCGCGGCGTGTTAGCCCAGCGCGCGCCCAGTGCGATCAGCGCATCCGCTTTTGACTGGGTGCGATTCCAAACCGTGAGTTCGAATTTGTGCTTGAGGATATTCTGAGCAGCGCCGCCGCCCATAATGCCTAGCCCGAGCATGGTTACACGTTGCATAAGGCTAATATAATCGCAATCCACGCTGCATACCAATTGGTGTATAGCGAAAGAAGACGGAGAACGGCAGACGGAAATCTGTCTTTTTTGATGACAACTATTCACTCGCTCATCCAGACCCTCTCGCCCGAACAGCAACGCGTGCTCACTGCCATCCGCGATACCGCATCCGCTGCGGGTGTTTCGGCCTATCTGGTGGGTGGGGCCATTCGTGATTGGTTGCTGGGTGTTAGCAATATCAGCGATCTGGATTTCACTATCGAGGGCGATGCGATTGCTTTTGCCCAACAACTGGTTGCCCAGCATGGTGGGCAGTTGCTCGCGCACGAGAAATTCCGCACGGCCACATGGCACGCCTCCGATCTGTTGAGCGTGGATATCACCACTGCCCGCCACGAAACCTATGCCCGACCCGCGGTGCTGCCGGACGTCGAGCCATCCGATATCGACACCGATTTGCGTCGGCGTGACTTTGCCATCAACGCGATTGCCTTACGTTTAAACGATGGCAATATGATCGACCCCTTCGATGGACGCGGCGATCTGGAGCGCAAACAACTGCGCATTCTCCACCCGCGCAGCTTCGTCGATGATCCTACTCGGCTTTTTCGGGGTGCCCGCTATGCCACTCGGTTGGGGTTTGCTTTCAATGCTGCTACATTGGACGCAGTGCAACCGGCGTTGCGTTTTATGAAGAACCTGAGTGGTGAACGGGTCAAATACGATCTGGAACTTATCTTCGAAGAGGCTCAGCCTGAACTGGCGCTAAGCTGGTTATTACAGCAGCGGGTGTTTCGAGCGATGGACATTCCCATCATCCCGAATGACCAATTGCCGGTGCGCTTTGCTAAGATGCGCAACGCCCTGATTGCGGGGGAGTGGCCTTTGGATTCGCTGGGTTTGACCGGCAGCGAGTTGTTGCACAGCCTAGGGTGGGGCACTTTGATCTACAACGCTGGGATGTTAGGCATCACTCGCCTCGCTGAGCGGCTGCCATTCACAGTAGCGCTGCGCGAGACCTTATTCTCGCTTGGCCCACTCGGCACTCTGTCGTCGGAGTACTTTCGCCCAGTCCATAAACTTAGCGAGCAATCGGCATTGCTGCGTGATTTCAACGGACTAGCCCTGCTGATCGCATCCGTATATTCGCAAGATGCGCTCAAACGGCACGCTATGCTCTGCGAATGGCGCGATTGGCGCTGGGTGCGGCCCACGATCAATGGAGACGATTTGAAGGCACTCGGTGTGCCGCCCGGCCCGCGCTACCGCATTTTATTGGATCAATTGCGCAATGCCTGGCTGGATGGCGAGGTAAATTCTCAGACGGAGGAGCAGGCATTTTTAAGTGATTTGCTCAAGCAGGCCAATAGCGCGTAGAATACTCCTCATTCCCCAGCTACAACTAAATAGGCACAAGCGTGCCAACTTGTTTTGTTCTTACTCTTAATTGCTCACTGGAGGATTCTGCTCATCATGCTACCGAGGAATATTTCCCCAATCCAAAGCTTGCTCACCATCGTTGGTTCATTGTTGATGCTCATAGGCATCACTGTTTCGCAAAGCGAACACGTGTTACATGGTTTTATCCGGCGTGGATTTTATCCGCGTAGCATCACTGGCTTGCCAGCAGTGATCTATGGAGTGATCATCTTGATAATTGGCCTGTTTTTCGTGTTAGCCGCCCTGCATGCGGCCCGCGCGAATGATTCGCAGCCATAGAGTTATGCGATAAGCGTGTCTCTATGGTGTGGAACCAGGTGGCGCTCACCGGATGTTTCTACAAATAGCGTAACGATTCAGTTTCGCTCAAAATCCGCGAATTATGTATGTTCATTTGATTGGCGAAGACAGATATGATTCGCGGATAGAAACCATGTTTGGGCTGAATAGTTATCAGATAACACGATTAACACGATTAACACGATTAACACGATTGACACGGACATATAGCGAGTATGTTTCGTGGTAATATTTGCGCCCGCAGGCAAAAAACACACATTTGGCCCCTTCGTCTAGTGGCCTAGGACGAAGCCCTCTCAAGGCTTAAACACGGGTCCGAATCCCGTAGGGGTCATACAAAAATAGCACTGAGATAGTTATCTCAGTGCTATTTTTTACAAGTTGCCCCACAGCCACCAGTAAATTTCTTTGGGTGCTGCCGATTGCAATTCGGGTTCCCAGACAAAGTTGCCCGTCCTAAAACGTGCCTTCAAACGCATATCCAATGTATTTAGCCGTTGTAATTGGTTTTGCAGCTGCAAGGCATCATTCTTGAGCAATTCCAGCTTAAAACGATTGTGCACTGCGCTTGCGTACCGGCTGAGGGAATCTGAATTACCGCTAGCGGCCTTTTCCAAGGCCTCATCTAGAAACGTAGTCCAGGAGTCATTGCGGCTTTTAAACTCACGGTGTGATTTAAGTTCATATGGCTCGCCAATACGCCCACGAACTTTGCGCACGGTGGCCCGCGCCTCCGCTAATTCGGGCGCATTGGGGGACAGCAGCGCCAAACGCCATTCCGTCTCCAGCCAAGTGCCGATAGTCAGTTGTGGCAATTGCAGCCCATTTACAGTCCCCACTGGCCAAAACAAGACTTCGCTTTGCAGATAGTCGTCGAATTGCTCATGGATGACTTTGGCAATAGTTAGATCGAGTTGCAGGTTCATAGTTTAGAGATATTCTGCCATAAACAAGACGTTAATATTATAGCGACTCGATGAACTCGCCAAATGCATCGGCTACCCGCCGGACCATGGGTTTTTGGCTGTATTTGTCCGCATAATCTGTAGCGGCTTCCTCAGCATCGACATCGCAGTCTCCACAGCCTTCTTGGCGCACATGCTCACGCAGATAGTGTTGATGGTCAATTACCCATAAATACAAATCGGATTCTGTGCGTTTGGGGAAATCTTTGAGGATTTCATGTTCACGGACCGACTGGATAATGGGCATATACACGTTATCGAACCAGTCGATTACTGCTTCATCTTCGGTAATATCGCGTTTATGTTCCAATCCCATGTAATAGCCATGTACTGCGATATGTTCCAGTAAACGCTTGTAACCGCCAGCGACAGACATGCGAATATGTTGTTCTGGGCGCAATTTATCGAGCCGGGTGCGTTCCAGAAAATCCTGATACTCGCCGAGCATTTCCAGGGTATCGCCATCGATATCTTGCTCGGTGACTGGCACACGTGTCATTGCCTCTTCGACCTCTGCATCGATGTAGGTGGAGCCATGTTCGTGCGCTACTGAGACGCGATGGTTGCCATCCAACACAAAGTAGACTTCGCCCACCTTGTACAGTTTGATAGGCGGCAGATTGACATCGTCATAGTAGGCTCGATTAACCTTGCGCCAGCGATCACCAGTGCTGTTTTGGGTGGGCAAAAATTGATCATCAAAATCACGGTAGCGCCCAACGCTGCCCACGATTTTGTCGAGCGGCACAGTCTGCACACCACGATAGATCATACCGCGCAGCTTCAGCTTATCGCGCACTTTATCCCATGGCGTAAGTTGGGTAGGGCGGCCAGAGATCAACCCCCACGCTGCACGCAAAAAATGCCGCGTGCGTGCATTGCGGAAGTCTAATTGGTCTTGTGATGTTGAACTGCTCATTGGCTTTAGCTTGTGAAATATAACATTTGACAGCCCTTTGTATAGTGCCAGTCAGGCTGATGTGCGTCTACACAAAAAGGCCCGGTATGATCAATTACAAGAGCATGTTACCTAAACAAGCCAATTAAACACAGGCTTGTCATAACTTCTTTCAGTGCGACCTATAGTAGCGGTGTTATAGGGCGCTGTCTGTTCCGAGTTCGATCACGGGTGCAAGCCAAACAGCTTTGCGTCAACTCGACAATCTCTATTTTACAGCAGGTAGATTAAAGATCAGAGAAAAATGTGCCCGCAGAAAAATTCATCGCATATCTGCGGTAAAATTCGCCCCCGCGCTTGGCGTTGCTTTAACCCAAACGCGAAAAATCATATTCATTGAAGTAGCAGCCGTGAGTAGGCCAACGTTCGCTCCGTAGCATTTCATTATTTTTAACTCGGACTGCGGTGGCTCATGGGCGGCTGAAAGGGAGCAAATAAATGTCAGATAAATTTGAATTAGCAGCAGAAGTGCGCACCACGATCCGTCATGGAATCAAAGCGTTGCGCCGTTCCGGCAAGGTGCCGGGGGTGGTTTATGGGCACAATATTGCCGCAACCCATGTACAAGTGGACCTGAAAGAAGTGTCTAGTGTTTTGCGCAGAGCCGGACGAAATAGCTTGATTGCCCTGCAAATGGATCCGCCTAAGATGGTGTTGACCCGCGAAGTGCAGCGCAACCCCATCACCCGTATTCCGTTACACATCGATTTCTATGAAGTGTCGATGACTGAGAAGATCCACGCTCAGGTGCGGATCATTCTGGAAGGCGTATCGCTCGACGTGAAGGCCGGCACCGGCGTGCTGTTGCAAGAGCTGAACCTATTGGAGATCGAGTGCTTGCCCGGCGATTTGTTTGATGTGATCAAGATCGACATCAGCAAGATGAAGATCGATGACTCGGTGCAGGTCCGCGATTTGGTCGTGCCCGCTGGCGTGCGCGTGATCGATGATCTGGATGATGAAGTCATGCGCATCCAGCGCTTCATCGAAGCCAAGGTCGAAGTAGTCGTCGTCGAAACTACCGAAGTGGAAGTGATTGAGAAGGGTAAGAAGGAAGAAGAAGAAGTTGAAGCCAAGAAATAGCGTTGTTTTTGACTTTTCACTTTCAACTTTTAAGCATGCCACATGGGTTAAACTTTGTGGCATGTTCCTTTTCCGCACCATTGCCGCACGTTGTTGCCGCTATTTGTCCCTGGGCGCAGTTATCTTGACGGCGTGCACAACAACGCCAGCAGAGCTGCCCAACCCGCTCCAATCCTCCATCGCAACGCCCATCGTGACCAAACCACCGGCTGCAACGCCGATGCCTGTCGGGAGTGTGGTGGCGGTCACATTTACCCCCGGCCCGGTCCAAGCACCACAAAGCACCCCTGTGACACCTGCACCCACTTCCGCCATTGCGCCCACGCCATCGCGCCGAGAGGCGGTGCCGAATGCAGATTCTGTGACTCCGACACAGACGCTCACCCCTGGTCCGACTCCAACACTAGGTACCCCGGGCACGCCCGACACTCGCCTGACCTCAATCTCGGTGATCGCAACGATTACCGCGCTGGCGGCGACTCCCACCTATCCATCCACCGACCGGCCACGGTCGCCCACTCGGCGCGCCCCTGTCGTGATCGGGGCTGCGGGTGACAAGGTGCCGCCTACCACTGCCCCAAGCAAAACCGGGGTGACTGTGCTGAGCCTGTCGGAACGGATTTTCCCGGGCGGGACGGCCTCCCTGAGCATTAAGACCAAAGCCCAAGCGGTATGCGAACTAAGTTCGATTATCAGTAGTGCGAGTGGCGCTAATAACGATGTGTTACAACCTATCGCATCCGGAGCGACTCGTACGGCCGGCAGCGATGGCGTGATTGCATGGATTTGGACGATTGATGCCAATACGGGAGCAGGGACATTACGACTCGTCATTGACTGCCGCGAGGCCGGTGTAAACCAAGTGCAAATGACAGTTACGTCATGAAGTCATGAAATTAGCATGAATTTTCGCATGAATACCGAAAGCTTTGATGTCGCGCAGATCAGACGCGACTTCCCGATTTTGTCCGAACAAGTCAATGGCCAGCCAGTGACTTTTCTTGATAGCGCCGCCTCCTCGCAAAAACCCATCCAAGTGTTGCAAACGATGAACGATATTTATCGCCATCGCTATGCCAATGTGCATCGCGGCGTGTATGTCTTTAGCGAAGCGGCCACCGCCCTCTATGATGAGGCCCGTGGCAAAGTGGCGCGTTTTATTGGCGCCCCATCACCCGAAAATATCATTTTTACGCGCAATGCCACCGAGTCGCTGAACTTGCTGGCCTATTCATATGGGCGACATTTCTTGAAAGAGGGCGATGAAGTCCTGATTACGGAATTGGAACACCATGCCAATTTCGTGCCCTGGTTTCAGCTGGCACAAGAAAAAGGCGTGCTAATCAAATTTATCCCGCTCACGCAAGAGGGCCAACTCGATCTTAGTCAGCTAGATCAACTTGTGACGCCGCGCACTCGGCTGATCAGTTTTGCGCAGGTGTCCAATGTGCTGGGCACCATTACCGATCCAACGCCCTTGGTCCAGGCGGCGCGCGCGGTTGGTGCCAAAATTATTGTAGATGGGTCGCAGGCTGTGCCCCACATGCCAGTCAACGTCGCAGCGATGGACTGTGACTTTTATGTTTTCTCTGGCCACAAAATGCTCGGTCCCACCGGCATCGGCGTGCTGTATGGCAAACCAGAATTGCTGGAAGCTATGCCACCCTTTATGACGGGCGGCGACATGATCAGCTATGTCGGATTTGATGGCATTCGTTGGAACGATGTGCCGCTGAAGTTCGAAGCCGGCACCCCGTCTTTTGTCGAGGCGATTGGATTGGGCGCAGCGGTGGATTATTTGTCGGCGCTGGGCATGGCCAACGTACGGACCCATGAGCAGGAGATCACCACTTATGCATTGGAGCGCGTGGCAGAAATTCCCGGCGCGACGATCTATGGGCCGATTAACCCGGCCATTCGGGGTGGGGTGGTGACCTTTAACATCGACAAGATTCACCCGCACGACCTAGCTTCGTTATTAGATCAGCGCGGGGTCGCGATCCGGGCTGGGCATCATTGTGCACAACCGTTGCATCAACGCCTCAAAGTGGCGGCGACAGCGCGCGCTAGTTTCTATGTATATTCGCAACCTAGCGAAGTTGATACGTTGGTTGATGCTATAGATTATGCTCGCAGCGCGCTCACCCGCCGCAAGAAATGATCACCGATCTCCCGAATTTAATCGAACGGCTGGATGCCCCACGGCGTGCCCGCTTCGACCGTTTGTTTCGAGTAGATGTTTCCGAAGGCCGTTGTGTGGTGCCTGAGACGATGCATCCGTGGGTCGTCGAACACTTTGGCAGTGTCGAGCGGGTCGAACACCAACAGATTGTGCGTGTCACCAATCTAGTGACGTGGGATGGCGCGTTGTATAACCCAGTGCGGGCAGGTCGGCCGCTCGTAAAGCGAGCCGAAGCTCAACGGCAAACAACCCAGACGCACGATCCATCGTCAGGCTTGGATATTTTTGCCGATCCACTGCGCACGACCGCCACTGATGTATTTGGCCGCGTGCGCGGTCGGCACTGCATTACCACCGGCAATATTGCGCGTTGGGAAGGGCAGCACGCGGTGGTGATCTTTGACGAATATGATCCTTTGGCGTTTGGCCGCGACCAGATGCGCGATTACTTTGCCACGTCCATGCAGTGGGCGCGCCAGGCCCATCAACAAGATCCACAGGCAAGATATATGTTTTGGGGCTGGAACGGTGGACTAAAAGGCGGTGCTTCGATCCCCCATGCCCATGCACAGATTGGGTTGGGGCGGCGGCAGCACTATGCGCAGATCGAGCGATTGCGCTTGGCGGCATTGAGTTATCGTGCTAAATATACGGATACAGACAGCGATTATTTTGCGGATTTATTGGCTGCGCACACCGATGTCGGGCTGCGTTTTGATGTGGCCGGTCTGCCGGCATTTTTGTATTTGTCAGCGTGGCGAGCCAAAGATGTTTGGATAATTGGGCGTGCCTTTGATGATGCATTAGCGGATGCGTTATGCGACACCCTGCGCTGGCTAATTGACGATACCGGCATGGGTGCATTCAATGTTGGGGTGCTGATGCCACCCATCTTTGACGTTCCGGAAGATTGGTCGGGCTTTCCAGTCATCGCACGGATTGTTGATCGGGGTGCGCCGAACATGGTGTCGTCGGATGTCGGGGCGTTGGATATATTTGCGCATCAAGTGATCGCCGCTGATCCGTATAGCATGAGACTGACTTGCCCATTTGGCTGAGGTTTCTAGGTCGCCGTTAACTGTTTTAATTATTTTCAAACGAATTGCTAAGTAATCTCAAATAGTGTATATTGCGTTTTTATGGTTTACTAGGTATAATGTTGTAGTCTATTGCGATCAAAAGTTGCATATGCGTTTGTTCTGAAACACAACCGGTACTACAAGTTGCCAACCGCTTATCCATAAATTTATCATGAACACAGATCTCATCCTTTCG
The DNA here is from genome assembly GCA_031392845.1 of Chloroflexota bacterium. GTDB lineage: Bacteria > Chloroflexota > Anaerolineae > J036 > Brachytrichaceae > JANMVQ01. The sequence continues at coordinate 19,881 of JANMVQ010000397.1, forward strand.
GACATCTTTAAAGCATCACGGCGAGAAATGTTGCAATACGCGTTTTGGCGCGTAGAAAGCGCCATTGTAATTGCCTTCACCATTGTCATGACTGGCTTGAGTCTCCTCAATATATTTTTTATTCCCGAAATGGGGTGGATGTGGCTGGCATTTGGCATATTGGGCGAGGCTGCGCTGATTTACACGGGGACCCAGGACAAAGCATTGATGGCTAAGTTGGCAAGCAAATTGTTCTATGCACACCTTGGCCCAAACAAGCTGCATACCCCGCAACTCAAGCACGCAATGTCGGCGGCGCTGGATTTTCATCGCGGTGTCTTCGGTGTGGTGTCCAGCGGCAAATACACCAACTTGGGCGAATTGGCCATTGACATGGATCACTGGGTTGTGCATGTGTTTCGTATTGTCGGCCATCTTGACCAAGTCATCACGACGCCAAGCGTCCTGCCGCCACTGCCGCCCGAAGCGATCAAAATGCACCTGACCCAATTGAGTTCCGTTGAGGCATTCACGTGTGGGGTCAGCGAAATAAGCAAAGTGGTGAACACGTTAAAACCTGAAGATACGGCTCGGTTGCAGTATGTGCAGAACGCCGTAACCCAAGCCAAAACGCAGGTGGATGGGTCGCTCAACCAGGTGCATCAGATTTACACCCAACTGAGCCAAGGCACCCACCGCGGCAAAGAGTCTATTTTTGTCCAACAATTTCGTGGCATGATGGTTGAGCAATTTGCATTGTTCGAACGGTTTGATCGACCGTTGGAAATACTGCTGCCTTTGGCTACTGCTACGGCGAAATAAATCACATGCACTACACTTCAGTGCATGTCTACTCAATCTTTTAGCGTGGCTGGCGTTGTGGCTGCCAGTGGCGAACGCACTGCTCAATTGCTCAATCTCACCCTGGCCGGTGTGTCTACTCAACTCCCTTTGTTTGTGCTCAATGGTGCGCAGGATGGCCCGACCGTGGTCATCACAGCGGCAATTCATGGCGCGGAATATGTCGGCACCGAAGCCGCGATGCGGTTGGCGCATCAGATCGACCCCAAGCAACTACGCGGCCAATTGGTGATTGTTCCCATCGTCAGCATGATCGCTTACAAAAAACGTGCGATCTATATCTGCCCACCCGACGATAAGAATCTCAATCGCATGTTCCCCGGCAATGCGCAGGGCAGTTTTGCCGAGCAACTGGCGGATTGGCTGTTTCAGAATCTTATTCGCAAGGCCGATGCTTATCTTGATTTGCATGGGGGCGATTTGAACGAAGCCCTGGTGCCGTTTAGCATCGTCAAACGCACCGGCAATGCTACGCTCGATGAAGAAGCACTGGCGCTAGCCGAAGCGTTTGGCCTGCCCGATATTGTGGCATCTGAGGTGAAAGGAGCCACTGTTGGTGCGGCAGCCGATGTGGGCATTCCGGCGGTGCTGGCCGAGGTCGGTGGTCAGGGTGTTTGGAATGAAAGTGAGGTGCAACAGATGGTTGACGGATTGCTGCGTTCACTTACCCATGTGGGTCTGATCGACATCAGCGCTCCACCCGCGCCTGCTACCCGTGTGCTGTCCCAGTTTGCATGGCTGCGCTCCGAACAGGATGGCTTGTGGCACCCCAAATGCCAGGTCGGCGACACCGTTAAAGAGGGCCAAGTGGTCGGCGAAGTAGTCGATTACTTGGGCAACTTGGTGCAAACCGCCAGCGCGCCCATCAATGGCACGGTGTTATTTCTGGTGACCACATTGGCGATGAATATTGGAGATCCGTTGTTGGCGGTGGGGGCATAGGGAATCGGAAATTAAGAATGAAGAATTGAGAAATAAAAGTCACATCGTTTATGTTTTGGTCATTCCTCACTCTCAATACACTGGCACTGATTCCCTTATGTTTTCAGATTTGAACCACGAAGATCACGAAGTTCTCGAAGTTCTTTTCGAAGACTTCGTGCTCTTCGTGGTAAAAGTATAAGGGAATCAGACACTGGCATTAGCACTATGAAAAGGATCATCTTGATTTCGTGTGTTAGCAAGAAGTTGCATTGCAAAGCAAAGGCTGAAGCTTTGTATATTAGTCCTCTGTTTGTAGGCAACTTACGGTATGCAAAAAGCCTAAACCCAGATTGTATTTTCATCTTGTCTGCAAAATATGGACTTTTGGAATTGAATGAAGAAATTGAGCTTTACGACATAACACTCAACAACATGCCATCAGTGCAGGCAAAGGGCATGGGCTGAGAAAGTGCTTGGGCAAATTAGGGAGCGAGCCGATTTAAGGAGCGACCATTTCATCTTTCTAGCCGGGGAGAAATATCGCAAGCATCTTGTGCCACACTTGGCATCCTACGAAATTCCATTGCAGGGAATGCGAATAGGCAAACAGTTGCAGTATCTTGCGGTTAAAGTGAATGAGTGAAATCTGCCATAAACTACACCAGCTCTTTTTGAGCATTCCCAAGTTGGGATTCCCCTTTGAAGGAAGCACTATTCCGCAAAATGGCATCTACGTGCTTTTTGAAAATGGTGAGATTGCCCATAATGCAAATAGAATCGTTCGGGTTGGAACCCACACGGGAAATAACCAGCTACGTTCAAGGCTGAACCAGCACTTTATTGCAGAGAACAAAGACCGCAGCATCTTCAGAAAGAATATTGGTAGAGCGATTCTAAATAGAGAGCAAGATGATTTTCTTGGACAGTGGGAAATCGACCTGACGACACGGGAATCTAAAACGAAACATGCCGGGACAATAGACTTAGAAAAGCTTCAAAAGACGGAGAAACGAGTTACAGAATATATTCAGAGCAACTTTCGTTTCGTCACTTTCAGTGTGGCGGGAAAGACAGACCGGCTTCATTGGGAATCAAAACTCATCTCCACAGTTTCCTTGTGTGGTGAATGTCATCCATCAGTAAACTGGCTTGGATTACATTCACCTAAAGAAAGAATTAGAGAAAGCGGATTTTGGCTTGTCAATGAACTTTATAAACAGACTTTATCTGAAAGTGAGTACGACGCATTGGAAAGTATGATTTTACGTATGACGTAAGACAACAATGGTAAAGTCCTTTTATCATGCCCCAACTGAAAATCGTTCTGGATTTTCTTGCTCAACTTCGCCAGAATAATGATCGCGAGTGGTTTGCCGAACACAAAGCCGATTACGAGACCGCCAAACTGAACTTTGAGGCGTTTGTCGAGGACGTAATCATGAACTTCTCGCCAGTCGAGGATTTATTGGGTCTGTCGCCAAAAGACTGCACCTTTCGGATATACAAAGATGTGCGCTTTAGCCGGGATAAGTCACCTTACAAAACCAATTTTGCATGCGTATTTGGACGGGGCGGGCGCAAGAAGGCGCATTTCCCATATTACTTGCACATTCAGCCAGGTGAATCTTTTACGGGCGGCGGCGTGTATATGCCGGATGCTGCGCAAATCAAGCGTATTCGGCAGACCATTGATGAAGACCCGCGCGCCCTGAAGGCAATTTTGGCGGAAAAGCGCTTTAAGAAAGCTTTTGGTGAAATGGACGGTGAAAAGCTCAAAACTGCACCGAAGGGCTATCCTGTGGACCACCCTGACTTGGCACTGTTGCAGCACAAGCAATTTCTGGCCAGCCACAGCTTCACGGATGCTGAGGTCGCCGCGCCCAAATTCATGAAGCAATTCATCGATCACTGCGCCACGCTCAAGCCTTTTCTTGAATATTGGCGACAGCTTCTCTGAAATTGAGAATTATGAAGGCAGAATGAAGAAAGACTGTTCAACTCTTTTCTGCATTCTGCCCACTTCGCGTGCCTTCTGCCTTCGTAGTTCTCAATTCTCAATTCTTCTCCATGAACCTTCAAAAATTCCTTCCTGTCGCCACCTCGATTGTCATCATTCTGATCGTCGCGGTATTGCGTGAGAAGTCGCGGACATTGGCGGCCATTTTTGGCACCATGCCGATCAACATGCCGCTGGCGATGTGGTTGGTGTATAGCTCGTCTGACCAAAATACTGCCACAATCACGCCCTTCACTGGTTCACTGATTACAGGCTTGTTGACCAGTGTGGTGTGGCTGCTGGTCGTCTATGTTTCGCTACGCCTCGGTTTTGGCTTGCTGACCGCGATTTTAAGCGGCTATATCGTATGGGGCATTCTCATCGCGTTCGCGTTCTGGTTTGGGCTTCTTTCGATCTCCCGCATACAATAGCCCTCCGATTATGCAGACCAGTCACACTTTTCAAGACCTCATCATGAAGTTGAACAGCTTTTGGGCATCCAAAGGCTGCTTGATCTGGCAACCCTATAACCAAGTCGTCGGCGCGGGCACGATGAACCCAGCCACTTTTTTGCGTGTGCTTGGCCCGGAGCCGTGGAACGTGGCTTATATTGAGCCGAGTGTGCGGCCCGACGACGGTCGCTTTGGCCAAAATCCAAACCGCCTGTTTACCCACACCCAATATCAAGTGATTTTGAAGCCCTCGCCTGAGCGTTCGCAAGAGCTCTATTTGGAAAGCTTAGAAGCAATTGGCGTGGATCTTTCTAAACACGATGTGCGTTTTGTCGAAGACAACTGGGCCCAACCGGCTATCGGCGCCTGGGGCCTCGGTTGGGAGGTCTGGCTGGATGGCTTGGAGATCACCCAATACACCTACTTCCAACAGGTCGGCGGGGTCTCGCTTGATCCCATTTGCTTGGAAATTACTTACGGCCTAGAGCGCATTGCGATGGCGCTGCAAAACACCCGTAGCGTATTTGAGTTGCAGTGGGATGCCACCCGCACTTATGGTGATGTCAAACTGCAAGACGAAATTGAGCGCAGCGAGTACGCTTTTAACTACGCCGATGTCGAAGACCTGCATGAGTTATTCGAGGTCTACGAGCGCGAGGGCAAACGCGCCATGGGTTATGGCCTGGTGTTGCCGGCCTACGACTACGTGTTGCAATGCTCGAATATCTTCAACTTGCTTGACACACGCGGTGCCGTAGGTGTGACCGAGCGTGCCCGCTTTTTGGGCCGAATTCGAGACCTGGCTCGCGAAGTCGCCATCAAATACACCGAACAGCGCGCGGAGAAAGGGCATCCGTGGCTGCCGAAGCTGCAAAGTGCTGAGTCCTTAGTGCTCAGTGCTGAGTCAAGCCCTACACCTTTAGGACTAAGCACCAAGCACTCAGCACTGCTCTTAGAGCTAGGTGTCGAAGAGCTCCCCGCCGACAATGTGCCGACCGCGCAGGAGCAATTGCGCAAACTGATTGACGACACGCTTACCGCCGAGCGCATTGAGCATGGCGCGATTACGATGTTTGCCACGCCGCGTCGTATTGCGGCATTCGTCGCTGATGTCGCGCCCCAGCAGCGTGCCCTAGACGAGCTGATGAAAGGTCCGAGCGCAAAGGTTGCTTTCGACGCCAACAGCAACCCAACCTCAGCAGCCATCGGCTTTGCCAAACGCTTTGGGATCGATCCCAAAGACCTGATCGTGAAAGAAGAGGGCAATGCCAGCTACGTGTATGGGCGCAAGCAAGAGGCTGGCAAACCGACGGGTGAAGTGCTGGCCAAGGCCTTGCCTGGTCTCATCAGCAAGATGACCTTCGAGAAGACCATGCGCTGGAATGCCAGCAATATAGCCTTCTCACGCCCCATCAATTGGATTGTGGCGCTGCTGGACGATGCGGTCATTCCCTTTGAATACGCTGGCGTACACAGCGGACGCAACAGCACCGGTCCGCGTGGCGAGAACAGCCCGCGCTTTGATATCGCCCGCGCTGATGACTACGCCGCGACGCTCAGCAAATGCGGCATCATCGGCGACATCGTGGCGCGCAAGGCTGAGATTCTGCGTCAGGTGCAAGCTGTCGCCACCAGCGTGGGTGGGGTGATCTCAGACGACGAAGATTTGTTGGAAGAAGTGACGCACCTGGTCGAGCAGCCGGCCGCATTGCTCAGCTCGTTTGAGAAAGAATATCTCGATATCCCGGCGCCAGTCTTAATTTCTGTGCTGCGCAAAAAGCAACGCAACTTTACAGTTTTGGATAAAAACGGCCAGATGCTGCCCTACTTCATCACCGTGCGCAACGGCCGCGCCACCGACCTGGACGAAGTTCGCACCGGCAACGAAAGTGTGGTGCGTGCCCGTTTCGCCGACGCCGCCTATTTCGTGCGGCAGGACGTGCAGCAGCCTTTGGAGAAATACTTGCCACGCTTGGACACGATCATCTTTCAGGGCAAACTTGGATCGATTCTGGACAAAGTCAAGCGCATCGAAGAATTGGTCGAACCGCTGGCGCATCAATTGAAGTTGCCTAATAAAGATTTGGAGATTGCCCGTAAGGCCGCGCATATATGCAAGGCGGACTTGGCCACCCATATGGTGATTGACATCACCGCCCTACAGGGTGTGATGGGTCGCGAGTATCACAAGCGCAGCAGCGACGATGCTGATAAAAACGCAGTGGCCGAGGCAATCTACGAACATTATCTGCCGCGTAACGCCAACGACCACGCACCCAAGACCCAGGCCGGTCTTGTGATCGGTCTGGCCGACAAACTGGACAGTGTCGCTGGGCTCTTTGCGGTCGGGCTAGCCCCCAAGGGCAGTAACGACCCCTTTGCCTTGCGCCGAGCCGCCATTGGGGTGGTGCAAAATCTGATGGAGACCGGCCAGTCTTTCTCACTGCGCGCAGGCCTCAAAAGCGTGGCGGCGCGCCTGCCAGTGAAAATGGAACTAGCGGCGCTGGAACAGGCCCATACCTTTCTCACCGAGCGTGAGCGGGTGATTCTGGAGGAAAGCGGCCACCGCAAAGACTTGGTGGAAGCGGTGTTGGCGGAGCAAGGCGATAACCCAGCTCAAGCCAAAATTGCTTTGGCACAACTGATTACCGCCACACAATCGCCAGATTGGCCAGCCATGCTGGCGGCGTATGCGCGGTGTGCCCGTATCGTCCGCAGCGCGAACACGCTCGTTAATGGCGATCTAAATGCAGACGCAGACCCTTCCACCCAAGCGCTGACCCAGACTGTTGCCGCGTTATCAAAGCCAAGCGATGTGAGTGCACTCATGTACAACATTGCTGCGCTGGTCGCCCCGATCAACACCTTCTTCGATAAGGTTATGGTCATGGCCGACGAGCTGGCCATCCGCAACGCGCGCTTAGCACTGTTGCAGCGGATCGTAGAACAAGCGAAAGGCCTGATTGATCTGAGCAAGATTGAGGGTTTCTAAACGACTCAACAAATAAACAACGGATCAGCGGATAAGGCAGCGCGCAAATATAACCTGATTGAAATCGATCTGCGTAAAGCAGCGCCATGTGGGTAACTGTAGCAATGACAGATAGAAAATTCGGCTAATTCCAGACAAGTTCCATGGAGAGTGGAACTATGTAATCAGGCCA
>JANMVQ010000418.1:0-6949 GCA_031392845.1 Chloroflexota bacterium
GAGGCTACATTGTCCTTGCAGCTTCAGACCTCCTCGTTGCCGACGACGCCTGTGCAAGTAGGATGCTGACAGCAGACTGTCAGGTGGCATCTCCTTCGACCGTGCCACTGGTCTCCACGCGACCTCGTGTCGCACCTCCCACTCCGCTTCGGTTGGCAAACGCACGCCGGCCCATCCACAGAATGCCTGCGCGTCATGCCAACTGACATAGGTCACCGGAAACTGCTCACTGCCCTTGACGGGCTGATCCGCTACCCAGTGCCCGGGCGCAGCATGGTGTGTACTGGCGATAAATTTAAGATACTGCGTATTGGTCACTGGCGTCCGGCTGATCCGAAATTCTGGCAGCACAACTTGCTGTTGGGGTTGCTCGTCCCTATACGGACGGGCCGCATCGCGCGGATCACTGCCCATCGTCAAAGTGCCCACAGGAATGGTGATCCAAGTTGGGATATACCGGTCATCCGCCATGATTCATGATTATTGAACGCGCTCACGCTACAGGATGAGTGTAGTCATTTGCCAGAATTTGCAAACCCGATAGGGCCTCACCACGGCAGGTGTTCGATCTTCAGCCGGTGTCCTAGCAGGAAATAGCAATAAAAGACATTCACCGATGGGTAAATAAACTGCAAATAGGCTTTGCACAACATCAGGGTAGGGTCACCGGGGTTCGGCAACACCACAAAATCACGAATAACCCGAAAGAAAAAATAGATTCCGTTGTTCATATCAGGCAGGTCGTAATTAAAGTGGCCGAGATGCTGGTATGGTTTATACAGCGGTTGCGGCGGCTCCTCTTTCACAAGGTCCGAGCGAAAGTAGCCGAGCTGGGTCGGGCGACCGTTTGACAAGCGCACCTTCCAATTACCGCGAAAGCCATCGCTATCTTGCTCGCAAATCTCGTTATAGCCAAAATTCGCGCCGTTCTTCTTGTAAAAACCTTTCTTGAACTTCTCGCCCGACAGCTTGCCTACCAACTCGTGATTCCAGCCACAATAGATCCATCCGTTGAGTTGCTCCGGGTCCGGCGCGGAGCCGGTCAAAAGAATATTTTCCAGTTGGGCTGGGTTACATTGCGCCAGTGTTTCGTAGGTCCAGGGTTGATTTGCAGTTGTAGTTGTCATAGTTCACCTTTTGCGGCGCTGTCGGCTCAAACCGGCCGCGCTATAAACGTTATCGAATGCGTGCTGCGGCGTAGTGCGCCATAGTCATGACCGTGAGTTGCGGATTGACGGTTAACGAGCCCGGGAAGACGCTGGCATCACAGACATACAAATTATCGTAGCCCCACACTTTGAAGTCCGGATCGATCACGCCACCCGTAAATTCGTTCTTGGCAAGCAACTTGCCGCGGCTTTTGCTAATAGCATTACCTCCTTGGGGGTGGCCGGTGCCGAGCAAAATATCACGTTCGTCCTTGATAAACGTGTGAAACTGTGCCAGCGCGTCCTCACCGCGCAACACTCCCCGACCCGCAGAATTGGCAACTTGAAAGCTATGATAACGCCGAGTCGAAGCGAATACTTCTGTTGCGCCCGCGCTAAACAACACTCGGCCAAATTCAACAAACGCGTCCGCCAATTTGCTCAGGTCTTTCGGAGTGGGCGAGTACACCACGTCCGGCGCACCTCGCAGAAATACGGCCGGGGTGAGATAGCCATTCCGCTCAGTGCCGACCAGCACCCCGGCAGCGGCGATGTGATCGTAGCGGCTCATGTTTTTGAAGTGGGTGTCCAGCCAGCCTGGCATCGACAGAGCCTGCGCGACCGGCGGGTTATACCAACTCTCCAATACAAACCCCGGATGATCTTTCACCTTCAGATAGTGCGCAATTTGCAGCCCGGCATAGCTGTCCAACTTCTCAGGGAATACGCCATATAGCGGACTGCCCATATTAAAGCTCAACCCACGCCCGACCGGCAAGTCCTTGCCGATTCCACTCTGCATTAATAGCCAACTGGAGGCGATGGTGCCAGCGCTCACGATCACGGTCTTGGGGTTTTGGATGATCAACTCGCGTCCACCGCCAACCTCGACCACAATCTCCGTTATTTTCCCGCCGGACGCACCGGAGCCAGCCCGGCTCATCAAGCGGGTTACTTTGGCCTCAGCGATAATGCGAAATTTGTCCGATCCATGCGCTTTCTGGGCACACGGCAATACTTCATCCAACATGGACAGTTTGCGCCCATAGGCGCAGCCAAGGTTGCAATAGCCGCAGCCCAAACAATCTGTAATATTGGCCTTGACGATACCAAACTCATACTTGTCCGACGCAATGTTGGCCTGATTCTCCATCAGCCGTTGGATACCCCGCTGCAGGACAATATCGCCTGGATTCAGCACGCTATTCAAGTCGTTGGGGCGTGTGACAAGCGATTCATCGATGCGCCGAATCTGCATGCGCTTCATCACATCTTGTTGAGCCTGCCGGAACATTGCTTCGTCAATACCGGCATTCCAACCGCTTGAATCGTTCCACTTGTCCAGCACCGGCTGCGGCGTCTCGAAGCACACCGCATTGTTGACCACGGTGGTGCCACCCACACAACTGCCCTGCAACACCGTGAAATGCAGCGATTGAGCGATCTGCAACGCACCGTCGCTATACAGCTTACTAATCATGGCCGTTTCATCTTCGCTGAAATCGTCCGGGGATACATACGGCCCTTTCTCCAATACCAGCACCTCACGGCCCTGGTTTGCCAACTGCTCCGCCAAAATGCCGCCGCCCGCGCCTGAACCGATGATGACAACATCGGCGTTACGGATCACATCAGTAGCCGAATTGATCAGGTCTTTGGAGGTGATGACCTTTAATGGCGGATAACGACGGATGGGCTTGACTGGGAAGGTATTATTGCGCTGCGAAAAGGGGATATATCCAATCGCGCTTTGCACATCCGGATCACTGTAGTAACCGATGTAGGTCAGCTGCATGTTGAAGCGCATGGCTCCCTCAATCAGATCCACGAACCGGCGCCCCACCAGACTGACAAAAGCAATGCTGGATTTCTCAAACTGGCGGAACAACCAATAAATGCCGCGTGCTTCGACAATATCGCGCTTAAAGTTGGCATCGATAAATTTTTTGCGCAGTGCTGGATTGAGAAAATTGATGGGCGGCATAAACGCGGTGAGTGGTGCAAACTCCAGCATCAGTAAGGCGGCCTTGGCCAACCACAATCGACCCGATTTGAACGAGCTTAAATAATTGTCGGTCCGCAAGGCAATCTTGTAGGGCGGCGATTTCTCGGCCCCTTCGCCGTCAATGAGTGATTCAGCCACGGCCTCAAGCACGCGGAAATCCAGCGCATTGAAGAAGCCGAGGTGATCCAGAAGATGCCGGTTCATCAATGTCTTGAGGGCGATACACAGTGCAATGATGACAGCCTGCAGCAGTGCAAGCCCGATCAGCAGGGTGCGAACATCCGAAGTAGCCCCAGCTTGAATCTGACCCTGCAACGCGCACAGAGTTGCGATCAGGGCACCCACTCCACCCAAGATAAACAGGGTGAACATCTCGGTATAGCGTCGGACATCCCAGGCGACAAACAGCACACATGCCCCCATCGACACCAGAAAGAGAATTGATCCAAGAGTTAATGCGGGTTGAAGTGCCCAGGGGCCAGCCAAACCGGAGGCCGTTACGAATAGGAAGCCCAATCCAACGACCAGCAATCCGACACCGAGGATAAGCGCGAACACACGACTGATCTTCTCCCAGTTTGATAGAAACGGTTTATCGGTGAGCCAAGGCGACCAGATCGCCGCTCGTGGCTGCGCTGCACGTAAACGGATGATAATTAATACGTCGCCTAGCGCAAACAGCGCAGCGAGTAGGAGTAAAGGAACCAGCTGCCCGGCAGCGCTTAGACTCAATGCCAAAGTTGTACCAGCCACGGCACTCGCCCCTAAACCAAAGATGAGCAGATAGATCAGCTGACGATGACGGCGGACATCGGCGGCGCCAAACCAGGCCAACAATCCCAATATCCCCAACCCAGCCACAGCAATCGGGCCGAATGGCGTCCCAATGAAAGCAGAAGTCGCTTGGCCATAGGCAAGGACACAGCCAACGACAAACAGCACTGCTGCAAGCGCCGCAACCCTATTGAGCAAGTTGTGCAATCGTGTTTCTGAAGGTGAGTAGTTGATCATTCGGATCTCCGTGTTTTAGGTTGGTATTAAACGTCGCGAAGTGTCTTGGTTGCCACGATAGCGAAAAACACTCCAAACACCAGATCGTTAAGGCCATATAGTGCAAAGAAGATGGCCGTCAGGGGCGACTGCACAAAAAGCTGAGGTAGGGTTTGGCCAGATTGGGTTAACCACATAATCCAAGTGATCACATACACCAGTTTCTCGATTGCGAAAACCACAATCAGATACGGAACCTGCCGATAGGACCGCGCCGCTCCGAGATAGGCTAAGCCCCACAGAATAATCGACAACATGCCAAACACAGAGAACACCACCGGGCTGAGTGAGGTCAACAGCGTATTGGTAAACCCCATCGAACAGACCAAGATGCCCACAATGTTGGCCAGACCCGCCGCAATAAAGCCGCGCGACGGTGCGGATGAAAGAGTTGACGCACGGTCTACCGAATTGATCGAGTTCACGTGGTTAGTTTCTCCTGAACACTGCACAGTGTAGATGCTTTCCGGTTTGTTCGCACTTGGTAGTGAGCAGCCTTGAGCGATGTTGACGAATCCCACTTGCCTTGCTGCGTCCCTCAGGCGCGTTGCTGCGTCCCTCAGGCGCGTTGCTGCGTTCCTCAAGTGCCTTGCTGCGTTCCTCAGATGCCATGCTGCATTCCTCCAGTGCCTTGCTACGTTCCTCAAGTGCGTTGCTGCGTTCCTCAAGTGCCTTGTTACGTCCCTCAGGTGCCTTGCAGGAACGCAACAACACATGTTGGCTGTCAATGTAGGTCTTTAGGGCGAGAAGGTTGAGTATTTTCAATGACGCCTAACGATTGAGACGGGCTACAAAGATAGGTCTAGCGCCATTTACATCGTTTGCTGAATGCCCTTTCAGCATCAAACCCGTATGCTTTTGCACGACAACCCTGCAGGGTCATCCAATCGACAATTCCAAAAATAATGAGAGATCCACATGACTACAAAAGATTCGCCTCCCCCCACGGGCTTTATCGAACGGACCAGAAGTCTGTTGCGGGCTATGTATAGTAACGACATTAATATGCTGCCAGATGGCACAACAACCAATCAGTTGGAAACACTGATCCAGCAATCTATAGATACTGTCAATGAGGTTGGCAACATCGGCAACGCTTTAAAGAATAAGCAGGGCGAGCGTGACAACATCAACCGGGCCATCTGGAAAGTCACCAAGGGTGGCATCGCATTTATTGTGAGCCGCTTTGGCGACGATGCGTTGCAGATGGAGCAAGTGGGGCGCAAACGGCGCAGTCGATATGCCCGGCCTAAGCGCAAATCGGTGCCGCAGACCGCTGCAGCAGAGGCCAGTTCACGTAAACCCAAATCCAGACGGTCTCTGCTAAACGAGAACCTGCCCGCATCGATTCCCATCAGTTACACCAACGGCACACATGAACAGTAAACCGCGCATTTAAGGCACGCCAATCGTCCAGAGCGCTTTAGACACACAATCCTTCCTGTCTATCGAGCGCTCTGGACGATTGGCCAATGCAGGCATGACATCATACGTACATCCGCTCAATCCTTAAGATGTTGTGACTAATGAAGTTTCGATTTGACCCTGTGTCGGATTTGACAATCTACAGCAGTCGCACTTAAATACAGTAAATTGGTATAGACCGCTAGCCTTGTAGCTTAACGGATAAGAAACAAATTATGGCAAATCCTGTTCGAATCGGCATCATTGGTTGTGGCAGCGTGATGCGCGGACCTTATATGAATCTGGCCGCCCGGCTGAAACGCGAGGGCAAAGTCGAGTTAATTGCAGCGTGCGATATTGATCCAGCGCGCGAAACCGTTGTGAAGGAGCGATTTGGCTTCCCGTACTTCAGCACAAATTACAAAGATATTCTGGCGATACCCGATGTTGACCTAGTGCTGATCCTGTCGTCGATGCAAGTACACGGCGAGATTGCGCGAGCAGCATTGGCTGCAGGCAAGCATGTGCTGGTGGAGAAGCCGATGGCCCCGACGTTAGAAGAAGGCAGGCTTTTGCTGGCAGAAGCGCAAGCCAGCGACAAGATTTTGCACTGCGCACCCCATGTCGTGCTTAGCCCGACATTCCAAGACATGCATCGTCGCATTCAGGCAGGCGAGATCGGCAAGCCAGCGCTAGGGCGGGCCTTGTATGGTTGGTCTGGGCCAGAGTGGGGCCAGTGGTTTTACCAAAAGGGTGGCGGCCCCATGTTCGACTTGGGCGTTTACAACGTGACGAGCTTGACGGCCCTGCTTGGCCCAGCCAAACGGGTGACCGCGTTTACCGGACAAACCGAACCGGTGCGTGTAATCGAGGGCAAACCCATGCAAATTGAGACCGAAGATAACGCGCATGTGTTGATGGATCACGGCAACGCCTGCTTCTCGACCATGACCACCGGCTTCACGATTCAGGCTTATCGCACCAACGCCATCGAGATTTACGGGACCAAAGGCACGATCCAGATGCTGGGAGACGACTGGGACCCGAATGGCTTTGAACTCTATCGCAAGGGCGCGGATCATTGGGAGCTACATGGTGAGAGCAACCCCAGTTGGCCATGGACAGACGGATTGCGCCACCTGGTCGAATGTATTCAACAAGGCACCAAACCGGTGATTACGCCCGAACACGCCTTTCATGTTCTCGAAATCATGATCAAGGCCAACATCGCCAGCGAGACCAATCAGACCCAAATCATGGAAAGCACGTTCACCCTGCCCAACATCGACGAAGCCATGGCCAAGGCCCGTGCCAAAGCGGAGCATGATCGGACAAGGGAAGA
>JANMVQ010000575.1:0-2445 GCA_031392845.1 Chloroflexota bacterium
GCCGTCTTTGGCCTGCCCGACCTAATGCGCGGCAAACTGGACTCACCCCAACTGCGCACATGGCTGCAAGAGCATGGCTTGGGCAGCCCCGATGAGCAATTTCTGCTGGTTTACAAGGAGATTAACACCCACGGCGGCGCGTATATCGCTGGGAATGTAAACACCGGTGGCGGGGATTTTGTTGCGGGGGATCAGACAGTCACGCGATAGCGACATACGCGATGTTTCGTATTGCGCGTTCGCTTGGCTTGAACGAAAATCGACACCGTTGCCAATCAGAGCCATTCCGGCCTATAGCTGGGGAAGGGCGTATTGCTATCAATTCAGGAGGAACAGACACAATGGATCCACTTTCAATGATCGTATCCGCAGTAGTCACCGGCATCGCCGCCGCAACGGGTGATACCGCTGGCCAATTGGTCAAAGACGCCTACGAGGGCTTGAAGCGCGTGTTGGTTAGAAAGCTCGGCGGCAGCACCGACATTGACAGCCTCGAGAAATCACCCACTTCCAATGGCCGCCAAGAGACACTGAAAGAGGAACTACAAAAAGCCAATGCTGCCCAAGATCAAGAAGTGTTGGCGAAGGTCAATGAATTGATCAAGCAGTTAAAAGCCGCGAACACACCTGCCGCCGCTGGTCTCACCACTATCACCAACACCTCGACCAACAACTCCGGCATCAACATTCAGGGCAGCACGGTTAGCGGGCCGGTGACCCAGAATACTAACAGCGGCAACACCACCAACTCGGGCAGCGGCGCGATTGCGCAGGGCCATGGGGCCAAAGCCGTCGGTGCGGGCGGGGTTATGGTGGATGGCGACGTGGGCGGCAGCATCAACACCGGCCATATCAATACCGGTGGAGGCTCGTATGTCGGTGGCGATCTCAATACGGGCGGCGGATCATTCGTCGGGCGCGATCAAAAAGTCACCCACAACTACTATGGTCGCGGCCCCACCGAAAGCGCAGGCACTCAATTCAGCGAGACCGGCCACAAGCTCTACGCCATCCTCAAGGACAAGTGGTTCTCCGAGTCGGATTTGCAAGACCTGTGCTTCCAGCTCGACATCGACTGGGACGCGCTGAGCGGCGAGAACAAGATCGACAAGGCGCGCTCGCTGGTGCTGGACTGCGAGAAGAGTGGCAAGTTGCCCAAACTGCTGAGCATCGTGAAGTTGGCGCGGCCGCACTTGAAGGATGAATTGTCTTAGCACATGACACTATCCTCCAGGCGAGACGCTATTGGCCGGGGCAGATTTTGAGCAGGCGCTGGTGGCCGCGCAGAAGGTCGGCTATCCGGAGTTTGTGGGCATGGCACAGTTTGGGCTGGCGCAGGGGCAAGGCAAGCAGGATGTGGCAAGGCGGATCGCGGATCAGAGCTTGAAGATTTTCGCGGGGCTGGGGCATGGCTATGAGATGCGGGTCGCCTTGTTCATGCAGACGCTATGAATTGACAAAAGCATTTTCACGCATTTCTGCATTTCGCGTTCCACGCTAGAATATATCGACATATAGCTCAACCATGACACCCCCCGCCATTGAACCCGAAATCCATATCACACTACGCGACTTGCTGGTGCAGGCGTTTACGCAAGCGGAATTGCATGATCTATGTTGGGAGCTAATTGGCGACCACCAATTGATTCCCGGTCACAATGCCGACAAACCCACCCAAGCCCGTGAAATCGTCGATTACTTCGTCAAGCGCGGTGTCCTGCCTCGGTTGATTGTCGCGGCGCGGGCCAAGCGCCACAGTCATCCATGGCCGCTCATCGATGGTGTGCCGCCCCTCACCAAACCTGCAAATAGTGCAAGCCTAAAAAACATCCCTAATCCGTTTCATCCCCATGGCCGCATCAACGATCCGGCCCAGTTTTTTGGGCGGGAGCGGCTGGTGCGCGAGGTGCGCGAGGCGCTGCGCAAACGCAGCAGTGTGGCATTGATTGGCGAGCGGCAGATCGGCAAGTCGTCGTTGCAGTATTACCTGTGGGCGACGCGGGCCGAATGGCTGCCCGATGCCGATTTGCACTATATCGACCTGCAAGGCGTGCTGGACACTGAGGACTTCTGCGAGACGATCTTGAAGAAGCTGGGCGTAACCGGCAACACCCCGCGCGAGCTGAAGCGCGCCATCGAGACTCGGATTGAAGCCAAGCGCGATGTGATTTTGCTGCTGGACGAGATCGAGCGCTTTGGTGGCGGCGACATTGACCTGCGCATCCCCAATCTGTTTCGAGCGCTGGCGCAGGAGCGCCATTTTGCGCTGTGTGTGGCCGGGCACCAGGCGCTGGAAGTCATCTTCCCATCCAAGCAGGAGGGCGTGCCGATGTCGGATGTGGCCAATATCTTTGGCGTGAAGTGGATGACCCCATTTGAGGAAGCCGAAGCGCGGGCGTTTCTCCAGACTCGGCTGGCCGACAGCGGGGTGCAGTTTGCCGAAGA
>JANMVQ010000460.1:0-3264 GCA_031392845.1 Chloroflexota bacterium
GCCGGCTTTATTGGCTCCCACACTGCCGACACACTGTTGAACGCAGGCCACACTGTTCGGATCTTGGACAATTTACATACTGGTAGCCGGGACAATATCCCGGCGGGCGCGCAGTTTGTGCAAGGCGACATCACGAACGGTGAGACGGCTAACGTTGCCGCTCAGGGCTGCGATGCTATTCTGCATCTGGCCGCATTGGTGAGTGTGCCGCAATCGCTCAGCCAGCCGGTCGAGACGTTTCAGGTCAACACGGTCGGCACGATCAATCTGTTGGAGGCGGCGCGCACAAACGGCGTAAAAAGGTTTATGCTGGCCAGCACCTGTGCGATCTACGGCAGCTCGGCGGGTCGCAAGGGCGAGGATTCGCCAGTCGATCCTTTAGTGCCCTATGCCAGTAGCAAGTTGATGGCCGAAGAAGCCGGGCGATCCTATGCAGCGGCGTTCGGCTTGGAATTCGTCGCGGTGCGTTACTTTAATGTGTATGGCCCGCGCCAACGGGCGGACTCGCCTTACAGCGGGGTGGTTGCCCGGTGGTGCGATGCGGCGAAGGCAAATAAGCCGTGTCTGGTGTTTGGCGACGGCGAGCAAACCCGCGATTTTGTCAGCGTGTACGATGTGGCCCGGGCCAACGCCCGCATGGCGACCACCCCCATCGCTGAGTTATCTCATCGCCTCTATAACGTCGGCACCGGTCAGTCTGTCTCGTTGAACACGTTGTTGCAGTCACTCGGCGAGGCGGCTGGGTCGGGCGCAGTGACGGTGGAATATCGCGAGGCCCGCGCCGGTGATATCCGCGAGAGCGCCGGTGTTGCCGACCGCTTGCGCGGTTTGGGTTGGCGGCCGTCGGTGTCGTTGGTGGATGGGTTGAGAGAGTTGGTGATTGGGAGATAATCACACCATGGCCGATATTTTGACACCGGAATTGATTGCTCGTGCGGAGCAAGCGGGGATTAAGTTGGAAGTCGTCAATGGTTTGCCGATGTGGGAAACATACCCATTTGTGCGGCATCAAAAGGCCATTTATCAGATTCAACGAACCATTACCCGTATTCAGAAATCAATCCAGCCGAATGCCGACGATACCGCTTGCGGTTGTTATCACTACGCTGATATCTACGTGAAGTTTCCGGATGGCTCGTTTAAGCGCCCGGATATAGCCATTTTTTGCACCGATCAGGTTGAGCAAGACGAAGCGGTGACAAAAGTGCCGGAGGCGGTGATTGAGATCGTCAGCGTCGGTTATGAAGCCAAAGACCTGGAGTTAGGCCCGTTGTTTTATTTGGCCCAAGGGGTAAAAGATATCGTGGTTCTGGAGCCATTTACTGGAACGGTGATTCACTCGCGGCGGAATGGCACGGTGCGGCATGTGTCGCCGGCGCGGATTGTTTTAGAGTGCGAATGTGAAGCGACGGTGTGAATGGCCGGTTGATTTTCAATCTAGCGGTGCGGAGGACACGAAGATTTTTTGGATGCGAAAACCTCGGAAATTTATTTTGTCCGCCTTGTTTTTACTTAATCATCCACCCGTTTGGCGGCCATCCACCTAGTGAGTAGTAAAAGCTCTTTGCAGTAGTAGAAACCGAAGCGAGCGTGGGTGTTTGTGCAAAATCCAGCGGCGGTGATTTTTGACGAGGCTACGGCCTCGTTGGATCGCGAGAGTGAATTGGTGTTGATTGAGGCAGTATGGGCGTGGGCCGGGCAGCGCACATTATTATTATTCGTGTCGCATCAACCCTTCTCGGCTTGGCTGGTGTCGCGGGGGCGCACAGGTTAGTTCCAATTTGGCATTCGTTCAATTTCATCCAACACGCTATTCAAATCAGGTGGTTCAGTGGCAATAACTATTCGCTTATCGCCCACATGCTTGTGGTGCGGATGGCTTGGCAAATGAGGAAAGTGAGGCGTATTGTCATATCTAAAAATAAAATTGCCACTAAGCTGTTGATAATGGTATGAGTAAGCAATCCGAATCGTTACTGGTTCTGTTTCGACAAGCTCACGAATGTGCAACTGTGATTCATCCGAGAAAATAATTGTGCCACGAACAAAGCCCAATGAAGACGTGCGTGCATCCAATGTGATTTGTCGTGCTTGCACAATTGCAGAAGATGAGATGCGCAACAAAAACGATTGAAAATAATACTCAATCAACCGTAGCCTCGCTCAATGTCTGACGTTGCGCACGTAGCCGTTTGAGTGCTAGAAGTTCCATCCACCAATCTGTAAATTCAGGGGTTTCGACAAGATCAGTGCCATTGAAACGCATCTCAAATTCGCTAGAGGACATTTTATGCACGGATTCATGGATGTGAATCTGGGCCAGTGTGCGCTTGATCCCAATCTCAAGTGTGCCTAATTCGCGTTGAATGGCGCTATGAATGAGCGGACGCAATTCCACTGGCGCGCTGGTGGTGATAGTTAAGGCTTGGCTCATCTCAGGATTTTACTGCATGTGTATAGGAATCTTTGCCTCGACTAACGACTTTCAGCAATTCCAAATTCGGAATTTCAGCGCCAAATCAGACGCCATTTGAACACGGAATGACACAGAAGAACACAGATTGTGCGCTATAAGCGCCATAATTCCTTGATCAGTCCGTGTATGTCCGTGTCCAAAAATCTGAATTTGGAATTGCTGCAAAAGCATGCAGCAGATATTTAGAAAGATTCTTCCGTGGTAGTGAGATCCAGTTGAACGGACGGAGCGATTTTGTCGCTCCGTCCATCATTATTTAGCGTGTGGACGTAACGCTTGGGTTGTTATTCAAATTCGTGAGATAAAAAACCCAGCGTGCTGCGACCTGGGCAGGATTGGCGCGACTGATAATGACATTGCCGGGTCCGGTTGCCGAGAGGGTCAGGGTATGAGTCTGGCTTTCGGTGACCCTGAGCAATGAACACTCGTGCACCAACGAACCCCCGGCGGCCAAACTATTGATGCGCAAGTTGCAACCTGGGGCCGAGCCGCTCAACTGAATGCCAGTGAGCGTGTCGGGACTGGTATTGGTAATCGTCACAACAAAACCGGCGGCTCGGCCATATTGAACCTCCTGGTAAGCAGGCGTGCGCTCCAGCACCAGGCTGGCTTGGCACTGCGCGCCTGTGCCGCGCACGATTGGGCTAAACAAAGTGTCGCCTGTAATTTTGATTGGCATGACCCGGATAAAGCAGGCATCGGCAGGCAAATTGGCGAGCGGCACCAGGGTTTCAGGCCCAGCCCAAGTTTGGGTGATGCTGCCGGTAAAGGCATTCGGATAGCGTCCA
>JANMVQ010000522.1:0-8315 GCA_031392845.1 Chloroflexota bacterium
CCGCGCATTATCGCGCGGCCCGTTTGCCTTTCCACAACCGAACACACAAGGATGCAGTAACTGATGGCGCTAATTAACCTGCGCCGGGTAGAGCAAAGGCTGGTCAGTAACGACTGGGAGCGTGTTGACGTCGCCGGTCACTTTCACGAATGCGGTTGAAATCCAACCCATCTGACCCTGAAAGTCAATCTTCCACCAGAAGCCATCCACGCTGCGACCAATCACTGCGGCGTCTTCGCCATCGGGCAGAGTAGCGAACACTGAATAGCCTTGACCGGGGCCGAGACGAACTTTGATTGGACCATCGCCCTGGGTTGAAACGACGGGTGATTCTGCAGCTACTGGGATACTGACTTCTGGCTGGATTGGGGCTTCGACCGGTGCGGCCACTGCCACTGTGCGTGGGCGCACTGTTTCGAGCGCGTTCACTTGGGGCACCTGCACTGCCACAGAAACGGTGCTAGCCGGCAGGGCGACTGTTGGCTTCGTCAGGATAAACGAACATATGCCGATGGTCACGCCGATAATGACCAATGCGCTGAAAACCTTGCCGAAGTTGTTCTGCTGGGCCAAGCGATTGTTCTGGTTGTGACTGTAGCGACCCTGGTTGGGCTGGCGCACTGGCACCAAAGCTTGCTGACGTTTTGAAGGCGTGTAGGGCATTGTAATATTTTGCATCATGGTGTGTTTTCCTCGTTCTTTGTGCTTGTTGTTGTGTTCAGTAATTCGTCTGAGTCTCTTCTAGAACTAAAGTCTGAGACCCTCACTATTTAGTTGCACTCTAGGTGCGATCTGCGCGGAGCGTGGCAAAACTGTTCAACTATTGCCGGTTTGCATGTCACCTCTGTCATGAATGACCTGTAATAGGACTGAGACATGCAATTTTGCAATTCAACAACCGGAATGACTGTGCCGATAGGGGCCTATGATGTTTGACGTTTGAGAATTCTTGCTTCACACTTAGAAATATGACCAAACAGAAAATCGCCATCGTGGGTTTAGGCTCACGTGCCTCTATGTATGTCTCAGCGATCACACAGCGTTATGCAGATTCAGCCGAACTGGTTGGATTATGTGATGTGAACCCAGGCCGAGTTGCGCTCTACAACGGGCGGTTGCCCACACCGGTACCCGCCTTTAGTGAGGTAGATGCTATGTTAGATCGCACCCGGGCTGATACGCTGATCGTAACCAGTAAGGATGTTACGCATGACCAATTTATTCTAAATGGCCTAAAACGGGGTTTGCGGGTGATCACCGAGAAACCCATGACCATTGATGCCGCTCGTTGTCGTGCGATTTTGGCTGCCGAGCAAGCTGCTGCCAGCAAGCTGCGGGTGACGTTCAATTATCGTTATGCCTCACACGCCACCCAGATCAAAGCCTTGCTAATGAGCGGCGCCATTGGCACCATCTTGAGCGCCGACTTTAACTATTATTTAGATACCTATCACGGCGCAGATTATTTCCGGCGCTGGCACCGGCGCAAAGAGAATTCCGGCGGTTTGGCCGTACATAAGGCCACCCACCATTTTGATTTGCTCAATTGGTGGTTGGCCCAAGACCCAGTGAGCGTGTTTGCCACGGGTGGACTGGCGTTCTATGGCCCAACCCGCGCCGAACGCGGTGAGCGCTGTCTGACCTGCACTCACAAATCCACCTGCGAGTTCTATCTCAATGTAGAGGCCAATGCGAGCCTAAACGAACTCTATCGAGCCAACGAGCAACACGATGGTTATTTTCGCGATCAGTGTGTGTTCGACCCTGAGATCAACATCGAAGACAATATCAGCGCCAATATTATGTATAGCGGCGGCACGCGGGTGTCTTATTCGCTGTTGGCCTTTGCGGCCTATGAAGGCTTTCGGGTGGCGTTTAATGGAACCCATGGCCGATTGGAGGCCTTTATCCCCGACAACGTACCATGGGAGACCAGCGGCACCGATATTTGGCTGACTCCTTCACGTAAGCCACGCCAAATTGTTAACGTGGAAGCGAGCAAAGGTGGTCACTGGGGTGGCGACGACGTGATGCTGGACGATATATTTTTGAGCGAGCGCAACGATCCCTACCAGCGCATGGCCGGCAGCCACGCCGGCGCGATGTCCATTCTGACCGGTATTGCTGCCAACGAGAGTATGCGCACCCACGCGCCGGTGGCGATTGAGGCGTTGCTGAAGGGATGATGAGTCAACCGCGTCAGAAATAAGATTTGAACCACGAATCCCACGAATTATTCGTGAGATTCGTGGTTTATCTACTCAACACACACACAATCCAACACACGTGGGGCATGCTCGTGTGCATATTGGGCTTTGAATTGCAGACCGGGGCGGGTGGCATAACCGCCGACGTGGCCGTACTTGTCGATCAGCAACATGCGGATCCAGTCGGCACGGCTCATATGGTGTTCGGCGGTGCTGCGACCGATGATTGGCAACATCTCCTGCACGGCTGCTGAGCCCGCCTCGTGCAGCGGTTTGCCCATGCGCATCAATGTCACCGCATACGCGCAGGAGCTGAGGCGCATGGTGATTTCGCCCAGACCCATGCAGGCGGCGGCTCCAGCGCGATCGTCGCAGTAATTGCCCGCACCGATTATGGGTGAATCGCCCACCCGGCCTGGATACTTCCAAGCGATGCCCGATGTGGTCACTGCGCTTACGATATGTCCATCGACATCTTGCACCATGACGTTCATGGTGTCGTGATTGTCTTCGTCGGGTGGACGTAGCGCCTGATTGACCAGATCGATCAGCGACGGTTGATCCTCGATTAGGGCACGCGCTTTCTCCACGGAGAGTTCCGCTGTGTTTAGCGCAAGCTTTTGCAGGACCTTATGCCATTCGCCTGTTGTGTAATCTGTCAGCATTTCGCGCCGTTCTGCGCCAATTTCATCGGCAAATCGCATAGCACCTTCGCCGACCAACAGCACATGTGGCAAGCGCGCGGCCACCTGGCGTGCGACCGATATGGGGTGACGAAAGCCTTTCAGACCCGCCACTGCGCCGGCTTTGAGCGTTGCGCCATCCATGAAAGAGGCATCCAGTTCAACCTCGCCCAAGATATTTGGATAACCGCTGTAGCCGACCGAATGTTCATCCGGATCATCTTCCACGGCACGTGCAATTTGTTCGGCCACATCAGCGGCGCCCGCGCCATTGCGCAGGGCTAGCGCGCCAGCCTGTATGATTTCGTCGCGTAATTCGCCATTAGCGAGAATGAGAGGTTGCATGGAGGCAGTTTACTGAATGTGTCATAAATGACCATTTTAGCTTTTGGATTTATCCGCGAATCACGCGAATTTTCGCTAAAAAATTTACGGGAATTCGCGTGATTCGCGGAAAGAATCCTAATTCATCGGCCTGCGGGTATGATGTTGGCCTACAGCGCGCCATGAGTTCGACATCTGTATTTGATCCTGCTGCTATCTGGGATATTCCCGCTGGCGCAAACATAACGCCATTAGATCGGGGCGGTTACAACAACAAGTTATTCCGGGTTGATGTCGCGGGCCAAGCTCCATTAGTGATGCGCATTTACGGCAACCACGCCAATCCTAAATACATTCAGCATGAGATGGTGGTACTGATGCACCTAGCGCAGCAAAAATTACCCTTTGCCGTGCCCGCGCCTGTGCTGACTCGGCGTGGCGAGCCTTCTGCGCTGGTAGGCAACACCAACCGTCAACTGATCGTGCTGATCCCACTTATCCCGGGCGTGAATCCTTCGCCCCTGAATCTGGAACATGCCGAAGCGGTGGGTGAGGCAGTTGCCATTTTGGTAAACGCCATGCGCAAGATTGATGCGCGTGGGCTGCGGCTACCGCAGCCATTTAATCAACTCGGGCAGGTGCATCCGTTAATCCCAGATCCTTTTGCCGCGATGGATTGTCTGGGATCGCTTGTACCCAAAGATCACAAGGTGCGTATCAATGCCTTACTGGACACAGTGATCGATAGTGCAGCGAAGATTTATCGGGCCTTGCCTTCCCAGTTGATTCACGGTGATCTAATCCCGGGCAACCTGCTTATTGACCAGAATCGCATCACCGGTGTACTCGATTTTGAAGCTTGTGCCCTTAACCCATCGGTGATGGAAGTAGCGATTGCGCTGGATACCTGGCTATGGGATGCGCTGGGAACCGGCAAGGAATGGGAGCGCTTGAGCCACTTTGGCGTGGGCTATACCAAAGTAAGGCGATTATCTCAAGTCGAAATTGAAGCTATCCCGACGTTGGTTTTGCTGCGCAATGCGCATGTGCTCATGCATATGGTGGGTCGCTTCGTAGGTAATCTTAGCCCCTATATCGATGTCGAAAGCTGGATCGAGTCCACCCTGAACATCGATGCCTGGATGACACTCAACCGGCGGCATCTGGTCGAAGCGATAGCGGGGTGGGGTTAGTTTGATCTGATATCGTCATTTTGGAATAGTTGTTCTCCCCTCCCCCACATTCCGGTTAAAATTCCTATGCTCCCCAATCAGAGACACTGACGATTGCACAAGAGGAGTTGCACATCATGCCAAACGAGTCCCGATGCATTTGGAAGGAAGTTAGCGACCGCGGCCTGCGCGAAGATAACCAGGATCGCGCTATTTCTATCTCGCCCGATGAAAGCGAGCTGATTAAGAAGAAAGGCGTGCTGCTGGTGGCCTGCGATGGCACAGGCACCGAAATACCCGGACGCCGCGCTGCGGAGTTGGCTGCCGATGTATGTCTGGATACCTATTACACCGAAGATTCAATTGACCCTACCCGCGCACTACAAGCTGCTGTGGCCCGTGCAAACCAATCTGTGCTGGATGAGTCTCGAACCAAACGCTTGGATGGCATGTCCACCACGCTCGTCGCCGCAGTTGTCTTCAAGAATAAAGTGACCGTCGCGCATGTGGGCGATAGCCGGGCCTATTTGTTGCGCGAGGGGCGCCTGACCCGCCTGACCCAAGATCACACCAGTTTGGCTGACAAGATAACCGAAGGTAGCTTGACCAACGAGGAAACGCGCAAGATCAGCAAGCGCCGCGCTATCACCCGCATGCTGGGGACTGCCAAGGCCACCCCCGATATCACTACTCGCGAACTGCGCTGGGGCGATCGAGTGTTGCTGTGCACCGACGGCCTCTACGACGCCATCGACGACGCACGCATCGAACAAATTTTGGGCAAGTACAGCAACCCAGAACGCGCCTGTAACACGCTGATTAAAACTGCGATCGCCAACAATGCGAATGACAATGTCACCGCGTCTGTTATAAATTATGGTGCGGTCAAAGGCGGCGCGGCCATCAATCCGATTGTTCTTGGGGTAGGCGTGTTGGCGTTAATTGCGGCGCTTAGCTTTTTGGTTTATACCATCTTGAGCCAGCGCGATGGCACGCCGGTCACTGATGCACTGCCAACCAGCGTGCCAGTGGCCACTGCTGCCCCAAACACACCCCGTCCACGACCAAGCGCCACGGGCAGCGGCGCATCCGGCGCGGCAACTGCGCCCGCTGGCGTGCAACCCATTGCCCCGACGGCCACGATTGTTCCCACAGAGCCTCCCATTCAGCCCACCCAAGATTTAGGCCCAGCTGCTACGCCTACTCTCGCCATTCCCGCCACCCAACCGCCACCAGCAACCGCGCGACCCCGTCCAACCGCTGCGCCTGTTGCGACGAGTAGCAGACCCGGTGTAGTGTTGCCGACAGCGACGGATGTGCCGCCCAACTTTGAAATCGTGGTGCCTGTGCCGGGCGTAAGCGTGTTCAGCAACCTCCGCTACGATCTCAGCATCGTCAGCACTGGCTTTGAACGTTGGGGCCGTCCGCTATCAGGTGGCGGCTGCGAGCAGTATTACGATGTCACCCCGGTGTATCAATTCAAACTGACTCTAAAGATTAAGAACAATACTAAAACTGCGTTGCGCAACTGGAGCGCCCAATATCTATCCAGCGGTGCACCCATGACTACCTGCCACGACGGCGGCGGCCAGCTTCCAGTGATTGCGCCGGGTGAAGAACGCATCGTGCGTCTACTGGCGTATCCCAATATCGAGCAACAGATTTCCGCATTGATTATTAACGGCGATGGTAACGCCGAACGCACTTGCTTTGCTGATAACAAAGTGGCACGCTGCAGGTAATCGCATATAGGATCATATAGGATTAGGATAGAGATTCCGCACGATACACGATAGAATCACAGTGGCAGTCAGATGGCAGATATACAACAATTAGGCGACTACGAAATTCTTAGACGTATTGCAACCGGCGGTATGGGCACAGTCTATTTGGCCCGCCACGGTAGTACACGGCGGGAAGTGGCGCTCAAAGTGCTTTCCGCGCAGATGAGCGAAGACCCGGAGTTTGTAGCCCGTTTCCAGCGCGAAGTTCAGGCCACGGCCGCGCTACGGCACCCACACATCGTGCAGGTTTACGACACCGGGACGATTGATGGACAGCGCTATCTGGCGATGGAGTATTTGTCAGGTGGCAACCTGCAGCAAGAGTTAGTTCAACTTACGATCAAGAACCAGCAAATGCCAGTGGCGCGTGCATTGCAAATCACCCGCCAGATCGCCTCGGCTTTGGAGTATGCCCACAAACGCGGCCTAGTGCACCGCGATATCAAGCCCAGCAATATCATGATTGCCGCCGACGGGCGGTATGTGCTGACCGACTTTGGCATTGTGCTGACCCAAGGCGGGACCAAACTCACCCGCAATGTCGAGACAATCGGCACGCCCGAATATATGTCGCCTGAACAGGTGCAAGGGCGTATCCCCGACCGGCGCAGCGACGTGTATTCGATGGGAATCGTGCTCTATGAGATGCTGGCTGGCATTGCGCCATTCAAAGCCGAGAACACCCTGGCCGTGCTCTACAAGCATGTGCACGAGCAACCACCGACGCTCACGCGGGTACGCACCGATCTGACCGCACCCGTGGTGCAATTGGTTACCCGCTCCATCGCCAAGAAGGCTGATGATCGCTTCCAAAGCATGCAGGACATGATTCATGCGCTGGATCGGGCCATTCTGGGCAAAAGTATTGGCGGCAGCGCCGGCAACAACATCCGCCGAGTGGCGATCTTTGGCGCGCTGGGCACCATGTTGGCAGCATTAGCCGTGGTAGTTTATATTGTGGCCATCAACGGTCCGCCACGCATCTTTGGGTCGAACCCAGCTGCGGTGGCAGCTACGTCCACCATTGCTCTGATTCCTACCGCAGAAACCACAACTGAACCCACTGCTGAAGCGACCGTAGAGCCTGCGGCCAATGTGCCCGATCCATCTGCAGGTGCCACAGAAGTGGCAACCAATATCACAACTACGCCAAACCCGGCAACAACCGTTCTAGGCAAGCCGACTGCATCCAGTCCGCTCACCCCAGCGCCTACCGCCGTTGCAACTGGCCCGGTGACTTACCTTACGGTGTCCGGCGCCAATCCGGTTAAAGTGCGCAACGGTCCGGGCACAGACTACGACTTAGTGGGCGAGATCACGCCGGGTGTCAGCATCCAGATATTGCGCAAAATCAGACGTGATGAATACACTTGGTATCAAATTCGTTTTTTGCACGAACAAGGGGATTTTGCATGGGTGCGCGAAGATGTGGTTGCCATCATTGGCATCGCCGACATCATCCCAACCGCCGAGCCATGGGTGATCAACCCTTATAGCGCCACCGTCCGCTTCCTGCCACGCAATAACTTTGGCGAGGTCTCCCTAGGCTCACAACCCAATGAGAGCCGTCAGGCCACCTTGGCGTGGGATGTGCAAGGCGCCAAGCGGATGGAACTTGAGATCACTACGATCCAAGATCAGTCGATAATTGCCAACGACTTTGATTGCCCGTCCGGCAACATGCAAAGCATAAAACCCAACAATGCGGTCAACAAACGCACCGTGCTAACGTTACCCAAAGGCGAGTATGTCTTCGAAATCGCGGACAAGGGCTATTACGTCTTCACGCTGTATATTCTGCGCGGGGACGATAGCGAGACCAACATTCAGCGGAATGTGATCGTGGATTGCAAGAAACTTCAGTAAGAAAATTTAAAATTACGAAGGCAGAATTAAAAAAGAAGAGGCTGTCCCGCTACACGTTAGTTTTTAATTTAGCCTTTTGAATTTCAGATTTCTATATCCACGTATAACACCTATCACGTATCACGTATAATGAGTAATAGTTATTCGGGGATGACAGGCTTCGACGGATTGAGTCAGCTTCGGATGGCGGGCCGAGTGGTGTCCCTCGTTAAAAGGCGCAAAGCACGCAAGTGCAAAAGTCAACTGGAACAAGGTTCCGATGGCTGCTTAATCGCAGTT
>JANMVQ010000526.1:0-8159 GCA_031392845.1 Chloroflexota bacterium
GGTGATGTTGTAACTGCCGGTGGCTAAATTGCCATCCGCCAGCCGCAAGGTGCCTTGGTAGGTGAAGGCGGTGGGGATGGCGGCGATTTCGGGTGCGGCTGGCGCGGCGGCAAACTTTGCCACCCCGCTGGCCGAGGCCATACTCCCGCGCGCCCCTTGGCTAAAACCGAGCAGGGTCAGGCTGGCCGCGATGGCTATGGCTGAAATTGAGCTTCTTTTAATACGAAAATGATTCATCTTTATTCTCCATTAACTATTTTTGGGTGAATGATTACGAGCGGGCACAAATGACACAGGCAACGCTTATAGCGACATGAAGATACCCATTCTTGACGCTGGTTGCTTCGGGTGAGCTACATATTGCGTTCCGTATTCGCCAATAGATAAGCGACTAAGCCTTCCAGGTCTGGGAAGCTGTGGCGATCTGTAGGTTCCGTCACGCTTTGCAGCGTGGCACGCCATAGCTCGCTATGAATATCCTCGCGCCACAACCGCAACAAATACGATTTGTAATGGGCGGTCGATGGGTTTTCGGGACTGGAGAGAGCATCTAACAGCAGGTCCGTGTCATCCGTCATCTTGCTGAGAGCATGAAAACCCACCATTAGTTCATCATTAATGGGGGTGGCTGCATTGGACAAACAAGCGGTCAATCCTGCAAAGCAATATCAACCGCCTGTTCAGCGGTGAGGCCGCGCCCACGGGCCCATTCCAAATTGAAGCGGGTGTCGCCGAGCATGGCGCGTATATGCGCAAATTCATTGGCGTAGGTGTCGATGTAGACCGACTCGGCAGACAAACCAATTTTCTCGCGCAGCGCTTCAGTGGCCCCAAATAAGCGGGCCGCACGTTGGGGCAGATTTTGCTTCTCCGCCAACGAGGCAAAATTGAGTAGGGAATATACATAGCCCCGCAGTAGTCCCATCTTGCGCCGGATGATCAATCCGGCGACAAACAACGTTTTGGCACGCTCGAAGTCGCCCTGTTTAAGCAGTAGACAACCCACGTTACTCTGGGTCAACGCCAAACCGCGCTCATAGCCCAGCTCTCGATGAATGGCTTCGAGTTCCTCATACAGGATCAACGCCCGGTCGTCTTCACCTTGCGAATCCAATTCGGCAGCTAAACCGTTCAACGGTTCGGCCAATTGATACTTGTCGCCGATCTCTCTCCAGAGTTGAATGCTGCGTTCAAGATATTGCTGAGCCAAGACAGTGTTTTGACGTTGAGACTCACATATTCCCAGTTCATACAGGGCGCGGGCCAAAGCGGGCTTGTAGCCCAAGTGCTCACTTTGTCGCAGACAAATCAGCGCCAAGGCGTGACTTTTATCTGTCTCCCCACACAATGACCATATGCCGGCAATAAAGAGTTGCGCATCCAACTCGCCGCACGCATCACCTAGCGCGGTATAGAGGACGGCGCTACGCCCAGCATAGGCCAAGGCTTTGTTGTAATCAGGTCGTGCGCGCTCCATCCATGCGGCATGCAGCAAAATTTTGGCACAGGCTGCGCTACGCTTCTCTTGAGTCGCTTCGAGAAGTTGCGCTAGCCAGCGCCTTCCTTCTTCAAAGTGACCGCGCAGCTCCCAAAATTGTAGTCGCCCGCCCAAACGGATAGCCAGTGTGAACGCCAAATCAACATCATGTTGAATCGCCCAACCGAGCGCAGCTAAGATGTTTTCGTAATCCGACTCAACTTGATCAAGCGCTTGTTGATGGGCTGACGTATTGGCTTGTGTCTCGGCATCGCTGACCAACTGCACATAGTAGCGGGCATGCCGCTCACTGGCTGCAACATCTTTGGCGGCCAACAACAACTGTTCGTGGGCGTATTGGCGAATGCTTTCAAGCAAGCTATAGCGTTTGTGCTGGAGATCCTGCCCAAACATCACCAAGGAGTGATTGACCAGATTGAACAATTGATCCAGCAGAGGTGATTCATTGTCACGCGCGCAGATGGCCTCAACGGCTTCAAGCGTCCATCCACCGACAAACACCGCAAGCCGTCGCAGCAGCGCTTGCTCTGGATCAGACAATAAGTTATAGCTCCACTCGACTAGCGCCTGTAAAGTGCGCTGGCGCGGTAATGCCGCCGGGTTGCCCGATGTCAGCAGCTTGAAACGGCTGTCCAAGCGTTGCGCAATCGTCTCAACGGGCATCACTTTCAGGCGTGCAGCGGCCAGCTCGAGCGCTAGCGGAATGCCATCCAGACGGTAGCAGATTTGCTGCACCGCCAAGGCGTTGGCTGCGTTCAAGGCAAAATCCTTTTGCGAAGCGCCCGCCCGCTGGACAAAAAACTGGATCGCCTCGTAGTCCATCAGTGATTCAACCGATAGCGCCGCCCCATATTTGGAGTTCGGCACCGCCAAAGAAGGCACACGATAGACGACTTCGCCCTCAATCTGCAATGGCGACCGGCTGGTGGCCAGCACACGCAATCTGGGCGCAGCCGCAAGCAACTGCGAGATGAGCTTGACGCAGACGCTCAGGAGATGTTCGCAGTTGTCCACGATCAGCAACATCTGCTTGTCGCGAACGACATTGCTCAGCATTTGCACCATTGTCACGCCAGCTTGTTCGCGCATCCCCAATGCCGATGCGACCGCCCGCTCGATTGATTGTGGGTCGCTTAGGGCCGCCAACTCCACCAGCCAAACCCCATCGGCAAATACATCTAGCACTTCCTGTGCGGTGCGCAAGGCCAATCGGGTTTTGCCCACACCGCCCGAACCGGTCAGCGTGATCAAGCGGGTATGCGCGTCAGTCAGTTGTTGCGCCAGCCCAGCGATTTCCTGTGCGCGACCCAAGAAGCGGGTCA
Organism: Chloroflexota bacterium; assembly: GCA_031392845.1. Lineage (GTDB taxonomy): Bacteria > Chloroflexota > Anaerolineae > J036 > Brachytrichaceae > JANMVQ01. The sequence continues at coordinate 2,821 of JANMVQ010000526.1, forward strand.
GCGGGACAGGGAGATTGTGTCGATTGGATTCGCCCGGCCCGGCCATACTGTTACGAATGCGCGCCGCCAGCAGCAAGGTCTCTGGCTCCGGCTCCACGCCCAACTCATCGGCCAACAGCCGCTTGCAGCGTTCGAATTGCTCTAGTGCCGCCGTGCGTTGGCCCAGCTTATCCAGCAGACGCATCAGCTGACGGTGTGCATTTTCACGCAGCGGATCGAGCTCGATTTGGCGGCGGGCATAACGCGTTGCACTGGCATTGTCGCCCGCCTGCTCATGAAAGTGGGCCAAATCATCTAGCGCTTCAATCGCTTGCAGATGCAGGCGTTCACGCTGCATCATCTGCCATTCATCGAAAGCTGGGCAGTCATTCAGCGATAGACCCGCCAGAAACTCACCCCGATAGAGTTCGGCCATCCGTGCCAGACGCGCTTGGCATTCGGCGCAGGTGCGGCGTGTTTCGTGTGCGGTTGCGTGAGCGTGGCAGTCGGACAACAATTGCGCAAATTCGGCCACATCGCTCCAGGCCCGACTGTGGACATTGAATTGCAAATCGAGGCGATTGCTGATGACAAACGGTGCGCCCAAATCATCCTGACCCAGCCGCGCGGTTAACTGCGCCCAAGTCACACGTAGGTTGTTGCGTGCATCGGCATCGGGCAGATGTGGCCACAGCAGACCCAGAATCGTTTCGCGACTGTGAGGCGTTTCTGATTCCACGAACAAATAGGCCAACAATGCCAATGCCTTCCGATTAGACAGCGAAATCTCACCTTGCTGTGTATGGGTAATATGTAACCCACCCAGGAAGGTAAGTGTCAGGCTAGGCATATAGAGTTCGTTCAATCTTTGAGTAGAGAGCGAGTGGTTGAATTAGCAAAAAATATCGTTGACAGAGAGAATATGTTCAAGTATGAAGGTATTTTAGCGCTCTTGCATGCGCATGTAATCGGTTTCCCAAGTCATTGGCTGGAGTGTTGCGCTTCAATTCGAATCTCAATCCCCTGTGCACGTTGCTGCTCAATGAGCACCCTGACCCAGACGGGTTTCAAGTGATCCAAAAAGTCATCCAAGATGCGATTAGCACAGGTCTCCAGCGACATGCACTCTGATTCAAAGGAGCGAAGATAAGTGCTCAGGCTACCAAAGTCGTAGAGCAATTTGTCGGGCGCGTAAGTCACTGTCAAGCGGGCGACATTGGTTAAGGTAGGATTGACCTCTTGCTGACAACGAAAGCTGGCATACACCATCGAAACACTGTAGGTACGGCTATGGACATGATTAGGGATGCTTTTAATATCATTCTGGATCATGCCTATATTTTCCCATCATGCTATTTTTGAGGTAAGCTATTTATATGGTCACCCAAACTCATATCCAACAGTATCAACAAGACGGCTATACGGTTGTTCGACAGTTATTCTCCAAAGACGAGATCCAGCGCTACATAGACCATTACATGGCTTTGCGCGCCCAAGGCAGCCACCCGGGCGACATGAGTGCCAGCACGCCACAGAGCGATGATCCGCTGATGAAGTTCCCACGCATGATCCACATGCACCGCTGGGATGAGACCAGCTTGGCGTGGATGCTCGATGAGCGCTTCAAGACCGTGATGACAGCATTACTAGGCGGCGAGCCGATTGCCATCCAAACCATGTTGTATTTCAAGCCGCCCGGCGCGCGTGGGCAGGCCCTACACCAAGACCAGTACTACCTGCGCGCCAAACCCGGCACCTGTATGGCAGCGTGGTTGGCGCTGGATCGCTGCGATGAGGCCAACGGCTGTATGTCGATCGTGCCCGGCAGCGACAAGTGGGACATCATCTGTCCTATGCCCGCCGACCACACCAAGAGCTTCACCGATGTAACCGTGCCGCTGCCCGCAGGCGCTGAAGCACAGCCAATCATCATGGAGCCCGGCGATGTGTTGTTCTTCAACGGTACGGTCGTGCACGGCAGCAGCCCCAACATTACGACGGATCGCTTCCGCCGCGCCCTGATTGGGCACTATGTGCAAGGTGATGCGCGCCAATTCACCGAGTTTTGTCTACCCGCGTTTCGCTTCGATGGCAGCGAAGTCACCGCCGCCGATATCGCGGCCAGCCCCGATGGCGGCGCGTGCGGCACGTGGGTCAGCCAAGACGGCACGCCAGTGCTAGCGATGGCCGGTGTGTTCGATGTGACGAAGCGGCAGATGGAAAGACAATAGACAGTTGAAAGTTAAAAGCTGAAAGTGCAAAGTTGAAAGTGTTCGTGCTTTGCGCACGTAGCCACATTACCAACCCCGCATGGCAATGAGTGTAACGCGAATCGCAACCGTGAACGCCTCGCTGTACTGACGTGGGGTTAAGTGCAGGCTTAGGCGCATTTGCTCACGGTAACGTCGCACATAGGCTGGCACGTGGTGCGGCAGCGCGGCGTTGGGATTAAGTTGCGCTGTGCCCGTGAGGATGATCACATCGATGTCGCCAACAGAATCCGTGTTGAAGTTAAGTGATACGACCGGATAGACTGCGATGTCGCGGAGCTTTTGCATATTGGGCTTGCTGTAAATCAACAGGCTTGTTTCAGCTTCATCCCACACAAACCAGACCGGGCGCGGGTGCGGCACGCCGTCCGGCCCAACCGTCGTCAACCAGATGATGCGCTCGCTGCGCAGGTGGCGTTTGACCTTGCGGGCAAATGGGAAAGACCAGTCGATCATAAGTACTGTGCAAACACACGCCCAATGTCTTCGAGATCGTGCAAGTTATGTTGCTCAGCGCTTGGCATTTTGCAATCTCCGCTTCAGCGCTTCTCGTTGCACTTTGAGATAAGGCTGAAAGTCCAAATATCTGCGAATCACAAGCGAATAATATTCAGGCGTTCCAGTTGTTGGGGTGAAAGTTGGCAAACAGGCATGTCACTAACGTCGTATCGGCTTGGTGCGTGAGACACGCGCGCCTTTACCAGAGGTCAGCGCGGCCTTTGGGCTGGCCTTCTTGACCACCGACTTCTTGGCGTTAAAGTGCGGAATAACGCTCTTGCCGTATGTGGCAACTTGCTTCTCTTCGTCGCCGCACATCAGATAAATATTAAACTGATGCACACCCAGCGCTTGCAACTCTTCGAGTCGGCGAATTTGCTCTTTGACCCCACCGACCACGCAATAACGGTCCACAATCTCGTCCGGCACAAAGCGGCCGTTGTCACTGCCGACCTGGGCGTGGTGAAGGTAGTTGTACTCTGGCCGATCATCGACATAGGCAATGAGTTCGGGTGGAAGTTCCTCTTTCGGGTATTTCTTGAGCAAGTCAACCACATGGTTGCTGACCAAGGCTGGGAACCAGCGCACATATTCGCGGGCTTTGGCTAGATCGTCATTGATCCACACTGGCGCTGCGGCCATCACTTTGATCGCGCTGAAGTCGCGTCCAGCTTCTTCGGCGCCCTGCTTTACAAAGCCCAGACACCACTTGACCAGAAACGGGTCGGCAAATTGCAGCACGATGCCGTCGGCATGTCGCCCAGCGGATTTGAGCGCAATCGGGCCATAACCAGCCACCCATACGGGCGGCGTGCCATTTTGGGCCCAGGTGAAGAACGTATCCACGCCATCGTAATCAATGTGCTCTCCGCCAGTCAGCTTGCGAAACTGATCGGTGAACTCTTCCAGCACCGCCATCGTGGTGGGTTTCTGTCCCAGGCGACGGCGCGATGAATCGCCGCGGCCGATGCCCATATCCATGCGGCCCGCACTAATGTTTTGCAGCGTGGCGAAGAGCGAAGCGCACACGGTCACATCGCGCACAACCGGGTTGGTCACGAGTGTGCCGATGCGCATTTTCTTCGTCTCCCATGCCCATAGCGCAAAACGCGGGAAACACTCCTGCCACAGCACATGCGAGTCGAAACTCCACAAGTAGCTAAACCCAGCCGCCTCAGCCTGTTTCGCGATCTTCACCTCACGAAACACATCTAAATCGCTTTTGAGGGTGATGCCGAAATCCATCTTCATAAGTGCTTAGTGCTTAGTGCTTAGTCCTTAGAAGTGCTACTAAGGACTAAGCACTAATTACTCATTACTTCTTACTCTCCGCCTTTCTTCAACTCGACTTTCACCTTGGCAAATTTCTCGCCTTTGGCATCGCCTGGTAAGCCCTCGAGGGCTTTCTTAGCCAAGTCAGTTCGATAGGCCTCGGGGGCGGGATCAGCCTTAAGCACGCCGTAGGTTTTGGCCACATCGACAGTTTGCTTGTAGGCGGCCTCATCCATCATGCCGATGCCAAGTGGCGACGGCCAAATCAGCGCGTTGATCTCGTTGAGCTGCCAGGCCATGTGGCTCTTGCCAAGGGTCGGGCCATTCTTCAACACGATCTCCACGCACTCGTCAAAACTGTCGCGACAGAACATCCAACCCTTGTAGGTAGCACGCAGAAACTTCACTGCGATCTCCTGGTTCTTGGCATCAGCCAGCCAATCTTCGCGAGCCATAACGCCATCCTGCAACATCCCAGTTCCCACAGCATTGAAGTTGATCACATTCAAGTCTTCGGGGGTGTACAACTTGCCAGTGGCCGGATTCTCAGTCTCTAGCACCTGGGCATACTCGTTGTAGATCATCGCTTGCGCAGCATCCACTTCACCTTTAACCAATTGACTCATGTCGAATCCCTGTTTGATAATTTTGGCATCTTTCTCAGGGTCGATATTGACTTTGCGCATCGCCGCGAACAATTCGGGTTCATTGCCACCGAGCCAAGAACCGACGTTCTTGCCCTTTAGGTCCTCGGGTTTAGTGATATTCTTGTCCTTGAACGAGACCATCATCGTGCCAGATCGCTGGAAGACTTGGGCAATATTCACCAGTTTGGCACCCCCTTCACGCGGGGCCAAGATGCGACCAGGCAACCAACCTACACCAAACTCTGCGCCGCTAGACGCTACGACTTGGGCTGGGGCAATATCTGGCCCACCTGGGACGACTTCGACATCCAGGCCTTCTTCGGCATAAAAGCCCTTGTCTTTGGCGGCGAAGTAACCCGCGAATTGGGATTGCACCACCCATTGCAACACTACTTTGACTTTGGGCATGGCACCGCTGGCAGCGGCCGCTGGCGCTTCAGTCGGTTTAGCCTCTGCGGCAGGGGCAGCAGCCTTTGGGGCGGCAGCGGGCGGGGCAGCGCAGGCAGCCAACAACACTGTAACAAACGCCGCAACAAACAATACTTTTCGGGAATGATTTGCTTTCATTTTTCCAATACTCCTTTCGAACACACACTCAGAAGAAATTAAAAAGGCTAAAGGCAAAATTATAAAAATAAGAACCAGCGGCTCACTCGGTTTTTTAATCTTGCCT
>JANMVQ010000576.1:0-18051 GCA_031392845.1 Chloroflexota bacterium
AATAACATCTCGTCTCTAGTTACATGTCTTCAGTAGTTAGATCTCGTCAGAACTAACATCGCGTCTCTACGAACATCGCGTCTCTACGAACATCGCGTCTCTACAAACATCGCGTCTCTACAAACATCGCGTCTTCACACCGCATCGCGCCGCAGCATTTGTGCATGCAACTGCACGGTTTCGACGGAGGGCGTCATATTGAACTCCTGACGCAGAGCCTCCACACAATCGCGATATTGCTTAAACGCAAAGCACAACTGATTCTGCTGAATATAGCAACGCATCAACAAGCAATGCACATCTTCGCGCCAGCGATCACGGCTTAGGATACGGCGGCCCGCTTCAATACAGGCCGCATAGTTGTGACGCCCAAAATAAAGCTTGCTCAGACGGTCGAGAGTGTCTACATAGGCAGTCCGCAACGTATCTCGCTTGCGCAACACCCAATCTTGGTATAGCTCGTCCACCAAAAAGTCATCCTCGTACAGGCTGAGCGCCGCCTCATAGTGGTTGATGGCTTCGTCGCTGCGATGGTTGGATTCCATCCAATGCCCGGCGTTCAAACGTTGCTCGAACTCCTGCACATCAGTTCGCAATTGGCAGCCTTCCACAAACTGATACTTGCCGCTTCGGTGTTCGATGACAGCCTGCGAGGTGCTATGGCGAAGTGCCATGCGCAGATGCGACATCGCCACATTACGATTATTGCGGGCAGCGTGGGTGTCGGCATCGGGCCAGAAGATATCCTCCAATAAGTCAACCGGCACCGCCGCCCGATTGTGCGCCAGTAGGTAGGCCAGCATAGACCACCCAGCACAGCTGTTGCATTGAAACACACCGTTGCCGTTGAGTGTTACGCTGAATCTGCCAAACAAGCGCGCTGCGATTTCAGTTGGCTGAGGTTGGGTATCTAGTGCCAAAGTCGACATTGCGGCTGGCATAGGATCCACGTTAATCGCAGGCGACATCAACGGGTTAGGATACATCCGAAACGTGAGCAGGTCTTTGCTTGTGCGGCTTAAAGTTACTGTTGATTGCAACATATTCTTAATTCCTCTCCAAAATATCTTGTGTAAGCTGATGCTGGCGATGCTTTGAAATTTGTCCTTGAGCAGAGGTTAACGACGGAGCGTTTATTGAGCGTGACGCCTGCGTGTATTGCACTAGAGCGAATTCCTAATTGGTATACGACCAAGCACCCTGAGCGGAGCGCATTCTTATGCGCGAAGTCGAAGGGCGATCTCGTAGGCCATTCAGGAATTCGCTCTAAATCACGCTTTATTTTGAAACATGCATGTCAGCGTCGTTCGATATCTGGTTGATGATTCTGTGCGCCACGGCTTTGCCCAAGCTCAGGCCGTTAACATGATCAGAGCGGTAATTCACCCCGGCCCACAGGCGTGCCATGCCGGCATTGTCGGCCAGGTCATACAGATCATTTCGATATGTGGGAAAGTAATAGGCCAACAGTTCGCTGGCGGCACTGGCGATAACGCTGTGTGCTGAGGGATAAGCTGGATGACGCGGTGTGCCTGGCGCGGTGCCTTTGCGCAGTGGACCATCACCGCTATCCTCGTTCCGGTCAAAGTCATAGAGCACCCGCAAATCTGGGCTAAGCTCGCATGGACGGGGGCGATAGGTGACACTTGCCCCACGTTTACTGTGACACTTGTAATGCCAGGCTGCCAACGCCCCGGTGTATATAGCAGTGTCGAGTGCCATCCAAATTTGGGCTTGCTTAACAGGCGACCAGTCAAATAGTTGCAATAAAAAATTGACTGCCTGACGATGAGCCAATCCTGGGGTTTCGCGTTCGAAGTAACGGGACAATTCACGGCCTGTGCGAATAAGCGGATCGGATTCGCTGCGGTGACTGCTAACTGCTGCGCCTAGCGGAGGGGGTTGAAGGAGTAAAAAGTTGCTGATTTTGCGACGTTCGCGGTTGGTCTTGGTGCTTTCGACCGCAAATGGATTGTCGCGCAAGTGGGCTAGTTCTATCAGTTCATCAAGTTCGTCTTGCTCTTGAGAGCTGCCTGGCAGCGGCCGGTCTGGCAAATAATACGCATGACTGGGATCATCCGTTTGCCCTATAAGTTCTGGATCGATCCGCAAAGTGCTGCTGAGAATGCTGGCTTGGGTGGCCCATATACCGGACAGCGGCTCAATCGGGCTGTCATGCAGGCTATACAGGTTGCGCGTTTTTCGAGTGGGTTCCGTCATAGTCGATACCGCCGTAGTGCAAGTAATTGTTTTGCTACGGTGAAGGGGTGCGATTAGGGTTGCGTGCATATGTTTAGGATAGACTCGCCACGTGTACCCAGCGTGTAGAGAACTTATGTGTATACTCGCGCCAGTCCCAACCACAAATAACAGTAAAAGTGGAAATAGAAGTGGAAATGAAAATGGAATGTTAAGACTAGTACACGTGGGTGGAAATAACCGACAAGCTGACCTTCGTCATCCTGCGGGCGAACTAGCCAAGGCGAATTTGTCGTAGATTTCCGCTCGACTGTACTAGTCAGGTCTTTCGAATATCGCTCATGCTCGAAATACGGCTCTTTGGCGGTTTTCAGCTCAGCCGCGACGGCTTACCGCTAGAAATGAGGAAGTCGCGCCGCGCAGATTCACTCATCGCGTTTCTTGCAGTCAATCTAGGCAAACTGCACCAGCGCGAGGTATTAGTCAACACATTGTGCGTGGATATGCAGAAGCCATCAGACGGCTTCCGGACCGTGCTGAAATTTGCCCGCGACGCTTTAGGCAGCAGCCCTATTCATAAAGAAGTCTATCTCTTTGCCGACAAAACCCACGCCAAGCTCATAAATGCCGATGACTTGTGGGTGGATGTGTCGGATTTCAACACCCCTGTCTCACTCGTTGCGCTGCCTATCAGCACGGAGGCGCTCGTCTACAAAGCCGGGCTGTACCTTGGCCCTTTTCTAGCCGGCTACGAGAGCGAGGAATACAACGAAGGCTGGGTGATGGCTGAACGCGCCCGCTTAGAGACACGCTTTGACCAACTGATAAAGCTCCTGGTTGACCGTCTGCTGCAGGATCAACATTGGAACGATGTGCTGAACTGGGCCGAACACTGGCTGCGTTATGCCGGCCTGCCCGAAGGCGCCTACGCCGCACTGATGATGGCGTATGCCCGACTGGGTGATCTAGGCCAACTGACCGAGACATTGGATCGATACGACCGCGATATGAGCGCCGCCGAGTTGCGGCTTTCTGATGACGTTCTGGCGCTGTATCGCCGTCTAAAAGTCGATTTGGAGAAGGATCGCCACATCGGGGTGGACACCCAAGCGGCTTTTGCCCCCACCCGTCCGCGCGAGTTGCCGCGCCAAAGCACTACGTTTGTGGGCCGCGAAAGCAACCTGCAAGCGATCACCGCCGACCTGAGCGACCCCGATTGCCATCTGCTCACCCTGGTCGGGTTGGGCGGGGTCGGCAAGACTCGTCTGGCACTGGAGGCGGCCCAACTATTGATGGCGGATTTTCCAGATGGGGTGGCCTACGTCGAGATGGCGCGGGTCAAATCCGCCGAAAGTTTCTTTTCGACATTGGCCGATGCGCTGAACTTCAGCCCATATGGGCAAGAGAGTCTGCAAACCCAGATCACCAATTACCTGCGCGAGAAAACGGCGCTGTTGATTCTGGACGCCTGCGAGCATGTCCTCGATATTAAGGACGCCGACTTTGATGTGGTGACGCTGATCGAGCAACAACTGCTGGCCTCTGCGCCCCATCTCAAGATCATCGCCACCAGCCGCCGCCGCTTGCGCTCCAACGATGAGCGCGTCATAGACTTGGAAGGATTGGATTATCCAGGTCGCACAAATATTGTTGGCGCTAAAGAAAGATCACCCAGCGATTACGATTCTGTGCGATTGTTTTTGCAGATCGCCCGCAACAGAAAACACGATTTTGATGTGCAGACTGCGCTGCCGGATGTGCTGCGCATCTGCCAGAAGGTGCAGGGGATGCCGCTGGCGATTGCGCTGGCAGCTGCCCAGATTCGCTTCTTCCCATGTAGCGAGATTGTGGAAGAGCTGACCCGCAGCCTGGATTTGTTGGCGACCGAAGACACGCTGCCCGAGCCACGCCAGCGCACCGTACGGGCGGCATTCGATTACGCCTGGGAGCAACTGAGCCAAGATGAGCAAGCGGTATTTCGCAGCTTGGCGGTGTTCCCCGGCAACTTTAGCCTGGAGGCCGCCCGCAAGGTGGCCGATGCCCCCCTCAATGTGTTGCGCAGCCTCGTAGATTGGTCGCTATTGCAATTGGATGGCACGCGTTATCAGTTGCACGATCTGCTGCGCCAGTTTGGCGGCCAGAAGCTGAGCAACAGCACCGAGTTGGACGTGTATCAACGTCTGATTGGCTATTATCTTGGCTTTGCCCAAAACAAACACACAGACTACGCCGCGCTGGAGCCGGAATGGGCCAATCTGCTGGCCGGCATGCGCACCGCCTACGAAGGCCATCAGTGGCAGACCGTGATTGACTACGCGCAGACGCTGAGCGAGCCGTGGTTTACGCGAGGTCGGTATGCGGATGCGCGCGAGGGCTTGGCTTGGGCCAATATAGCTGCCCAGTCGGTGCAGGATCAGATTGCCATGGCCCGGTTTATCTACCTAAAAGCCAAGGCTTGCTTTCAACAAGGCAGCTATGAAGAAACCGAAGATTGCCTAAATCGGGCGTTTGCGCTGTTTGCAGGGCACAATGATTTGTCTGGCATTGCTGATGTTTACTACCAACAAGCGCGGTTGGCAATAGAGCGTTCGGCTTATCAACACGCCGAAGCATTACTCGCTGAGGCACGAGCCATTCGCCAACAAAATGCTGACGAGATAGGTGTGGCAGAGACCTATTTACTGGAGGCCTGGGTGCATTATCCGCAGTATGCTTTCGATAAAGCCGGAGATATGGGGCAACGTGCGTTGGACATATACATCCGGGGAGATGACAAACGCGCGTTAGTGCAGACCTATCGTCTGCTTTCGATTATCGCAGGCGAAAAGAAAGCGGAGAGCCAGGCGCGAAGCTATTTTCAACATGCCTTGGAAATCTGCGAGGTGCTCCAAGACAAGCATGAAATGGCTGAAGTCTTCTACACCCTGGCACAGGTCAGCCGCCGTTTGAACAATCTGAAAGAGAGCCTGTCTTATGCCGAACGCGCACAAAATCTGTTTGGCCAGATCGGTGACATCAAAAACCAGGCCCATGTCATGCTGTTATTAAGCTACATTCATGGGGACGGGGAAAATCACCAGCCCGCTTATGAATGCGCGATGCGTAGTTACAACCTCTATGAGCGCCTGGGCGATAAATGGTGTGTTGTCTTTGGACTCTTTTATGCAGGAGTGTCCATGGCCGCCCTCAACAATATGACCGAAGCACAACGACTATGGCAATTGGCATTGCCCATCGCAGAACAATTGCAACATTCCGATTTGCAAGAACTTATTCGGTTGCTGGGTTAAAGGGTGCAGCCGCCTGGCGACTAACCCTTCGACAGGCTCAGGACGCGGCTACGCAAAGGAAAGCCCGCCCCTTCGGGCGGGCTAAACAGTTTCGCATTTGCAAGTTATTTGGATCGGTTTATCGGATGGGTGGGCCTTGGGGGCCTTCTGTCCAACCACCGCCATCCAGAATGCCTACCCAATCCAACACCGATTCACCGGACAATACGTTATACGCTTTGATCTCTTGCAGCGTGTCATTGTACCAAGGCTGCCATTCAAACGGTGCTGACGCTGGCGCGATACCACGAGCGGCATTGGTGTCGCGGATGCCCATTTCTTCACGCCATAGGGCAAAAATTGTATCCTCTGGCTCAAGCGCATTTTGCACATCAGCGGCAGCGGCATCGTTAAACAACGGCTTGACCAGGCTATTGTTGTAATTCACGTTGGCCAGAAAGCGACTGATGAGGGTGATCACCTTATTTTGCACCGCACGCGCTTCGTCCACTGTGACCTCGAGATTATCGGTAACCCGCAGTTTGGTGGTGTTTGGCGCAACACGGTCACGCCGAACCACCCAAGCGTCTGCCAACTGGTCTGCCCGTGCTTGAAGTCCCATTTTGGCAAGTGTTTGCAGGTAGATTTCGGGGCGCAGATAAGGAATGGGATGGCTGCCATCGTTGCTGGTAAACTCATCCAGCGACCAGCTCTGTTGCATTAGATCTTGAATACTGAATGCCATAACTGGGCCGGCAGTTCGCGCTCCATAAGTGTCCGCGAACGCTTCTTCGGCCCAATAGCAAGCCCATTCAGGAACTCCCGAAGCTTTCAGATGGTGCCAGAGTACACGATGAAACTTTTGCCCTACCAAATCTCCCTCATACGCCGCTGTTTGTATTACGCTTCCATGCCAATATACATAATGTCCCACCTCATGGGCAATGGCCAGCAGGTCACGTGTAATGGGTTTCTGATTGTCATCAAAATTGACACAGCTATAGGAAACGCCGATCAGCGCGATTGGCGCGTACGGAACCACGCGGGCATAAGGTGATTTTTGCAGATAGACAAACGCACTCGATGGCTCTTTCAACAGTGTTCGGGCCGGAGCTAGTACTGTATGGGCAAAACGATCCGCTTTGCCAATCGTTTCTTGTACTTCGCTAGGGCTATTGGAAGAGCGCTGATGGATCGCCTGCGAAATAATGCTAATATCCCGGCCAATTTGTTGCAGCGTCAGGGTCAACGCCTCGGTGTGCGAGCGCCCCGCTGGGGCAAGTTGCTTGTTGATTTTGTCGTAGAAATAATTGAACTGGCCTTCGCCAAAGCAACGTAGATTTATGAGCATCTGCTCAAACATCTCGCGATGAGCAATGTCATCAGGCAACGTGTTTGCCATCTGCGAGATGACCTTGCTCATCACAGACCAGCGCGCTTGCCAAATTTGCGGATTGTCGTCCAGTAGGGGTGTCTTTTCCATGTCGTCCTCTTGTTTTATCCTGCCAAACATCCATCGATTTCTGACTGTACCTTTTTAGTATTGACCAGGCCAGATAGCTATCTTGTTACTTGTTAAATGATGCGAGAGACGCGTTTATTGAGCGTTTATTGTTAAATTGGGCCATAACATATACCCTCGGCCAAGTATCTACGCGTAAAATTCTGCTGTGGCCAATTATTTGAATACACTCACCCAAGCCAACGCCCTGCGTGACCGACGCTACCATCGTAAACCAGGGCTGCGGTTGCGCAACGTCGAAGACATCCGCCAGTTCGTGGCCGAAGTTGAGCTGTGCCTACTTTTCCCGGTGCAGACCCTCGAAATCCCCAGCCTGTATCAGGCGGTCTGTGGCCACGCCAACCCTACCGACACCAGTCTGCGCGACACAAATATTGGTCTAACTTGGAACACCAAAGATCACGCCCTCGATAAGCGCTGGTGGTACTACGGCAAGCTGGTCAAGAGCAAAGCTACACTCGTATCGATGGATCTCTTCAGCAGTTTCTACGCCCTTTCCGAAAACTTCGGCGACCCCGACGACTACCTGACCGAATACGAAGCCGGCACCCTCAGCGCCGACGCCAAGAACATCTACGAAGCGTTGCTGAACGAAGGCCGCCTGCACGCCATCGACCTAAAGCGTAAGGTCGGCCTATACGGCGATGAACGCAAGGGCAAATTTGATAAGGCGATTAACGAGTTGCAGGGTGGGTTAAAAATTCTGCCCACCGGGGTGGCCGAGGCCGGCGCATGGCGCTACGCCTTTATCTACGATCTGTTGTGGCGCTGGCTACCGGATGTCCCCAAACAAGCTCAAGCCATCTCACGCCCGGAGGCCCGGGTGAACATACTGGCCCGCCATTTGCGCAATGTGATCTACGTTACCCCTAAAGAGATCAGCCGCATGTTTGGCTGGACCAAGGTCGAGGTGGAAGCGACGATTGCAACATTGGTGGCAGGCGGTCATACCGTGACTGGCAACGTCGGAAAGGGTCTACCCTCCGAGGCTGTGGTGTGGGGTGGTGTTTAGATCTAAAAGTCGTTCAACCAACGCCCCATCATCCAACACCGTCCGCAAATCCAGCAGCACCCGCCCGTCCTTGATCCGCCCAATCACGCCCACTTCGCGTAACGCCACCAGCACTGACTCTGCAGTAAACGGTGAGCCTGTCCACCGGCTATCAAAGGTTCCATCGGTTGAATTTCCCAAAGCCAGCACCACCGTCGGCAGCGTCTCTCCTGGCAAACTCCCCCCGCCGACCGTGCTCTCACCATCGACCAACCCAAGCGTCAATCCACGCTCCAACGCCCACCCGCCCAACGCCTCACGCATCCACTCCGCCCGCGCTCGAATGGCATCCTTCGTCAGCGCCATCATACGAACAATCGGAACCGCACGCTGCGCCTCACCACGCGCATAATGCAGCAGTGTCGCACCCAATGCGGCCAAGGTGAACTTGTCCGCCCGAAACGCGCGCGCTAACGGATGTTTGCGACAGCGCTCAATCGCCTCGCGCTTGCCCACCAGAATGCCCGCTTGTGGCCCACCCAGCAGTTTGTCCCCGCTAAAAGCGACTACGTCTGCGCCCGCTTGCACACTCTCCTGCACCGTCGGCTCGTGGCTCAGCCCAAACTGCGCAGTGTCGTAGAGTGCGCCAGAGCCGAGATCATCGAGGACGTACGGCGCAAGGCGTAAGGGATGCAGCGGAGCGCGTGGGGCTTGGGGTGATTGAGCGTGCGCGACTTCGACCAGTTCTTCGAGCGAGACTTCGCTGGTAAAGCCAATAATCTTGAAGTTAGACGAATGCACCCGCAAGATCGCCCCAACCGTCGTTCCCGCAAAATCTTCGGTGGTCGATCGTCCGTCGTCCGTCGTCTGTCGTCCGTCCTCAAGCGCGTCCTCATAATCCCGCCGATGCACCCGATTGGTCGTGCCGACTTCGATCAAGATCGCCCCACTTTGCTTCATCACATCCGGCACCCGAAAGCCGCCACCAATCTCCACCAATTGCCCACGCGAAATTAGCACGCCTTTGCCCATCGCCAACGCACCCAGCATCAGCACGGTGGCAAAGGCGCAGTTGTTGACGATTAAGGCCGCCTCCGCACCGGTAATCTCACACAGCAGTTGCTCAACGTGTGCCCCGCGTTTGCCACGCTGGCCACTCTGCATGTCAAATTCAAGCGGGCTGTAATCCTGCGCCGCCGCCAACATAGCCGCCTGCGCCGCTGTGCTGAGCGGGGCCCGGCCAAGGTTGGTATGAATAATCACACCAGTCGCATTGACCAGCGGCGAGTGACGAGTGTCGAGTGATGCCTGCAGCGCGGATCGAGCCTGGCCGATAATTTCTGCCGCCGTCGGCAATGGCGCACCTTGCTTGATGGCAGTCCGTACGCTCTCAAGCGCAATACGCAATGCCTGCACCGTGCGTTGATGGCCTTCGATTTTCAACAGCCCATTTGCGTGTTGCAATAGCTCATTCACGCTGGGCAATTGCCGCAGTAACTCTGCATTTGGGAAAGACTTGCTTTCATCTTTCATCTTTCATCTTTCATTTCTCATTTCTCATTGTCTATCACTCGTCCTACAGCACTTGCAAAATCTGGCTTCCACTCCAGCGCTCACCTGGCGCCAGAACGACTGGGCGACCAATGCGGGCAGATTCGATACACACCATATAGCGGTAACCATCGGCGGGCATATCCCTGAGCGTGGCGCATTTCTCAGGGCCGGGGTTCCACACCACACTATCCTGAAAACCCTGCTGGTGCACACTGAGTTGCCGCAGTACGGCGTCGCGCAGCACCAACTCACTTGGGGTGTTGAGATAAATGCGGTCCACCTCACCTTCAATCGTGACCACATCGCCAATCTCTTCACACAACTCACCAGCATGAGCCGAATCACGATACATGCTGCCGTGCAACCCCGCAATCTGTACATCCTTAATATCACTCACGCGCAAATACGTGTGCAGCGCGCTTGTAAACGCCATCGACATCTCACCCGTATTATGGATGTGCAAGGTCAAGCTTAACTGGCCAGCCGCAAGCTCGACCTCATAACGGGCCGCAAAAGATTGAGGCCAGATATTGCGAGAGTGGGCGTCATCGTGCCACACCAGCGCAATCCGTGATGGGTCGTCGCTCGGCTCCGGTTGCCAAAACGCAGTGCGCGCCATGCCGTGGCGCGGCAATGGCCCTTCCGTGCTGAACTGCGGGAAAATAATAGGCACACCGCCTCGAATGGCGGCCCCTTTACGAAATTCGCTACACGGGCTGAGATAGAGTTGCTCAACCCCATCGGCTGTGCACCAGGAGGTAACGTGCGCTCCGTTTGCAACCATATCGGCTGTGTCGCCGTTGGGTGCACGCAGGGTGATTTTGTCAAAAGAAGAGGACATAGTTCAACTGATTATGAATGCATCAAAGCATACCCGCAAAAAATGCCGCCACCCGCTCGACATATTCCTTGGGCTGCTGACGATACGATGCGCCATGCTGTGCCCCGGCCACCTCCCAATAGGTTGCAGCCGGGTAAACCTCATGTAGTGTGCGACCTTCGCGCACCGGAACCAGCAGGTCGTTGCTGCCGTGGATCAACAACACCAGCTTATGCGCTGCCGCAATGCGAGCAAGGTCATCAATCGGGCGGGCTGCACGAAAATCAGTTTTGTTCATCCACTGCGCTAGCGCGATACCTGGCCAGGCCAAGCTACCCGGCAGCCCAGTAATGCGTGACCACTGAAAGTGCACCATCGCATCAAAATCAGCGTAGCTGCAATCGGAGACGACTGCGCCGATCAAACCCGTCTCGTCATCCGCGAACGCCCCCAACGCGGAAGCTGCCCCCATCGACACCCCTAACACACCGATGCGGCCTGCCGCAAAACCACGCGCATGCAACCAATCGACCGCGCCCAGCACATCCAGCCGCTCGCGTTGGCCAAACGTCAGTGGGCCGTAGTCGCTTTGGCCGTGGCCGCGCAGCTCGATCATCAGGATAGCAAAACCGCGTCGGTGCAAAGCCGCTGCAAACTCGGTGAACTGCCCTTGCATTTCCTGCGTCCGACTCGCATCCTTGCCATGCACTAACACCACTGCCCGCTGGCTGGACGCATTGGGCAAATACCAACCGGCCAGCATCAAGCTAGGGTCACGCGAAGGCAGACGCACCTCTTCGTAATCCGCTACACCGTAACCGGCAGGCGTGATGCGCGGATCAAAGGTGTGCAGCGCCCCCAGCAGATACAGCCCAGTCAGCACCGACGACAGCACATAACCGATGAGCCAAATGCTGATGGCGATTTTGAGGACCCGGACAAAAACTCGAAACGGGCGTGATTTGCTCATAAAGACTGTCGCATTATCGGTGAGGGACATGAGTATGCGGAAGGGGGAGTTCCCGACTTGACAAACCCCTGTGTCACCTCATACAATAAAAAAGAGTGATCGCTCTTTTTTATGCGAAAAGGAATCCGTACCCAGAATTACATTGCAGAAAAAGCAGCGGCGCTGTTTAACACGCGTGGGTTTGCCGGCACATCCATGAGTGATCTACTGCATGCCACGGGTCTGCAAAATGGTGGGCTATATAACCATTACCCAAGCAAAGAGGCGCTGGCCTTAGCCGCATTTGATTTTGCGGTTGGCAAGTTCAAGCAGCGCTATGCCGAGACGATCACCAATCAACACAGTGCCACAAACAGCCTGCGCGCCATATGCACGGTGATGATGCGCAGCTATGCTGATCCGGTCGTGGAAGGCGGCTGTATGGTGTTCAACACCGCGCTCGAGACCGACGATGCTCATCCGACCCTTAAGGCCCGGGCGCAGGAGGCCATGCGCGATCTACTGCGTTTTATCGAAGTGCAGGTGAAATTGGGCCAACGCAGTGGCGAACTGCGTACTGAGGTGGACCCACGCATCGTGGCCACAATCATTGTTTCCACCTGCGAAGGTGCGCTGGGATTGAGCAAGCTCTACGACGACGCAGCTTATATCCAACGGGCGATTGCCCACCTGGATAGTTACATCGACAACTTGAAAAATTGATTCAACATGACGCTTGACCTAAATGAATTGCCCTTACGAGAAGCCGCCCGGATTGGTTTTGAACTCTTTCGCGCCCCACACACACGCGAGACTGCGGCCAAAGAAATGCGCATTTTGGAAAGCGCTACCCGCGTTGAGGTTGCTCATCAACAAATCCTCGATTGGCCCCCAACCATGCGGCCGGAGATTACTCTGACAGCTTATGTGTGGGAGAACGCTGGGTCAAGCGTGCTGCTGACCCACGGCTGGGAGTTTCAAGCCGGACGAATGGGCGCGTTTGTGAAACCGCTGTTGCAGGCAGGTTTTCGTGTCGTTGCTTTCGACGCACCTGCACACGGGCAATCGCAGGGCGAGTTCTCAACATTGCTGGATTACGAAGAAGCCATCTTGAATATGTTGCGCATATTGGGTGTATCGTGGCATGCCATCATCGGCCATTCGTTTGGCGGGATGAGCGCAGCATGGGCCTTGGCGCGCCATCCAGAGTTGGCAATCCAAAAGCTGGTGCTAATCGCGGCAGGCACCGATGTTGAGTTTCTCCTGCAATCCTCCCCACGCTTTCAACAGGCAAGCGCAGAGCTGAAGCAAGGATTGCGCGAAGAGTTCCGACGCCGAGTCGGGCGTTGGCCGGCAGAATACAATGCCGCCGAAGCTGGTGCAACCTTGCAAGCGCACACACTTGTCATCCATGACCAGCGCGACTACATGGTGCCATTTACACATGCCGAAGCGTATGTTGCATACATCCCAAATGCACAGTTGCTGGCAACGAATGGGCTGGGCCACCGCGCCATCTTGCGGGATGCGCAGGTGGTGGCAGAGACGGTGAGGTTTCTAAGTGCGAGCGTTTCCGAGAAGCATACAAGTTTGCGATAATCCTGGTCAATGATCTTCAAACATCGTCCCCCCCGTCCACAAAGACTTAACGTCAAAGTGCTACTCGGGTTTTTAGTGGTGCTGCTCATGGGCAGCGCTTGCTCTTCTGCTGCGCCGCCTGCCACCCCCACTGCTCTGGCAGCGACCACGTCTAGCATCGACCAAGCTGTCGATGAGATGCTGGCGAGCAAAGGCAAAACCACAGCCACAGTCACCCCCGCAAGCCGATCTGCGACATCCACACCCAAAACCACGCCACGTACCACTCCCAGCGGGAAACCTGTAAAAGACCCTTTTGTGATCAAAGATGTCAAAGTCTATGATCTGGATGGCAACCTGGCTTATCGCGGGGATATTGACCTAAAACCCACCCTCAAACGAATAGAGCAAGGCATTGAAGATCCGCACCCCAACGATGGCTCGGTTTTTGGTAACCGTGAGCGCAAACTGCCGCGTCAATCTGATCGAAACTACTATCATGAATATGTGGTGCGTACCAAAGGCATACGCGGGGTTGGGCCACAACGGGTCATCCTAGGCAAGCAAGGTGAGGCATACTACACACCCGACCATTACGCGACATTTATCCGGGTGAAATAGGCATTTTGAATCGACAACGCAGAGACATAGGGTTTATTTATATGAATCGAAAATACGGCGTGACGCGCCCAGAGAGCACTATCGATCCGGTTTTAGCACAATGCACTGCAACCAACAGCACGCCAGTCATTGAGATAGACGCGCCCATACTCAAGGGTGGCAAACTGACCGCTGCCCTCAAACGGGCCGGACTCCATGTAATTGTGATTGATCATGCGCCGGTCTATAACAAAGAAACACTGCTGCACGCGCTGTACCAGAACACGCCCTTCCCCGGTTATTTTGGGTTTAACTGGGATGCGCTTCAGGATGTGCTGGCCGACTTCTCCTGGCTGAAAGACACACCTAATGGGATTGTGCTGTTGCTCAAAAATGCCAGCCGATTCAAAGCCGAGGCTAGCGAGGATTGGGAGATGTTTGTGGATATCGTGAACACGGTCAGCGGCGTCTGGGCGAAGAAACGCCGCCTGCCGTTTCACTTAGTTGTCGCTAAATAGTTGTGATTATTTGTTGTCTACTGCCAGCTTAAACGTCTGCGAAAGCGTACCCGCCGACACGATGTAGGTGCCTGCACTTAGGCCAGCCACATCCAGCGAGATCGTCTCGCTATACAACTTGGCGATCATCGTGCACATGGCCTCAGCCGGGCGCTTGGTGGTAACTTCAACCCCAAAGGTGTTGCCAGTGCGTTTTTGAGTAATGGCATTGAGCGAGGTGCAGCCATCGCCCAACGTGCCGTTAATCGTGGCCTTTACTTGCACTGGCATGCTCTCCAAGATCTGTACGTCCAATCCCTCGATCTGAGCAGGCCGAATCAGGATAGCCCGTTCAGCTGTTGGTGTTGGCACGATCCGTGTGGCAACCTGCGTAGCTGCGGGGATAGTCGCAGCGGGCAGTACACCAGGGTTATTGCCCGTGCTGGCCGGTGGCGCGGCGCAAGCACTCAGCAATAATGCTGCGATAGCCAAGCTCATCCAACGGTTATTCTTGCTTAATTCTTGTTTCATTGATCTCATTTCTATTTTTATTTCTATTTTCAGGTTAATTTCAAGCCTTTTTTAGGGATCAAACGCACTTTTGATGGACCCCTGTCACAGAACGCCATATATGCCGGATTTGTGTTGTCTTAAGGCTGCATATGGCGGTTGAAATGGCTCAACCATCAAATTTGCGTAAGAACCTTTTTTAGGCCTACTTTCATTTGTGTTTTCAGCCAGACAGCACATTGTCCTCGTTATTCAGACGTACTTCAATCAGACAATGTTGCATAGCTGTGTTGACAAATGTCTGACAAAAAGAATCGGCCTAAAATTCCCAGTATGACCTACAAACGCACGGTGACGATTGGTCTGGTTCAACAACGCTGGCAGCGCGATCCACGCCAACATACAGCAGCATTACACGCCGGAGTAATGCTCGCAGCCGATCAAGGAGCCCAACTCGTATGCTTGCAAGAACTCACCCTGCATCGCTACTTTGGCGATGTCAAAGATAAGGCTATTTTCGATCTGGCGGAGCCTTTGGCAAGTGGCCCCACCAGTCAGTTGTGCAGCCGTATGGCCCAGGATGCGGGCGTGCATGTAGTCGGATCGCTGTTTGAACGAGCTGGCGGACATCACTACAACACCGCCATCATCTACGGCCCACACGGCGAGTTCGTGGGCTTCACCCGCAAACAACATATCCCGCGCGGCACCGGCTACAACGAGGATTTTTACTTCGAGCCAGGCGATTCAAACTATCCGCTGCATGATCTGGGCTTTATCAAGCTGGCTTGCCCGACCTGCTACGACCAATGGTTCCCGGAGCTGGCACGCATCTATGCGCTGAAGGGTGCGGAGCTGATCGTGTATCCCACAGCGATTGGGTCGGAGCCAGATTATCAGGACTTCGACTCGCAGCCCTTGTGGCAGCACATGATGGCGGCCCATGCCATTGCGAATGGCGTGTTCGTCGCAGCGGTCAACCGCACCGGCGACGATGACGGAGCTGCAATCGACAAGCATCAGCAGGTGCGTTTCTATGGCTCCTCGTTTGTGTGCGATCCCACCGGCCGCATACTGGCGCAGGCTCCGCGCAATGAGCCTGCAGTCATCACAGCCACGCTCGACTTTGACGTGCTTGCGTTTTGGCGTAAGCTATTCCCATTGTTGCAACAACGGCAGCCACAGACATATAGTGCGTTGTTGTCTTGAAAGGACAAACCCATGAATAAGCAAGAAGTTCTCGATCACTTTCTGAAAAAACGAAATCAATGGGACGAGTTTGTGCGCGGGTTGAGCATACCGCAACTGACTCAGCCCAACACCTGCGGCAAATGGTCTGCCAAAGATGCGATTGCCCATGTCGCGGTATGGGAACGCTACGCTACCGCCATAGTCCGCGCACACATCCGCGGCACACCGCCTGCGCCTTACGAAATGTGGGGACTCGCGATTCCCTCAGCTGATTTGGAGGATGACGCACAGAATGACTGGCTGGTAGCCCAAACCGCCGCTTGGAGTGTGGGAGAAGCCATTGGCATCGAACGTGAAGCATTTACCCAATTGTTGGCGGCAATCCAGACCCTCCCCGAACGCGATCTCACTGACCCAAAAGTTGAGGTGCTGGGCTTCCCTTGGAAGAAAGACCGCCCACTGTATGAGATTCTTGAAGAGATGTCGGTGAATCATGCCGAAGCCCATCTCAAGGTGCTCAAGACCAACGTCCGAAATGAAGATTGGGTGGATATGGCTCCCGGCGTGCGACGCCGCATCGTTGGCGACGGAGTGCAAATGATGCAAGTCGAGATTCACATTGCCAAGGGCGCCAGTGTGCCGCGCCACCGGCATGTGCACGAGCAAGTCACCCACATCGTGTCCGGTGTGCTGGACTTTACGTTGGGCGATACCACGACAACGATGCAGGCCGGAGACACCCTGGTGATCCCCTCAAACGATTGGCATAGCGTGCAGGCGGTGGAAGATGTAGTTGCGATTGATACCTTCAGCCCGCCACGCCAGGACTTCCGCAGCAACGCCCCGCTTGATCCATCGATCTATGGTCAACGCTGATACGCAGCTTTTGCAGGAGATTCAACAAATTGACGATGTCAACTGATCCGACCAAACGCTTCTCCAGCCGTGTCGAAAACTACATCAAATATCGCCCGAACTATCCACAGGCTGTTATTGATTGCCTGCGCGACAGATGTGGCCTTTCATCCAAATCTGCCGTGGCCGATGTCGGGTCAGGCACCGGTATCTTTAGCCAGCTTCTGACAAGTGCGGCAGCCCAAGTGTATGGAGTCGAGCCCAACCGAGACATGCGTGACGCCGCCGTGCGTCTGCTGCGTGGACAATCCAACTTCATCAGTGTCGATGGCACTAGCGAGGCCACGACCCTGCCGGATCACAGCGTGGACATTGTTACTGCGGCCCAGGCCTTCCATTGGTTTGATCGGGTGGCCGCACGGCGCGAGTTTGTGCGCATCCTCAGCCGGGGGCTGGGTGATGCTGATTTGGAATGATCGCCGCACTGACAGCACCCCCTTCCTGCGAGATTATGAACGGCTGTTGCAAACCTATGCCGATGACTACACCCAAGTCAACCACCGTGAAATCAGCGAGGACATCATTGCCGCATTTTATGCACCGGGGACATTTACTGCGACGCGCGCCTTTATCGCCCAGATGTTTGATTACACCGGGGCAGAAGGGCGCTTGATGTCGTCCTCATATGTGCCAGATGCAGGGCGGCCCAACCATGCGCTGATGTTGCAGGAAATGCACCGGATCTTCGACCTGCATCAAGTCAACGGACAAGTAGCATTTGAATATGACACCCTGATTTACGTGAGTCAGTTGCCTTGAGCATGACACTTCAATCGCAAGTCCAAGCAGCACTCGATGATCTGATCGCCAGCGGACGCGAGACCGGCCTGCAAGTGGCCATCTATCGGCATGGCAAGTTGATTGTGGATGCCTGGGCCGGTCTGGCCGACCGCGCACCTGGACGCCTCGTGGATGGCGACACGCTGTTCTGCGGGTTCTCTGCCAGCAAAGGGCTAACCTCGACGCTGGTTCATGCCTTGGTCGAACGCGATCTATTAAGTTACGATGCGCCGATCGCCCAATACTGGCCAGCCTTTGCGGCCAATGGCAAGGCGCGCATTAACCTACGGCAGGTGCTTACGCACAGCGCGGGCATCCCGCACCTGCCGCCCGATACATTACCCGCACATCTGGCCGATTGGGCACGCCTGTGCGCGTGGGTCGAGCAAGCCACGCCGTTGTGGGAGCCGGGCAGTGCCACTGGCTATCACGCATTGACCTGGGGTTGGATTTTGGGTGAGTTAGTGCAACGCGTCACTGGGCAATCATTTGCGCAAGTGATGCATGATCTGATTATTCAGCCATTGAGCTTGCAGGGCCAGATTTTCTTTGGCGACAATCCATATTTTGGGAGCTTTGCCCAGGCCCAGACACGCATCGCGGTTTTGGAAAACGATCCACCGCCGAAGATGAAACTCAAGCCAGATGCCTTGATTTTCCGCGCCACCCCACTCTC
>JANMVQ010000551.1:0-2868 GCA_031392845.1 Chloroflexota bacterium
AGGTCTATTCCAAGGCGCGCGTCGCCGCGATCAACGCCATGGGGCCAACGCGCGCGTCCATGGATGCCAGCGTCAAGTCACTTTATCTGCGTCAGCCGGATTCCCAGCGCGTCCTGAAAATGCATGCGCTCTCACACTTCATCACACCCCTGGCGTCACAACGCCTTGGCCTGGCCCTGATGCCCGCTGACCTGATGCAGGAAGCCCGCGCGATGCAAGCGCATGAAGAAGCCTTTGCCACAGCCTGGATTGCCGCAGTGGACGACCCAGACTTTGCGCTGGACATCCGGCAACGCCGTCGTGAGGCCATGGTCATGCTGCGCACCGCGACACGCCCTCGGGAGCCTCTGCATAACTCCTCGCGGTCCGTGATAGCCCGGACTCGGGCGGTCTGCGGCGTTGAATTTCTTGCCAATAGCGGTGCTATTGGCCGCAAAATCCGCTTTGCATCCCATCCCGATCCGGTCTACACGAACTCGCGATGAGTTATGCAGAGGCTCCCATAGTCTTGGTTACTTATCCAGCGTTTGAGTGCTTGACCGATGAAGACTGCGCGGGTCTGGGCAAGATGTGGAACAGGCTGGACACCCTGGCAGACTCACTCGAGGCCAAGCCACTCTCGCACTTTATCGCTCTGGGTGATGAGGGCGAGTCGGCTGGCGTGCCAGCGCGCGACATTTTGTCGACAGTCGAGTCGCTGCTTGCTGCTGTGCAGAGCCCGGCCAATGCGTTCCCTTCCAGAAAGAAGGCCGTCTCCATCCTTGGCAACGTCCGGGATTCATTGCTGAAAGTCAACGAGCTGGGTGGATGTGTCTGCTTTGAGGTTGATGCCTGACGCCAACTTGGATGGCGATCAGCGTGCGACAACGCAGGCGCGCCAACAGCGCCGTGCTACTTGGGGCCGCCTGTTTGCCTACGCCCGCTGGCGTCGTGGCACAGCAGAATCGGAGGCTACGGTGAGTCGCGGGCATGCTGTATTGCGGACTAGGCCCGCGCGCCACAATGTTGACTGGTCGGCGTTGCCGCAAGCCCAGCCATAATCCAATCCAACAAATGGGGTGAAGCTTTCGAAACCCCTATCGCGATTGCCTGTGCAGGCGGTTCAGTCCAACATGGTTTATCAGCTACAGGAGGTATTTTTGGTTTCTACGAGCATTGCAGCGCGGGTGCTAAACGCTAGTCGTTAGGATAGTGAAAACCATCGCTCACTACTCGCAAGTCGTTCAAGTCTGGGCCGGCCAGCATCCGGCTATCAGTCGCGTGTGGATTTTTGGCAGCTACGCCAGATGCGCAGCCACCCGGACCAGCGACCTTGACGTTGCAGTTGAGCTCCGCAAACAGAGCATTGGCAATATCGCCGTTGACACCTACTGGTATCGGCATTCGACGTCCTTCGAACAATCGTTGCAAGCGCTCATCGAGGTTCCTCTTGACCTTGAGCTTTATCACCGCTACCACGGATCCCGAATCTGCGGTTTCCTGAAAGCGTCAGGTCTTGCCCCCGTGTATAGACGGCCACGATCAAGCTTGCATCCCGTAACATCGCACCTATGGGAAAAGAACTGAAGCGCCTCAAGCGCAGGAAAGAAGTGTGGGCGAAGGTCGAAGCCCTCCAAGACCAAGCCGCTACAACGCTGGTCGTCCACTACTCCTGCGAGAGCTTCTACGACAAGACCGATGGTAGGACGCCTCGCGTGACATCGCTTGCCGTACGGAACTTGGCCTCTGGGCAGACTGACTCATTTTCGATCCACCAGATCGCCGAGGAAAGGCGTCTGCCCTTCGATCAGATCGCTGAACACTGCGACGACCTGGAGCGGCAAATGATTGATCGCTTCTTTGAGTTTACCCGTACCCGCCAGCACTGCAACTGGATTCACTGGAACATGCGAGACGTCAACTACGGTTTCGCAGCAATCGAGCATCGATTGCGAGTCCTGGGAGGAATTCCTGTTCAGATTTCGGAAGATCGGAAGTTTGATCTTTCTAGAGCGCTTATAGATCTATATGGGGTCGGATACATCGGCCATCCAAGGCTTGAGAATCTACTTGAGAAAAACAAGATCACAGCCAAAGACTTCCTGACAGGCAAGCAAGAGGCAGATGCATTCGACAAAAAAGAGTTTGTCAAACTTCATCAATCAACGCTCAGAAAGGTGGACTGCCTTGCCAACCTCTTTGAACGTGCACTTAACGGAACACTCAAGACAAACGCCACTTGGACGGATCGACATGGCTTCGGCTTCGCTGCCATCGGGGAGTGGGCAAAGGAACACTGGGTGGTGACGAGTTTGGTTGCAGGCGGTGGAGTACTCACCTTTGTTGTTCGAGCGCACGATGTATGGGCCATCTTCGGCCCGTAGGACGCCAACCCATCGCTCAACCGGACCCATCAGCAAATAAGAGCTGCGTTCGGTACCTGAAAATGGTACTATAAAGCAATGAAGCGGCGGCATCAGCGGATTGTTGAATTGATCTTTTCGCGGCCGACGAGCGGCAATGTCCAGTGGCGCGATGTTGAGGGCCTTTTCGTTGAACTGGGTGCAGAAATTGAAGAACGGGCGGGTAGCCGGGTTTCTGTCTTTTTGTTTGATGAGGTGCGGGTCTTTCACCGGCCACACCCTTCGCCCAACACGGACAAAGGCGCGGTGGCATCTATCCGCAAATGGCTGGAACAACACGGAGTCGAACCATGAACGTAATGACTGTTGACGACTATCACGCAACGGTAACTACTCAGCCCCATGATTCGATAGGCGACAATCTGCGGCAATGCAAACCCTATCAAGTCTGAGTCGACTAAGCCATGCCGAAAAAGATGCGTTGATTTTTAAGCAACGGGAGCAGATCACCGCGTTGCAGGAGGCC
>JANMVQ010000555.1:0-2149 GCA_031392845.1 Chloroflexota bacterium
TGGGACTGAGCGGGGATTGGCAGGCGGCGTTCCCGCTGTCGCTGGGGCGATTCCCGCTGTCAGGGGCGGGCAAGCGCTATGTGCACGGCGGGCTGAGTTTGCAGGAGGTGGTGGTGCCGGTGCTGCATGTCAACATCGCCCGCACCGACGACATCAGCAAGGTCGAGGTCGATCTGCTGCGCGTGCCACCTCGAATTACAACCGGGCAGGTCACGCTGTCGCTGTATCAGGCCCAACCCATCGCCGACAAGGTGCTGGCGCGCCCGCTGCAGATTGGCATCTTCGCCCTGGATGGCACGCCGCTGTCCGAATTGCGCACCTTGCCGTTCGACTCCGCCGACCCCGAGCCACGCCAGCGCGAGAGCACAGTGGGTCTGACGCTGTCGAAGGCGGCGGACGCCTTCAACAACCAAGAGGTCGAGATCCGCTTGGTGGAGACGGTGGCCGGCAGCAACCAGACCGCCATTTACAAGTACCACAAGGTGCGTTTGCAAAAACCGTTTGCCAGCGATTTTGATGATTGATCTTTATCAGAGCGTGTGCCGCTCCGCTCTGGATGCTTAGCGTTTTGGTGAGTTACTATGACCCATATCGAACCCGAATCCTCGTTCACCGATCCCATGACCGCCGCGGACGCCGCCAACGCCATTGAAGGGGTGGAGGCCCTGTTGGCCATCCCGGCCTCACTCAGCGCGCTGGACCGCAAGATTGTGGAGAACTTCCCCGGGCTGGTGGTGCGCAAAGACCTGACCAAAGGCCTCAAGCAAAACGCGGTGGTGCCGACGTATGTGTTGGAATACCTGCTGGGCCAGCACTGCGCGACGGATGATCCCATCGCGCTCAAGACCGGGTTGGAAGCGGTGCAACGGATTCTGGCGCGGCATTATGTGCATCGCAATCAGGCCGAGTTGGTTAAATCGACGATCAAGGAGAAGGGCCGCCACAAGGTCATCGACAAGCTGACGGTGGAGCTGAACGACAAGGGCGGCTTTTACGAGGCCGAGTTCACCAACCTGGGGCTGCGCAAAGTCCCCATCGCCGACGATTTTGTGCGACGACACCCCAAGTTGTTGGTGGGCGGCATCTGGTGCATTGTGGATGTGACCTATGACGTGGTTGATGATCCCAAGGCCAGCCCGTGGCAGATCGACACGCTCAAACCCATCCAAGTCTCTCGCGCTGACTACGATGAGTTTGTGCGAGCGCGGGCGCAATTCAGCACTGAGGAGTGGATGGCGCTGCTGTTGCAAAGCATGGGGTTTAACCCGGAGTTCTTCACCCGGCGCGGCATGTTGCTGCAACTCATTCGACTGGTGCCGTATTGCGAGCGCAACTACAACCTGCTGGAGCTGGGGCCAAAGGGCACTGGCAAGTCACATATTTACGCCGAGTTCTCGCCGCACGGCATGTTGGTCTCCGGCGCGGAGATCACCAACGCCAAGCTGTTCGTCAACAATGCGACAGGCCGGATCGGCCTGGTGGGCTATTGGGACTGCGTGTGCTTCGACGAGTTTGCGGGCAAGGACAAGCGGGTCGACAAGTCGCTGGTCGACATCATGAAGAACTACATGGCCAACCGCTCGTTCTCGCGTGGCATCGAGCAACTCAGCGCCGAAGCCTCGATGGTCTTCATGGGCAACACCAAGAAGTCGGTGGCGTATATGCTCAAGCACTCGCACTTCTACGAGCAGCTGCCGGATAAATATATTGACTCGGCCTTCCTTGATCGGCTGCATGCTTTTTCGCCAGGCTGGGAAGTTGCGCCGATTCGCAATGAGCTATTTACGAATGGCTACGGCTTTATCGTCGATTACTTGGCCGAGATTCTGAAGCACCAGCGTAACGAGGATTACACCGGCGCATACAAGCAATACATCGAGGTGACCTCAGAAATCTCGACCCGCGATCAGACCGGCATGGAGAAGACCTTCTCCGGGTTGATGAAACTGCTGTATCCGCACGGCAAAGCCACCCCGGAAGAGATCGAAGAAATCCTGTCCTTCGCCATGAGTGCCGCCGCCGGGTGCGCGAGCACATCTTACGCATCGACGATACGTTTAAGCGTCACGACTTCGTCTACAAGCGTTTGAGTGATGACCACAGCATAACGGTGCTGACCTCGGAGGAAGTTCAATATCCGGAGTTTGCC
>JANMVQ010000556.1:0-2216 GCA_031392845.1 Chloroflexota bacterium
GAAGCCCACAGCAACCAGTTGGTCGGAAAGCCACGCCCGCCGCCATAGCCGATAAATTCGACCACACACGGCAATTTGCCCGCACGCACATGCGGTAACACCAGCCAACCCTTGATAGGCTGACCGCCATAACCGTTAAAAGTCATATCGAACACATCGACGTTGCGAAGGCCGTAATCCACCTGCACAAATTTAGCATTCAGCTCATGCTGGCGCGTGTCCGCCAATGTGGTGGACCAGAATGCGTCAAAATCGGCCGGTTCTTGGCGATCAGGCAAGTACGTTTTGAGTTGATCAAGTGGTAAATCAAAATAAGCCATCTGTTGAGTTTAGAGGCGAACCAAACGTGCCGCAACCCGAAGCGCTGGCTATCAAGCCAAAAGTCATGCGCATAAAAGGCGTAACTGCACATGGGAAAAGTAACCCCGTTATGCTAAAATCGTTCAACGATTGTGAAGAAATGTACACACGAATCACCCAACTTGGGGCAAAACATTCACCCAGCGTGTTGTTCAACCCAATTCATACGCAATCGAGGTAGTGTTATCCATGCTTGAACCTGCATCACACGACGCAAGACTGATAAAAGACCTGTATGACGTCATTTTCTATTTAGCGGTGGGCGT
The DNA here is from genome assembly GCA_031392845.1 of Chloroflexota bacterium. GTDB lineage: Bacteria > Chloroflexota > Anaerolineae > J036 > Brachytrichaceae > JANMVQ01. The sequence goes on from JANMVQ010000556.1 coordinate 627, forward strand.
CTTTGTGTTGGTAGAAGGGTTGTTGATTTACTCCGCAGCTAAATTCCGCCGCCAGAGCGCCAGCGAGATGCCGATCCAGATCCACGGCAACACCAATGCCGAGATCATCTGGACCATCATCCCAGCAGCTATTGTGGCGGTCATATTCTTTATGACTCTCAACACCATGAGTCGTATGACTGCGGTTGGCACGGTTTCACCGATTGCGCACACCCATGCGATTGGCGATCTGGTGGCGGAGAAACGGGTGAAAGAGGCCATGCCAGTCGATTTAGCAATTGAGGTCACCGGCCGCCAATGGTTTTGGATATTTAACTACAACAATGGTGAGCTGATTGCCGATACGAATCATCCGGAACCACTGATCATTCCGGCCAACAAGAATGTGCGGCTGGATATGAGCTCTGGCGATGTGATTCACGCATGGTATATCCCTCGGTTTGGCCCGATGCGTTATGTAAATCCTGGAGAAAAGTCCTACGTTTTCTTTAATGTGCCACCGGGCGACTACATCGGGCAGTGCAACGTGTATTGCGGTTTACGACACGCTTATATGCTCTCCCGAATCAAAGCACTTCCCGAAGAAGAGTACAAACAATGGTACGCTGAGCAGACGGGTGCAGCTAACGGCCCGGTTCAGGCGGGTGACCCGGAGCGCGGCAAGAAGATTCTTACCGATACTGGCCCGTGCAAAGCCTGTCATATGATTGAGGGAACAACTGCGCAGGGTAAAGTAGCACCGCGTGCGCTTACCCACTTCCAGACCTATCCGACCATCGCTCAAGTGGAAGGGTTTGCCAACACCCCAGAAAATCTCGCCAAGTGGCTGAAAGACCCGCAGTCCATCAAGAAAGGTACCGCCATGCCCAACAACAACCTCAAGCCGCAAGAAATCGCCGACTTAGTTGCGTATTTACAAACTCTGAAGTGAAAAATATAGGAAAGATATGGCAAGCATAAGTATCCCTATCGCCGCCCGCAGAAACGTTGATCATGGCATTTTGAGCTGGTTGGCTACGGTTGACCACAAGAAGATTGGCATCATGTACATGGTGATGGCGTTTACGTTTTTCATTATGGCAGGTGTTCTGGCGCTCTTTATCCGGTTGCAATTGGCGGCACCCAATCTCAAGATTGTCGATGAAAACACCTACAACCAGCTATTCACTATGCATGGCACGGCTATGATTTTCTTGTTTGCCATTCCGATGCTGGTAGGTGGTTTTGGCAACTACTTCGTGCCCATCATGCTGGGTGCGCGCGATGTGGCCTTCCCTCGCATCAACGCCTTCAGTTTCTGGATCACACTGGGCGCCGGTTTGGTAATGGGGATGGGCTTCATCTTTGGCTTCCGCTCGGATGCAACTTGGACCGCCTATGTGCCTTACTCGCTTAAGTCAACCAATATCGGCATGGACATCTGGTTACTGGGGTTGATCCTGAGTGGCATTGGCTCCACACTTGGCGCAGTTAACTTCATCGTCACTGTGTATGCCATGCGCGCTCCCGGCATGACCACCTGGCGCATCCCCATGTTCGTGTGGTCGATGATTGTGACAGCGGCCATGGTGTTGCTGGCCACGCCGGTGC
>JANMVQ010000040.1:0-6449 GCA_031392845.1 Chloroflexota bacterium
GTGCGTAGTCGGTGCCTGCGCATCTCAACCGCTATCTTGTTCATTACAAACAAGCCTTCGCTTTTTCGGCGATCCTCTGCCCGCTCTTCCGTCAGTCGTCTTTACAGACAACCTACCAGACAGCATCCATTCGGTATTTACCGACAGTCAACATTTGGAGCACCCGTTTTTTACAAACGTTATTGGGAATACGTTTTTGAATCTACTTATCCGCTCAATCTGCTGGCAGTTCACAACTATGTCAAATCGTGCCGAAGTGTGGGTTGGGTCGGGTGGGCTGCCCGAGGTCTCGCTAAAGTGAGATGTTTTCCCTTTTCCAAGATGACGAACGGCGCCTCGGGTAACTGGCTGATCTTCTGCCTGAGTTGGTCCAGTCGGCTGGAATTCGCGTGCGCCCGAGTGCGCTCACGGCGGCTTCGACAGCGAAACCTCCGATTGCTACGAGCCAATCTGCCTGTCAGTCGAGCTTCCTCGTCTGTTCAAATTTGTACTGAGTACAACTTCATCTGGCAGTAAGTAATTTGACAATGTCACATTGTCACATTCGCTGCTGAGCATCGAGACGTGACGTAGTAGAACGGGCACGTCTGACAAAACGCGCAGCAACAATGTGACGAGCTTGCTCAGACGTAAGTTTGGGTAACGGTAAAACGGCTTGGAGCAGTTCACGGACATTGGCGGTCGAGAGCGCCGGCAAAGCTTCAAGGTTTAACTGATGGCATAAGGTAGGGTCGCGGGGGTGCTGAGTGCGCCACCGCAATTTCACCTGCGCAATGAACCTGTGTTGGCTACTTGCCCAATCCATGCCGCGTGGCACAATGTCCTTAATTGTTGATAGGTTTTGACAGTGTTTATGAGAAAAGGCATGTTTGGATTGAGCAAGTAGCCAACACAAGCGAATGCGAGTGCCTTGCGCGGCCGTGCTGGTGCAGCGTGGCAAATATGCCGCAAAGACATTCGGGGGCTCTTGGAAGCAGCATGGCTGACTGAATATTGCACTACAGGCAAGCCTGAAGAGTTTTGGCAAGAAGCTGAGGCGTTACCGTTGTGATTGGAGATGGTGGGTGCACAACCATTAGCCAGAAGCGTCAGCCGGAGGATGATCGCCAAATGCGACTAGAACTTCACGCAAATGAACGACATCGGCGCGATTAAGGTGTAAGGCTTCCACTGTAGCTCGCCCTGACATCGTGAGGCCAATAATTATGGTGGCATCGTCATTCCAGCAAAAGTGATCCAGCCAACGCTGATTGCGAGGGTTGAAAAACGGAGCGAGTACGCCAGTCAATGGGTCAAGTGACTCAGTACGATCGCTCTTGGCAAGATTGCATGCCAGACAAGCAAATGCAAGATTATCCATCGTAGTCGCCCCATTCTTGCTAGCCGGCACGATGTGATCTATGGAAAATGGACCAGTGAACCAGCTTTGAACTCGACAGTATTCGCAATTGCTATTGGCGCGAGCGGCGATCTCATCTCGCCAACGTGTAGGGATATATGTATCAGACATGAGCAGGCAGTGCCAATCCAAGTTGTTGGATCAAAACCGACGGCGTTGTTTGGCGTAATTCTGCAAGCTGAGCAATCAGTTGTAGGCGAATCAAGGCTAGTCGTTCATAGGCTGGAGCCAATGTAATCAATTCATCCAGTTGATCTGGGGTGAGTGAACCACTTTCCCGTAGTGCAATCAACTTCTGATAGCGGCTCTGAACTTCAACCGGAATACTGTGAGTAATCTGCGCTAATAGTTGCGTTTCTTTGTGAGGTAAAGCTGCACCCTTGCGAGAGAGTCGAAGCGCGATCACGCGTGGCAACAACCAATCCAAATCGGCCGCGCTCAGTTGCTCAATCGCAGTCAATACCCGTTGTGGCGCATATAGCATGTCGCTCATGAAGGAAAGTCTAGCACTAATCTGTTCATCCATCTTGACGAAAGGTTTTGGCTCTGTATACTCTCAACCACAACTCAACAGGTCCACACGAGACGAAAATCAACAGGTGAGCTGAGTCAATTCTGAAATGGTCAATTCATAGGGGTTTCAGGATTGGGACTCATAACCTGAAGGTCCCGAAGGGGTTCGAATCCTACTCCCGCTATTTTTTTGCCATCATCGGCTGTCAGGCTAGGCAAATCAAAAGACCTGACGATCTACAGTTCGGAAAACCTAAAAATTTGGAGGTTTTCAAAATGAACCATAGGTCGTCAGGTCTTTTACTTTCCAAAGCTATTGAGGGCTTCTTCAATTTTAAGTTGGCTGAGGCCATCAGCCTCGGCACGATCGCCGGATATCGGCATGATCTCAAGCACTTTATTGAGCATGTCGGCGATCAGGATGTCGGCAACATCACCGCCGACATGGCGCGCACCTTCCTAGGGTGGCTGCGCACGGGCTATACGCCTAAACGTTTTGACGACACAATACTGAGCTGAATCAAATCTTGCGCACCCACGGCATCCGCCATCTGCTGATCGCAGGGGTGACCACCGATGTGTGTGTCTTCAGCACGGTCACCGGTGCCAATGATCATGGTTTCAATGCAATTGTGTTGTCGGATTGCGTGGCCTCCTATAGCCCGACCCGTCATGCCGCTGCGCTCGAAACGAGGTGCTCTAAACGCTAATTGTCGGTAAATCAGGGGTTTGACATAATCGCAGGAATGCCACCAAACTTTGGCATATGGGTGGAGAAATAGCGATCATCCCAGTTTTGGGCTTTGTTTGGATATTGGCGGTGGCGGTTGGAATTTGGATTTACGACCAGCGCCGCCGAGAACGGTTAATTTGGGAAGCGCGGGTTCGAGTCGCTGTCGACCAAGCGATTGCACAAATGGCCGCTAGACAAACCGCGCTGACACCCCCTGTATCACCGCCCCTGCGCCGCCCGAACCAGCCGCACCGGTTTCGGCAAAACCCATCAAACCGCCACCCCCGCTCAAACCCGCCACCCCAGATTCTTATCCCCATTGCCGAGCACAGGCGGTAGTGGAATCATTGAGTCTGCCGCAACCGGCGACACCGGTAAACCCGCAAGCAGATCCTTGGACCGATAGTCTGTGCCACGCGTTGGCGAGGGGTCATGATGCAGTCGGAATCTGAAGTCACAGTGCCTTACCCTTTGCAATACAGCAACGAAAGCCGATGGTTGAACTGCGACTGATGCCAGGCCACATCAACAAATACTTGGCGCTGAAGGTGGCGTGATGCACGCCACCGTCGGCATACCAATACGATCCGGATGCTTGCCAAGGGCTACCCCCTTTCAGCATGCAAAAGCGGTTGCGTCCGTCGCTGTGTTCGCTTTCGGTCCATTCCCAGACTTGGCCGTGATGGGCAATTTCTTGGGCTACCGCCTGTTGCCATTCCATCTCGGTTGGCAGCCGCGCGCCTACCCAGCGCGCATAGGCCCGCGCGTCATCCAGATCGATATACACCACCGGTTGATCTTCCTCGCCAGGGTGCGGCCGGCCGTCCACCCAATGCCGCAAATAGTTTTCCAACTGGCTTGGACGATAGCTGCTGGCTTGAATGAAGGTTTGAAATTGACGATTGCTTACCGGCAGTGTGTCAATGTAATAAGGCGGCAGGCTCACTGGGCTGCTGATGGTTGCTTCATTATGAAAGTCAGGCAGCGGTGGCCACCGGTCGGCAAACTGTTCATTGCTATAGAAGGCGCATTCGCGAATACGATAAGTCACCTGTAGCTCGCCCTGAAAGCCATCGACTGCCGCCATGTTTGATGTGTCCCCGGTGGTTAGTGGATTTGACAGCGGTTTGCGCTGCACCAAGCGGGCAGGATAGGTGGTATTAAAGTTGGCCCGAGCCCATGTTTCTGATTGCATGCGCAGAAATTGTAGAAACGCATCATCTACAGCGTGCTTATCCAGGGCAATAAATGCGCCCACGCCACGCGGTGGTAGCGTGCCAGTCAGGGCGATTGTCGCGCCGTGGTCTGGCACTTCGAGCATGCGACCTTGTACGCCATCCGCAAACACCTGGCCTTGGTGCGGCACCGCTAACAGATCGCCTGAGATATCCCATTCGCTGCGATTGACCAGTGTCCATAGCCGCACACCGTTGCGCTGCCACAGCGTGGCATACACATGAGGCTGCCGCGTCTCAACCAAGGGCACCCACTCGCCATGGGAAAACCATTCGTGATAGCGACGCTGCACGGGCAACATGCTGCGCAGCAGACTGCGGTCGCGCGCATTCCAACCCACCCATGATCCAAAGACGTTCTCCCACACCAATACCCCGGCCCCATTCATCCAGGCTGTTTGTAGTTCATCGGTGTGATCATGGTCCCAGCGCTGAATACCATGCATCATGTGACGCCGCTCCAGCCATTTATTGGCCAGCACGCCTGGCGCAATGCTATCTTTGAACCATTGCGCCCAGCTCATGTGATGATCGTGCAAATATTCGATTGGCAGCGCAGCCTCGCTCTCCAACACCACCCCGGTGCGCAATGCGTCAAGCTTCGCGCGAAAGACCGGTGCACCGTGCTTCATCGTGTCGAGGAAGATGCCGTCTGCTTCAATAGCATTGACAAAGTCGGCCATAACATCAAGATCATCTCTGCTTTCACGACGTGTGCCAGTATCCCACGGGTTGTAGCACAGAAAGACTTTCACATTGCGATCATGTAGCTTGCGACTTACTGTGCGTAACCCCTTTAATCCGCCTGGCATATCGCGATAAAAATCAAACTGATTGCGTTGGTCAAAGCCAATGACCGGATAGGCGTGCCAGTAGACAATTGCATCATAACCACCGAATTCGCGCTCGCCTTCATCAAGGAATTCATCGATTTTGAACTGATTCGTCTGTGCGTCGTAGAAGGCCTCGTCGTTCATCATGACCAGGGCGTATGAAAAACATGCGGTGATCCAGGCGAAATCTGGGCGACGATATAGATGATCGTCATAGCTCAGCTCAGCCAGCGTCTTTGTGCGCCAAGCGTGCAAGTGCTCACGCCAGACAGGCCAATCCGCCGGGTCTGTCGGGGCTGCGATCAGTGGGATAATATCGAGGGTCATAGTTAAAAGCAAATAAATGATTGTGATGAGGGACGCTGCTATGTCAGGCCTTCACAGCGCCTGCGGTCAGTCCACTTACCAGATAGCGTTGCAGAAATAGGAAGAAGATAAGTGACGGCACTATGATCAACACCGCCATGGCCATAATGTTGCCCCACAATACTGTGCCTTGGATACCGACGAAGAAATTGATCCCGACCGAAAGTGGATAGAGCTTTGGGTCTTTCAACAGAGTAAGTGCAAATGTAAACTCCTGCCAAGCGGTGGTAAACGCAAACAATGCTACCGCCGCTACACCGGGCGAGGCAACAGGCAAAAACACGCGCCGAATTGCCTGTAAGCGCGAGCAGCCATCAATCATGGCGGCCTCTTCCAAATCAACAGGCACGGTGTCGAAGTAACCCTTTAACATCCAGGTGCAAAACGGAATGGCTACCACAAGGTTGACCAGGACGAGACCAAGATAAGTATTGACCAACCCCAACGAAGTAAGCATGACAAATAGAGGAATCAGGGTCACTACACCCGGCAACATTTGTCCGCTGATAAGCCAGGTTGCCAACTCTCTGCGTCCGCGAAAACGAAAACGTGAGATGGCGTAGGCCGCCAATGTAGTGAGCAATATGCCCAAGATTGTGGTTGCTGCCGCGATCAACAAACTATTCAGAAAGTAGCGACCAGCCAGCGTCTTATTGAACACGTAATCGTAGTTTGCCAGAGTGGGCTTTGTGGGCAGCAATACTGGGATTTTGCTGAACATATCCTCGCGTGATTTGAACGAAGTGCTCAGCATCCACACAAAAGGCCCGGCGGTGAAGATTGAGATCAAGATCAGCCAAGAGTAAATCAGCACCAACTTGGGCAAGCGAGTACGGACGAAATCAGCAGGGCTTGTCATAAAGATCACACATCCAGCAATACGCGTCGCATATACAAAGTTAGTGGCACCAGCAGAATCAACATCATCAAAATGCCCAGCGCGGATGAATAGCCAATCTGAAAATAGCGGAAAGCTGATTGATACGTCATTAGCGAGAGCAACATCGTGCGATTGCCGGGTCCGCCACCGGTCAATACAAACAGCGAATCGAAATGGTTAAAGGCTGAGATCACGCTGAGCAGGAGGGCCACGCTGCCTACACGGTTGAGCAAGGGTAGTGTGATGTGGCGAAACTTCTGGCCCAAATCAGCACCGTCAATCGCAGCCGCTTCATACAACTCACCTGGGATGGCTTGCAACCCGGCCAACAACATCACGATCATGAATGGTAAAAACTTCCAGATTGCCATCACCATAGCTGCATACAACGCCGTGTTTTTGTCACTCAAAAAGCCAATGCGTCGCTCGGTGATGCCCAATTGCTGCAAGCCATAACTTAGAAAGCTGAAGTTGGGATCGTAGATCAAAT
>JANMVQ010000086.1:0-2154 GCA_031392845.1 Chloroflexota bacterium
GGCTTCAAACCCGGATCCATGGCCAAAACCTATGAAGTCAAGTTGCAGCTGGCGGACAGGCAAACCCAGTATGTGGAGTTTGTGCCGCCGCCCTTTCTGCTGGGCAATGCTTTCATGCTGGGCTCTGAGATCATCCCGCGCACGCCCGAGCAGGGAGTGGTGGATATGCAGGGGTTGAAGGGGGTGAAATGAATCGGCGATTCAGTGATGACTTAAGACCGGAGGCGGCAATGATGAAAGCCTCAATAACTTCTAAACTTGTAGCTAGTTATGCATATCGGACAAGGGCTATGGCCCGATTTGTCTCTAAAAAACAGCTTGTAGCGAATGATTTGGCTTGGGAGGTGGCGGCATGAAAACTAGACCGTTTAACCTACTCAAATCCTTGGTCTTCACACTGTGCATCGCGTACCCCCTGAGTGCCTGCTCGCAAAGCCCACGCGACTACAGCGGCACAGCAACGGTGAAGATGTACCGCCAAAACGTGAACGACATCATCACGCTCAAAATCCCTGTGGGCTATCTGGATCATTTCGTACTCGCCGGCCCGCCCGTGCCGGGGGCTCCTGAGAACAAGTCGCCCGTTCGTGACACGATGTACTTTGAAGTCGATTTGCCCGATCTGCAGGCCCGAAGTGCAGCCAATAACTGGAAGTTCGAGTACCCCGACTCGTTGACGGAAAAAATGAGCTTCAAATATCACGTCAGATATTTTCCACCTGAAAACGAGCGTTATGGGTTATGGCAGGACACTCTGCTCTCTCGTCTTGGCATGAAACACCCCGATTGCTTCCAAAGGCGGATGCCCGGGGATCGATTTGGAATGGAGTACCACCATATCGATTCCAAGACTTGCCATGCTGACGCTCCAAGTCTGCGCGACGACCGCTTTATCTTGCGTGATGCGCAAGGTGGCATCAAAACCATGTTGACTTGCCTGCCGGATGACGTACCAGACCGGAAAGTCCAGATCGCCACAGGCAAGCTTCTCACCTACAACCCAAGGTGTGAACACACTTATCTGGAGCCATTCCTCAATGCGATGGTGACCTTAAATTACCCCCGCCACTACCGAGAAAGTTGGAAATCCATGGAACGCCGAGTCAATGAGATGCTGAAGTCCTTTGGCGTTGTGCCTGCTGCGCCAATGCCATCCGAGAGTGCCAACCCATCACCTGTCAACTCCCCCGTTCAAAAACCCTAACCACTTCCGTAATCGAGAAACACCATCATGCCTACCGCCCTGACTAACACAGACCTTTCCATTCTGAAATCCTATGCCGACACAGGGAAGCGTGAGCTTTACTGGAACTACCTCAAGGGCTTGGGTGACCCTTACGCCGCCCGTGCGCTGGAGGTGGTGCGCAATGACACCGCGTTTGGACAACTGGCAAACAACCATGCCGCCGCTTACGTGCCTGGCAGCATTCAAACCACCTGGACTGAAGTCAAGTGGAACAAGTTTGGCGCTGATCTGACCCTGGCAGACTACAACGCTCGTAAAACCCTATTTGACGACCGCATCGGAGATCGCGGCCTGACCCTCGACGGCGAAACTATCAGGGGATATCACAAGAATTTGTTCGAAGCGAACGGCATTCCAGCCAAAGCCTGGACGCTGGAAACGTCAATTGGATATTTGTTCGACTCGGGCGACCCTAGCAAGATCGCACAAGGCAATGCCATTTGGACCGATGCGATCGGCGACTCAACGAGTTACCTCAAGGCGATCATAGGCTCGCGCCTGACGATGCTGAGCGATTTACGCCTAGGTGACCTTGTTGGTGACACGGCACAAAGTGGCTACAGGCTGCTTTTTCAATACGACTCGCGCGACGCGACGCGCAACCCCAACTCAATTCGCGGCTGGCAATATGACGAAGCCAATCAGCGCTGGTCTCGCACCGGTGCCAGTGCTACGGGTCCCACCTTAGATGCACCAAGTGGGGTGGAGCTTCAACAACTGAACCTCGACCGGGAATATCGCCTGCAACGCCTCAATGACCCGTTGCGCTTTCAACCCAACCCCGCAGACAGATTTGCACCCACCAATCCGCGCTCACTGGCCAGCTTGGGCGCAGACCCGCTCAATCCGGATGCACACAACTTGGCGATCGCTTTGGGCGACGCCGCATCGGGCGACTACTGGAGCAC
>JANMVQ010000090.1:0-2946 GCA_031392845.1 Chloroflexota bacterium
GATTCGGCCTCGGCTTCAGTTTGCCCCACTGCCAATCGCCCAAACCAGGTGCGCCGCAGCGTCTTGGGATCGCGCCCCAACTCTTGGCAATGCTGATCCAAAGTTGGCAGGTGCGCGCGATAAGCCGCGACATTGGCATCCGGCAAGCTCCACCAATCGGCAAAGCGCGCCGCCAAGCGCATCGTTTTTTTGCCGCCGCCACCCACAATAATTTTGGGGATAGGATCGGGCTTTGGCTCACAGTAGGCGTTGGTAATGCTGTAGTGCGCGCCCTGATAGCTCACTGGGCCTGGCTGCTGCCACAGGCGGGTCATGATTTCGAGGCTATCTTCAAGCTGTGCCACTCGCACACCGGGGCTGGGGAAAGGATAGCCGTAAGCATAATACTCATCTTCCTTCCAACCCGCACCTAACGCCATGATGAAACGTCCACGACACAGGGCTTGCAGCGTGGCCGCCATCTTGGCTAGCAACGCCGGGTTTCGGTAACTCTGCCCCAGCACGATCGGGCCAATCTGAAATTGCGGCCAGCGTGCAGCGGCAAACGCCAACACCGTCCACGCTTCGTAGGTCGGTTGATCCTCCCAAAAGAAATGGTCGGTCATCCATAGCCCGCTGAATCGCGGGGCCAGGCTGGGCAACAGGGCGTCTAAATCGTCTAACCACGCATCGATGCTGTGCTTGTTGTTCTGCTGCGGGCCAGCAGGCAATACCAATCCAAAATCAATAGCCATGTGGACAGAATAGCGCAGACGCGCAAATCGTCAAAAGCAAGATGAATTCGCTAATTCGGGTTGAGCAGCTCATGCAAGCCATCTTCGACTTCGTCGCGTGGCAAGCCGCCTGCAGTGAGCGTAACATCATCCAATCCCTGCAAGCGCTCGTAGAAGGCTACGCCTTCATCGGCCAAATCATCGTAGGCAACATCGGTCGGGGCGTTTTCGAGCAGTTCATACAAAATATCCTCAGCTTGGGCAAACTCGCCGATGCGCTCGGAATAACGAAATAGCCGCAGCAGCGTTTCGGACGACATCGTCTCATCTGCAGTCAGGCTGACCAGATGGGCAATACGTTCGGTGTGATCCGCCGATTTGGCATAGCCAAGCGTGAGAAAGGTGTCGATCAACACATTTAGCGCTTTGGAATAGCGACGCACACTCTCCTCATACATGCCTTTGAGCGCATAGGCCTCGCCTTCAATCGTCAACAGATCAGCCAACGAAATCGTCTTATCGCTGTCACCGACTCGCCCAATGCCAGTCATCAACGCCAAGTAATTCTCCGGCGCATTCAGCAAGAATTCGCCATCCACACCAAAGAGTTGGCGATAACTCTCCTGCACGTCAGTTAACACCTCGTTTGGTTTATCTTCGTCCAATTTGTCACGCAACGCGAGCATGAACGCACCCATTTGCTCGATCATTCGCTTAATGTAGTCAGCTGAATAGGACATGGTTTATAGATTTGGGTTATTGCTGATTGATGATCATGAGTGCTTCTCGACTCACAGCCCATGCGCCTCGCGCACCGCTCGGATCACTTTACGGATATCGGTCTCACGCTCAGTCGATGCACCAAGAGGATCGTTTATTTCATCTTTATCTTGCATCACGCGCAGTGTGTTGAGCACGCCATAGCTGAGCGCATCCAAATCATACCCGCCCTCGAGTACGGTCACCAATTTGCCAGCGCACAATTCTTCACTGAGCTCACACAGGCCACGCATCATACGGGCAAAACCGGCAAGCGAGACGCTAGTTTGCGCTAAGGGGTCACGCCAGTGAGCATCGAAACCCGCCGAGACCAGTACCAATTGGGGGCGATAACGTCGGGCCGCAGGTGCAATCACTTCATCCAAAACCTGGGCAAATGCCTGGTCACCTGCCCCCGGCAGCAGCGGCACGTTGATCGTGCAGCCCATCCCTTTGCCACGCCCCATCTCATTGATGCGACCAGTGCCCGGATACAGTGGCATCTGATGCGACGAGATATACAACACGCTTGGGTCGTCATAGAAAATAGCTTGAGTGCCATTGCCATGGTGCACGTCAAAGTCAACAATTATTACCCGCTCGCAACCAGCCTGTTTCTGGGCCGCCCGCGCTGCAAACGCCACATTATTGAACAGGCAAAATCCTTCTCCGTGATCGGCAAAGGCATGATGCCCCGGCGGGCGCACGAATGCAATGGCGCGTTGAACTTCACCACGCATGACCGCATCTGCTGCCGTGGCGCATGCGCCAGCTGCCAACACGGCAGCGTCATAACTGACATCGGTCAGATACGTATCCGGACCCATGTGTCCGCCGCCAAAACCACTGATCGAAAACACTTGCGACACATAGTCATACTGATGAACCTCAGTAAGCTGGGCATCGGTAGCTGGTATGCAAGCCAATTGTGTGGCGTCCGCCAACGCGTTTTCATGTTGCAAGCGCGCCATGATGGCGCTCAGCCGCCCAGCATGCTCCGGGTGCCCATGCAAGGTATGCTCCAGAAAGAGCGGATCGTAAAGATAAGCGATTGAGGACATGATATTGAGGACATGATTAGGGGCGTTTGCGCCAAACGATTATAGGATGCCAAATCCCCTAGACGGCTCCGCCTGATCGCGGATAATAGTGTGCAATCTACAATAAAGGGAGTCTCTCAGATGAGAGGCATAAAGGTACAGAAGACAAAATGGCAAAAGCAAAAATTGGTATTAACGGATTTGGTCGCATTGGTCGACAAGTGCTCAAAGTTCTGGTCGAGAACCACAAGGATCAGTTTGATATTGTTGGCATCAACGATTTGGTGCCTGCCGCAACCAACGCGCACTTGTTCAAGTATGACTCCAACTACGGGCGCTTCAAGGGCAAAGTCGAAGTCGATGGCAACGATATTGTGATCAACGGCGACAAAATCAAAATCTTCGCCCAGCGCGACCCAGCCCAAATTCCTTGG